>JAHBYP010000005.1:0-300843 GCA_019635875.1 Alphaproteobacteria bacterium
AGGGATCCAGGGCCAGCCTGGATCCCTCGCTGCGCTCGGGATGACAGGGCGGCGCCGAATTCGGGCTCGTCGCGCTAGCGCGCGGCCGACAGCGCCTCGCGCAGCGCCTGGGCGAGCTCGACCTTGCGGAACGGCTTGATCAGCAGGCGGGTGCCCTCACCCAGCCGGCCGTCCTGCAGCATCGCGTTTTCGGTGTAGCCCGACATCAGGATGATGCGCACGTCGGGCCGGGTGCGCGCGATCGCCTCGGCGAGCTGGATGCCGTTGACCTTGCCCGGCATCACCACGTCGCTCAGCACGAGGTCGAAGGCGAAGGCGCCGTCCTCTCCCAGCAGGCGCCGCGCGGCCTCGCCGCTGTCGACCTCGCTCACGCGGTAGCCGAGACTGTCGAGCTGGCGGCGGACGCTGGCGCGCACCTGGGCGTCGTCCTCGACCAGCAGCACGCGCTCGCCGCCGCCGGCCGGCGCCGCGCCGCGGGCCGGCGCGTCCTCGGCGTGCTGCCCGGCGGCCGCCGGCAGGTAGATCTTCACCGAGGTGCCCTGGCCGACCTCGCTGTAGATCTTGATGTGGCCGTGGCTCTGCTTGATGAAGCCGTAGACCATGCTCAGGCCGAGCCCGGTGCCCTTGCCCACTTCCTTGGTGGTGAAGAACGGCTCGAAGACGTGCTCCAGCACCTGCCGGGACATGCCGGTGCCGGTATCGGTCACCGCCAGCATGGCGTAGCGGCCGGGCCTGGCGTCCGGGTTCTCCGCCGCGTAGTCCTCGTCGAGCTCGACATTGCCGGTCTCGACCATCAGCCGCCCGCCAAGCGGCATGGCGTCGCGCGCGTTGACGCACAGATTGAGCAGCGCCGACTCGAACTGCGTGCGATCGACCACCGTGGGCGACAGCGTCGGGCTCAGCCGCTCGTCGATGACGATCTGCTCGCCCAGCGTGCGGCGCAGCAGCTTGCCCAGCGCGGCGACCAGCTCGTTGAGGTTGGTGATTTCCGGCTGCAGCGGCTGCTGGCGCGAGAAGGCCAGCAGCTGGCGCGTCAGCTCGGCGGCGCGCAGCGCGGCGCTGCCGATCTCGGCCAGCATGGCGCGCGTGTCCTCGCCGATGTCGTGCGCCTCCTCGATGACGTCGAGGTTGCCCAGGATCACCAGCAGGATGTTGTTGAAATCATGCGCCAGCCCGCCGGTGAGCTGGCCGACCGCCTCCATCTTCTGCGACTGGCGCAGCACGCCGGCGATGCGGTTGACCTCGGTCATGTCGCGGCCGATGAAGAAATGATGCTGGTCCGCCTCCGACCACACGCCGGTCCAGTTCAGGGCCACGGCATGGCCGTCGCGGTGCATGTAGCGGCAGTCGAAATAGCGCGTCGCGCGGCCCTTGCGCGCCACCCGCATCTCCGAACGGGTCGGATCGAGATCCTCGGGGTGGATGAAGTCGCTGGCGACGTGGCCTTCGACCTCGGCCGGGGCGTAGCCGAGCAATGCCCTGACGCTCGGACTGATGCGCAGGATCCGGCCACCGCGATCAGTGACCATGATCAGGTCGAGCGAAGTCTCGAACACGCGCCGGTTGATCGAATTCTCGACATCGACCGTCAGCGATTGCCCGCGAACTGGCGTATCCCCACCCATCGTCGAACTCCCAGAATACTCCGCAGGAGTCGTCCTCTTCTTTTACCCAAGTCTATACCGTGTCCGGCGTTCGATACTAGGCGGTGTCAGTATTCGCCCCGATGCACCGGATCGACCACCACCGGGAGAGTGGCACCCGTCGACCACGCCCATGGCGACAGAAATCACTGAAAACACCTGGCAATATTTCAAATGAACGAGCCGCCGATCGAGTCTATCAAGTCTGCTGCGTCCGGTCGACGTAGTGCCGAGCAGAGCGTCCTCGCCCCTCTTGCCGCCCGGGAAGCCGTGCATGCCGATCGAATGGAGCGTGTCGACCGAGACGCGGAGAGTGGAAGCGATGTGGTCGGGAAGGGTCTCCGCCGCGGACTGGGCGGCGTTCATCGCCGACATGCGCCGGACGGGCGCGACGGGCTACGCCAAGCTCCACGACCTCTCGCACGCCTCCGTCGACATCAACCCGGCGCAGATCCGCGAGCTCGCCCGCATGACCAACGCGGCGGCGGACGACGGCGCGCTCGGCCCCGTGGCCTTCGTCCTCGATTCCGCCAGGGCCCTGGAGCTGGTGATGCAGTTCGAAGACGGCACCGAGTCGAGCCTCCGGCCGATCGCGGTCTTTCCCACCCGCCAGCTCGCCAGCGAGTGGCTCGACGGGCTGGCGTCGGGCGACTGAGCGGGACGATCGTCTTCGGGGTGCTGGAGCGCCGCAACCCAAACGCCTTGAACGAAGCTCCCTGGTCGGGGCGCGCCACTCTGGAGTGGCGCGCTCCGACCACTTGAGTGGCATATGCGATCGCCCGGGGGATCGAGCGGGCATCCGAGAGGAGCGTGGCCGGCGTTCGCAAATAGCTTATGCGCCATATCGTATTTAGTTTGATTATTCGCTGAACCGCATACGGATGCGGCGAATGCCGGAATGTTCGCCGCACATTCTGCGGTGAATACTGTTGCGCTTGCGGTGAACAATATCCATGACATCGGCGCGTGACTGCGCTGGTTCCTCGGCTGCCTCGACCGCGCCTTCGACGGCGCCGAGCACATCCCCGCCCAGGTGCTGCGCAAGGCGCGCATCTTCAAGGCGCTCGCCGACCAGGCGCCGAGCGAGCGCCAGCGCCTTGTCGTCAACCGCCTGCTCGACGGCTTCGAGGGCAAGCTGACCTCGTCGAAATGGGCGAGGGGCTGGCGAAGATCTCGCCCGACACCGCGCTGCGCGACATCAACGACCTCCTCGCGCGTGGCATCCTGGTCCGCGATCCGGCGGGCGGCCGCAGCACGAGCTATTCGCTGGCGATTTGAGCGCGGGCGCACGACGCAACTGATATCGGCGCAATCCGACTCCCCACGCTAGTGGCCGTGGAACGGGAAGAAGATGCAGGCTGCCGGCGGCCGGCTCTGACCCGGCAGCTGGCGAGCCTTGCACCACCACCAGTGCTCGTCCCGGCTCTGGTAGGTGCCGCGCTGACCCTTTCTGAACCGCTGTCGCGTGGGCAGCACGTAGATGTCGATACCCTCCTCGCGAATCCAGCTTTCAGGGATTCGCTCGCAATCCTTGGGGCCGCAGCAATGACGTCCGAATCGGTCGACAAACTGCGAGTTCTTCTGGATCCAGTCGGCGTCACCATGAGCCAGGGCGGCCTCGGAGAAGACCAAGGTCATGCTGAAGAACGCCAGGCGCATCCATATCCGCATGCTCCCATGATGTCCAAGCTGAGCGCGGCGTGCGTCCCCCGATCGGGGGACGGCGCACCGTTCGCAGGTTGAAAACTGGCTGATCGCGCCGTCATGCGGCAGCACGGTGAAGAGTGCTGAACTGGCTGAGGCATTGCCGTTCGGGTATAATGTTTGTTGGCGCGCGGAGCGGGGGATTCGGTGCCATGCTCAGGGACGACAACGAGCTCGTTGAGCGCATTTACGATACGGTCGAAGACCTCGACGCGCTGCCGGATGTGCTGTCCCTGTTGTGCGATCGGATCGGCGGCCGGAACGCTGTTTTTCACGTCTTGTCGAGGAAACCCGGCCCCGTGCCTTTCGTGAGTCTCTATCGCGTCGATCCCCGAGCGACGCAGACGTGGAGCGAGAGGCACGTTGACAATCTCTGGGCGCGGCACATGCTTGCACACCCGGTGTGCGTACCCGTGGCGGGCGATTCGTTTGCACCCCTCGACAGAATGCGCAGGACCGGGTTCTACGGCGAAGTTCTCGAACCTCTTGATATTGCCCACGGTGCGCTGTTCAAGACCAACGATGGTCCAAGCTCTCTGGTCGGCTTTTCGATCCACCGGTCGGCGGACCAGGGGCCGTTCACCCGCAGCGAGCTTGCGCGCACTCAACGGTTCCTGCCGCACATACGGCGCGCCGTGCAACTGCGCTCCGTGCTGGAACGCAGCCAGGCGACGGAGCGCATCGCACTCGGTGCGCTCGATCAGCTGACATCCGCCGTGCTTCTGGTCGGTCGCGGCGGGCGCGTCCTGTTCGCCAATGCGTCCGTTTCGCGACTCGCCGCGGCGCGCGATGCCATCGTGCTTGAGGATGGCACGGTCAGGGCCAGACACCGCGCCCAGAACCACCTGCTGCTTGGACTGATCGCTTCCGCCCTCAATGGCGGTCCGGGCGGTGCCCTGCCGTTGGCGCGCGAGTCCGGGCGGCTGCCGCTTTCCGTCCTGGTCAGCCCGCTCAAGGGCATCCTTGCGTCCATTCTCGCCGCCGATGCGCGCGGCAGTGTCGCCGCGATCTTCCTGATCGACCCGGAACGGCAGGCCGGACCGTCCGTGGAAACCCTGCGCGCGCTTTACGGCTTCACGCCAACCGAGGCGCGTGTTGCGCTGGAAATCGTCAAGGCGGGCAGCATCGGTACCGCTGCGCTCGCCCTGAAGGTCGCGCCCGAGACGGTGCGCACGCACGTCAAGCGCATCTACGCCAAGACCGGCGTGAACCGCAGGAGCGCGCTCGTTCGCCTGTTGGCGGCTGCCGACGTTCTGCAGCCCTCCCCGCTCATGCCCCACCGGGCTTTGGACGAGTCCTGATCGCGACGGGCATCGGTTCGCAGGTCGAGCTCGCAACGTCCGCTCTCAGCCACGCCTGCCGGCATCCGCGACCGGCCACGTCGGCGACTGGCGCGACAGGCGGCTCACGCCGCGGCCGGGATCCGCTCGATCGTGGGGAAGCTGAGCCGGAACAGCGCGCCGCCCTGGGCGCGGTTCTCGGCGGTGATCGCGCCCTTCATCTCGGCGACGATGTCGGTACTGATCGACAGGCCGAGCCCGGTGCCCTTGCCCCTGGGCTTGGTGGTGAAGAACGATTCGAAGAGACGGGGCAGCACGTGCTCGGGGATGCCGCTGCCGCTGTCGGCGATCTCGATCACCACCCGGTCGGCCTTCATGTCGTGGGCGGCGCGGATGTCGATGCGTTCGTGGCGCACCGGTCCTTCGGCGCCGGCGCGCGCCTCGACGATGGCGTCGCGCGCGTTGATCATCAGGTTGATCACCACCTGCTGCAGGCGGGTGGCGTGGCCGTGCACCGGCGGCAGGTCGGCCGGCAGGTCGAGCGCGACCGCGATCCGCTCGAGCCGCATCTGCTCGGCCACGAGGTCGACGCCGACGCGGATCGCCTCGGCGACGTCGAAGGCCTGCGCCACCTCGTCGCCGCGCCGCGCGAAGCCCTGCAGGCGGCGCACGATGCCGGCGGCGCGCTGCGCCTGGTTGCGCACGCGTGCGATGTGGCGCGCAGCCTCGGCGACATAGGTCTCGGGATCGTCGCGATGCAGGTTGTCCTCGAGGTCGGCCTCGATGGCGTCGACGGCGAACTGCACGACGGTCAGCGGCTGGTTGATCTCGTGCGCCATGCCGGTGGCCATCTCGCCCAGCGTCGCCAGCCTGGAGGCGTCGATGGCGCGCGTCTCGGCCTGACGCCGCTCGGTCTCGTCGACGCCCAGCAGCAGGCTGTAGTTCACGCGCCCGTCCACGTCGTGCACGTGGCTGGCGCTGACGCGCACGACGCGGCGCCGGCCGCCCGAGCGGATCACCTGGTCGAAGGCGAAGGTCTCGCGCTGCTCGCCGGCGAGCCAGGCGGCGAGCGCCGGCGCGGCGTCGCCGCAATCGACGACCTCCTCGTAGCGCCGGCCGATGACCTGCCCCAGAGTCCTGCCGGCGGCGTCGAGGAAGGTGCGGTTGGCGAGCACGACACGCTGCTCGCCGTCGACCAGCGCGATCAGCGCGCCACTCGATTCGACGATCGAGCGCATCTTCATCATGTCGTCGCGCTGCGCCTGCTCGAGCTGGACCTGGGCATCGATGTCGCGCAGCACGCCGATCAGCGGATAGTGGCCGCGCGAATCGGCCGGACCGGAGGCGGTGAAGCGCATCTCGATCCAGCGTCCGCTCGCCAGCCGGCCGCCGGTGCGCAGCCGCACGGTCTGCACCGAGCCGGGATCGCGGCGCAGGGCGCGCAGGCAATCCAGCATGCGCGGCATGTCCTCGGCGTGGAACATGTCGGCGGGCTTCAGGCCGATAGCCTCGCCGGCCGGCATGCCGAGCACGGGCTGCGCGGCGCCGCTGACATAGGTCAGCCCGTCCGAACCCGAGGTGAAGACGGCGTCGATCATCGAGTCGACGACCTGTCGGTAGCGCGCCTCGCTCGCCTCGAGCTCAGCCTCGCGCTGCTTAAGCGCCGTGATGTCGACCCGACACGAGGCGATGTAGCCGCTCGGCGTATGGATCTCGTTCGACTCGAAATAGCGGCCGCCCGGCATCCATTGCAGGTCTCCGGGCTGCTGGCTGCGGAAACGGGCGCGCAGCCGGTCGCCGACACGCCGGCGCTCCTCCTCGTCGGTCTGGCGGCAGGCCATGTGCCGGTCGATGATCTCCTCGAAGTGCAGCCCGACGATGTCGGGCGTATAGCTCTGCGGGCTGAGCGCGGCCAGGCGCTCGTTGAACATCACCATGCGGCCGTCGCGGTCGTAGAGGCCGAAGCCCACCGGAATCGCCTCGATCGCCTCCATCAGCTGCTGGCGGGTCTCGATCGCCGCCTTCTCCGAGCGCTCGGCCGCCAGGCGGCCGTTGCGATTGGCGGTGGCGGCGCCGGCGACGACGTAGAACAGCACGAAGCTCGCGGCCATGGCGCCGCCGGTGCCGATCACCAGCATCACCATCAGCGAACGCTGCTCGCCGATCGCGGCCTGGGCCTCGGCGGCCTGCTCGCGATGCGCGCGGCCATAGGCTCTGAGGAAGTCGACCAGGCGCGTCAGCTCGGTCGCGACGCGGTCGATGTCGGCGGCGGATAGCGGATAGGTGCGCAGCAGGTCGCGATCGATCGACGCGCGCGCGCCGAGCAGGCGGTCGCACAGGTAGATTCGCGGCACGCCGTCGGCCCTGTCCCTGCCATCGCAGAATTGGCCGATGCGGGCGGACGCCATCTGCCAGCGCTCGCGCGCCTCGTCCATGCGCCCCACGCCATCGATCGTGGCGATCGCGGCCAGCAGCGCCATGCCGGAGCCGCCGACCTCGGTCAGCAGCTGGGCGAGCTCGGCCGTCACGCTTTCATAGGGCTTCGCCGGCCGGCTGAGCGACTGTACCGTCGCCACGGCGGCGGCGAAGGCCAGCAGCAGGAGGAGCCCGGCGACCGCCGCCAGCAGTGCGCCCTTGCGGCCGATGGCGCCGAGATACTCGCGGCGCTGCCGCCACAGGGCGACGGCTGCGCTCATGCTTCGCCGGTGCGCAGCTGCTGCAGCAGCGTGCCGAGGCTGAACGGCTTGAGCAGAACAGTCTCGGCGCCGTCGCGCTGGGCCTGGCCGACCTTCTGCGCGTCGAGATGGCCGGTCATGACGATCACCCGCGGCCGGGGCGGCGGCGGCGTGCGGCTGTTGACGTGCTCGAGCAGGTCCAGGCCGTCGCCGTCGGGCAGATGCACGTCGGTGACCAGGACATCGGGGTAGCGACCCTCGTCGGCCAGCGCCAGGCGGCCGCTGCCGAAATCCGGCGCGGTCACGACCTCGTACTGCCGTCGCCTCAGGTAGCCCGCGATCTCCTCGAGGATGTCGGTGTCGTCCTCGACCAGTAGAATCGTCAATTTGCCGGTCGCCATGGCGCAAATGCCCTGATTGAAATGCCAACAGATACGCCCGGGCCGGGTCGCCCAGCCAACGCAGAATGATCCAAATCGGCGGTATCGCTGCGAAATCCCGCCCGTGAAACTCCGCCCCTGTACGGCGTCACACGGCGATCGGGCACCACTGCACAGGGTTCGGCGTTCATGGCTCATGCACCAGGCCGCCCCGCCCTCCCCGACCCAGCAGGCGATCGCCCGCGAGCTGCGCGCCCTGCTGCAGCACCACGGCTGCGACCAGGAGACGGCGGACCAGCTCACCGCACTGCCGCCTCCCGAACTGGTGAGCCGCACCTACGAGGTGCTCGAGATCCTGGGCGCCCGCCCGCACCTTCTGGCCGTGGTCGCGAGCTACGGCGTGACGCTCGACGACGAGGCGGTGCTCGAGCTGCTGCACTTTGCCCGACCCGACCGCCCGGTCGCGCGGCTGCGCCCGGCTGGCGCGTGAGATGCCGGATTCTGTCGACTGGACAGTCTAATCGAGCGACCGCTCTTTCACAGGATTCGGCCGGCCGCTTCGTGACAGCGCCGGCCCGGCATGCGCTGATGGCGGCACTCGCAAAGGAGGCCAGCCATGACTGCGCCTTTGAGCCGCGAACGCGAATGGGACGAGCTGGTGCGCATCAACCAGGCGCTGCAGCGGAAGTACACGGTCGCCCGCGACGAGAACGATCTCGTTATCGCCAAGCTCTACAAGAAGCGCTGGAACCGCCAGCAGGACCGCATGCGCACGTTCCTCGCGCGGCAGCGCCAGCCGGCGACGCACCCCCTAGGTTGACGCCGGCGGCGGCGCGATACCGTCGAGCCAGGCCAGCGCCGCGCCCTCCTGCTGGAAGATGCGCACCGGTCGCTCGAGCGAGGCGAGGCTCTTGAACCAGTCGGCCAGCAGATTCGATTCGCGCGAGTTCACGACGATGGCCACCGGGCCGACCTTGGCGGCACTCCTGCCGTGCTTCACCACCACGGCGGCGATTGCCGGGATGTCGCGCGGATCGACGGCGTCCGCCGTCATGACACGAAACAGCTTGCGATAGGGCGCGGCGCCGGCGGCATCGACGGCCACGATATAGGCCTCGAAGTGCTCGGGCAGCGCGCGGCCGACGACGGTGGCGCTGACCAGGCGGCGCGGCTGCGAGATCGTCCACTCGATCATGGCGCGCCCGACCCGGACTCACTTCAGCCCGTATCGCTGCATCTCGCGCGCGATGTTGGCGCTGAGCTTCACCGCCGCTTCGATGTCGAGGGCGGCGCCCGCGGCGTCGCCCTTGCGCCGCTTTGCGATGCCGCGGCCGTAGAGCGAGGTCGCCTGTCGCGGATCGAGGAGAAGCGCCGCGTCGTAGTCGGCGATCGCCGCGTCGAGATTGCCCATCCGCAGATGCACGAAGCCGCGGCTGTCGAGCGTGTCGGCGTGCCGGGGCCGCAGGCCGAGCGAGGCGTCGCAATCGGCCAGCGCATCCTCCAGCCGGTCGAGCCGCACATAGGTCCAGCAGCGGCTGCTCAGCGAGTTGAGGTGCCGCGGATTGATGCGCAGCGCGCCGGTGTAGTCCGCCAGCGCCTTGTCGAACTGGCCCTGGCGCTGCCACTGGTTGCCGCGATTGCCCCAGGCGCTGGCGTGGTCGGGCTTGATGCGGATCGCCTCGCTGTAGTCGGCGATGGCACGCGCGTGGTCGCGCTTGGCGCTGTGGCTGTTGCCGCGATTGTAGAAGTGGCTGGCGTCGCTGGGATCGAGCCGGATCGCCTCGCTGTAGTCGGCGATCGCCTGGTCGTACATCTTCTTGTCGTCGTGCGCGATGCCGCGATTGTAGTAGGCCGAGGCAAGATCGATCGGCGTTTCCTGCGCCGCCTCGATGATCGCCGTGCAGGCCTTGATCGGCACGTCGGGCGGCGCGCGGTCCTTGTTGGCGCACAGCCGCCAGTTCTCGCCGCGATCCTGCGCCGCCGCCGGGGACGTCGCGCACAGCAACGCCAGCGCCATGCCAACGATCTTCAACCGCATCGCCGCCTCCCGTGCGGGCGTCGTCCCGCCGGGAGCAAGCCCGATTCGCCCGCGCCGCGCAATGGTGACGGAACTGGGGCGACGGAACTGGGGCGACGGCACCGGGGCGACGGAACCCGCAGGTCGACGGCTCATTGATTCGTGCAGTTGTCGTCGGGTTCTGACCGGCCCGGCGATGGCGGGTGTCCCGCCGCTGGGTAGCCCCCTAGCACAAGGCGGCGGGCACTTGCTCTTCATCGCGCCGCCGGCCGTGCAACCCCGCGAGGTCCGGCGCGTTGTGGGTGCGAGCGAGTATTGTCGACTGAATGGCATCCGCTCCAGATGGCCCCGCCGCTCCTCTCCCCCTGCGTGCGGGGCCATCTTTGCGCCCCCCTCAGCATGGGCTCGCGCGCAACCCTCCGACGATTTCCGGCGTTGATGCGTCGGCGGCGCTCCCCCTGCGCCGCGGTCGGAATCATCGAGGAGGGTCACCATGCGGAGCCCCATCGCCGCCCTGTTCGCGCTGGCGTGCCTGTCCGCGCCGGCGTTCGCGATGAGCGAAACCGAGTGCACCGATCTGTGGAAGAAGGCCGACGCCAACGGCGACGGCGTGCTCAGTGACGAGGAAACCGGCCGCTATCTCGCCGGCATGCGCATGCACCAGGTGCGCATCCCCGAGGACGGGCGCATCGACCAGCAGGTGTTCATGGACAACTGCAAGCGCGACGTCTTCAAGACCGCGGCCAACGATCCCGGCGCGCCGCTGAAGGGCGCCAACTCCTTCACCCAGGGCCAGGCCAAGGATCGCGCCCTGGCGCGCGGCTACACCGACGTCTCGGAGCTGAAGAAGGACGACGCCGGCATCTGGCGCGGCACCGCGACCATGGACGGCAAGAGCGTCGGCATCGCCATCGACTACAAGGGCAATGTTGTGAGCGACGCCGGCGGCGCGCCGGCCGCGACGCCGACCACAACGCCCGCGCCCGCGACGCCCGCGCCGGCAACCACGCCGGCGCCCACCACCCCCACCCGCTGACGAAGGAGGAGGCCATGAAGACCCTCAGCCACGTCTATGCCTCATACAGCGCCGCCAACGACACGGTGCGCGACCTCGAGGCCGCCGGCATCCCGACGGTCGACATCAGCATCATTGCCAGCAAGGAGGTCGCGCGCGGCCATGCCGAGGTGACGGAGCTGCCGGGCTCGCCCACCGGCACCGGCGCCGGCATCGGCGCGGCCGCCGGTGGCACCGCCGGCCTGCTGGCCGGCATCGGCCTGCTGGCGATTCCCGGCCTGGGTCCGGTGGTCGCCGCGGGCTGGCTGGCGGCGGCTGCCGTGGGCGCGGTGGCCGGCGGCGCGGCCGGCGCGGGCGTCGGCGGCCTGGTCAGCGCGCTGCGCGACACGGGCATTCCCCCCGAGCATGCGCACGAATACACCGAGGCGGTCAGGCGCGGCGGCACGCTGGTGACGGCGCGCGTTCCCGACTCGCAGTGGGACATGGCCTGCGCGATCATGGAACGGCATGGCCCGATCGATCCCTCGCTGCGCGGCGACGCCTATCGCGAGGACGGCTGGGACTATCGCGGCGACCCGCGCCGCGACCCGGCCCGCGCGAGCGAGTCGCAGATCGACCGCATCAGGGGCTCGGGGTACCTTTAGCGATCAGCGCCGGGAGCGGCGGTGCGACGCCGCTCCCGGCGCGCCCCCTTCAACGGTTACGGATGCCGCATTCGTCGGGCGGCCGGCCGGCGGACATCCGTCGCCCGCCGTCGTTGAAGCAGCCGCTCACCCACATGCCGCTGAAGGTGCGGCCGTCGGCGGTCGTCATGGTGCCTTGTCCATGCACCCTGTCGGCCAGCCAGGCGCCGGTGTAGCGATCGCCGCCGTCCCACGCCATCGTGCCATGGCCGTGGCGCCTGCCGTCCAGCCATCCGCCCTCGTAGCGACTGCCATCGGCGAAGCGATAGACGCCCTGGCCGTCGCGCCGGTCGTTGCGGTACTGGCCTTCATAGACACCGCCGTCGACGAAGCGAAAGACGCCGCGACCGTGGCGCTTGTCGGTGGCGAACTCGCCCTCGTAGACGCTCCCGTCGCGGTAGCGATAGGCGCCGCGCCCGTGGCGCCTGTCGTCGACGAACTCGCCGTCGTAGACACCGCCATCGGAATAGCTGTAGACGCCCCGGCCGTGCGCCTTGCCGTTGCGCAGCTCGCCCTCGTAGCGGTCGGCCGGCTTGCCGTTCACCGACCATTGCAGGACGCCGGTGCCCGACGCGTAGCCGCGACTGCAGGAACCCGACCACGTGACGCCGTTGGCCGTGCCTGTCCCGTCCCAGGCCTGGCAACCGGTGCGCGGATCCTTGACGAAGCCCGCCCGCGGCGTCTGCCCCCAGGCCGGCGCCGCAAGTGTCAGCGCCAGCAGCACAATGAAGCGCCGCATTCAGAACTCCCCCTTGTCGCGACGATGATGGCGCCAGGCTGATGCCACGCCAACTGGCCGCCGACAAGCGCCGCGTCTGTTCGTGTTTCCATCCTTCTGGAAACATGGCATGACAGCGCCATGTCCGATCGAACGCTGCCGACGGTCATCGTTCTCGGCACGACGCAAACCCTGGCCTGGGCCTCGAGCTACTACCTGGCGGCGGTGCTGGGCGACGTCATCGCGCGCGACACCGGCGTGTCGACGCAGTGGTTCTTCGCCGCCTTCTCGGCCGCGCTGCTGCTCTCGGGCTTTCTCGGGCCGCGCGTCGGGTGGCGCATCGACGCGGTCGGCGGCCACTCCGTGCTGGCGATCTCCAACGTCACCTTCGCCGCCGGCCTGGTGCTGCTGGCGCTGGCCGAGGGGCCGGTGCTGCTCGGCCTGGCCTGGCTGGCGCTCGGGCTGGGCATGGGCATGGGGCTCTACGACGCCGCCTTCGCCACCTTGGGCCGCATCTACGGCAAGGACGCGCGCAAGCCGATCACCGGCATCACCCTGATCGCCGGCTTCGCCAGCACCGTGGGCTGGCCGCTCACCGCCTGGGGCATCGCCACCATCGGCTGGCGTGACACCTGCCTCGCCTGGGCCGTCGCGCACATGGTGCTCGGCCTGCCGCTCAATCTCTTTCTGCTGCCCAGGCCGAAGATCACCGCCGAGGACCGCAAGGCGCAGGACCAGCCGGTGCCGATCGACCGCACCATGGTGCTGCTCGGCATCGCCTTCGCCTTCTGCTGGATCGTCACCGGCGGCATCGCCGCGCATTGCCCGCGCATCCTCGAGGCAGCCGGTGCGACGCCCGCCGAGGCGATCGCCGCCTCGGCGCTGATCGGCCCGGCGCAGGTCGCGGCGCGCATCTTCGAGGCCAGCGTGCTGGCGCGCTTCCATCCGCTGGTCTCGGCGAGGCTGGCGACCATCACCCATCCGATCGGCGCGCTGGTCGTGGCGTTCTCCGGCGGCGGGCTGATCGCCGGCGCCTTCGCCGTGCTGCACGGGCTGGGCAACGGCATCGTCACCATCGCGCGCGGCACGGTGCCGCTCGCATTGTTCGGGCCGCAGAACTACGGCTACCGCCTGGGCATCATCGGCCTGCCGGCGCGCATGCTGCAGGGCGTCTCGCCGCTGCTCTTCGCCATCCTGATCGAGCGCTGGGGCGCGGGCGTGCTGATCGTCTCGACGGCGCTGATGCTGGGGGCGCTGGTGTCGCTGCTGCTGGTGCGGATCCCGAAGACGAACGCCTGACCTTATTTCTTCTCCTCGCGAAGGCGGGGAGAAGGTGCCGAGCGTCAGCGAGGCGGATGAGGGGCTTCCTCGTGCACCAACCAACGCCGTCGTTGTCGGGACTCCGCGAAGCCCCTCATCCGCCCTTCGGGCACCTTCTCCCCGCCTTCGCGGGGAGAAGGGAATACTCAGGGCGCGTGGACCACGACGTTGAAGCCCTCCTCGGGCGAAGGCAGCGTGAAGTGCCGGGTGAACTGCGCGAAGTCGGCGTCGCTGACCTGGAAGGGATGCTCGCCGCTGGCATTGCGCTGGCGCAGCCGCTGCAGGCAGAGCGCGTCGGGCATGTCGAGCAGGTGCAGCTCGTGCGCCACCTGCGTCGCCTCGATCAGCCCGCGCATCCAGCCGCGCTGCGTCGGCGTGTTGGCCGGGAAATCCAGCACCACCGACAGGCCGAGCTTCAGGATGGCGACGATGTGCGGCGCCATCGCCGCGCGCAGCCGCGCCGACAGGCGGCGGTAATCGTCGATCGTGCGCAGCTGGTCGGCGAAGAGATGCGAGGTCCAGTGATCCTCGCTGATCAGCAGGGTGGCCGGCCGCGCCGCCAGCTGCTTCGCCAGGGTCGACTTGCCGGCGCCGATCTTGCCGCTGATGAGATAGAGCGTGGTCATCGCCGCAGCCTGCACCGAATGTCATGGTTTGCAATGGTGTCGCCGGAGCGCCGATTGCCATGGCCTGCGATGGCCCCGGCGAGGACGCCCGGATTGCCATGGTTTGCCATTGTCTCGGCGGGGACCGCCGGATTGCTACGGGTTGCCATCGTCCCGCCGCGTGTTCCCCGGTTTCTATGGTTTGCCATTGTCTCGGCGAGCGCCGCCGGATTGCCATGGCCTGCAATGGCCTCGACGAGGACAAGCCGATTGCCATGGTTTTCCGTGGTTGCCGGGCGCACGAGCCGACCGGCTGCGCGGCAACGCGCAGCGCGGCATGGCGGGTGGGATGGCGGCATGACCGGATCATCCGCCATTCTACCGCCCTCGCCCTGACCCCGGAATTTCCACCCCTACGGTTGTCGGCCGGAGCGCCCAAGCCCTTGTTTTGGTGAGCAGTTGACCGCGCATGTCGTGGTCGCCGACCTGCTTCTCGACCGTCAGGAAAAGGCTCCTGCCGTCGCTGACCTGCTCGCAGCGCAGACCAATGGCGCACTTCTCATCCGTGACGCCCGAACCCTGCGAGCCCAGCAGCAGCGCACCGTCGTCTTCGATGGCTGGCGGCTCGGCGCTGTTGGGGAGTGCGCTTCGCGGGCGGCCTTGCTCCGACCAGCTACACCACGACCAGGCACACGACCGCCGGCCTGCAAGGCCTTCTAGGCCTTTGAGGATGCTTTCGCTTTATCTCGCCCTTTCCGCGGCCGAGCCGCAGGCCCGCAACCTTTCGCAAGCAGCCCCTCCAGCAGGACGTTGAACGCCTTTACCGCTTTTTTCGAGGTGGCTTTCGGTTCCGCAGAGTTGGCGATCCACTGCGCCGCATGCAGCGAGGCTCCGCTGAGCAGGCGCGCCGTCGCTTCCGGATCGATCGTGACAATGGTCCCGTTCTCGACCAGCCTTCGCAGGCTGGCAGTCATGGAGCGGATGCATTCGCCCTGGCTCGGCCATCGCGACGGATCGCCGAGCACCGCAGGGCCATCTCGCATCACGATGCGCTGGATCTCCGGCTCGAGCGCCATCTCGATATAGGCCGTGCATTCGTCGACGAAACCTTGCCAGTGGCTGCCGGCCCTGGCGGAAACGGCGTTCAGCCGCGCGTTCATTTCGGCATCGATCTCGGAGATGACCGCTTCAAGAAGGCCCTTCTTGTCGCCGAAATGGTGATAGAGCGCACCCCGCGTCAGCCCGGCGACGGCGGTGAAATCATCCATCGAGGCATTCGCATAGCCAACCGTGGCGAACGCGTGGCGCGCCGCCGCGACCAGTTTGGCGCGGGTTTCGGCGATCATCTCGCTGCGTGGTTTGTGCGCCATGGGCAACCTCATCCACATACGCAACGCATATCATTTGACATACGCCGCGTATGTCACTACCTGGTTCGCATACGACGCGTATGTAAACCCTGTTCCACGCCCGATCAAGGACCGGTCCGATGCCCAACCCCTATGTCGCCATATTCAAGGCTCGCGGCGCCAAGGGCTTCGCCGCGGCCGGCTTCGTCGCCCGGCTGCCGATCGCCATGGCGCCGATCGGCATCGTCGCCATGCTGTCGCAGACCCGTGGCGAATACTGGCTCGCCGGCGCCGTCTCGGCCACCTTCGCGCTGGCCAACGCCTTCGCCGCGCCGCAGATTTCACGGCTGGTCGACCGCCGCGGCCAGGCCGCGGTGCTGGCACCGGCCACCGCGATCTCCGTGGCCGCCTTCCTGGTGCTGATCGTCGCCGCCAACCAGGACTGGCCGGCCTGGACGCTTTTCGTGTCGGCGCTGGCGGCGGCGGCAATGCCGAGCATTCCGGCAATGGTGCGGGCGCGCTGGACCGGACTCTTCCGCGACCGGCCCGAACTCATTACCGCCTTCGCCTTCGAATCGGTCGCCGACGAGTTGATGTATATCGCCGGCGCGTCGCTGTCGGTTGGCCTGAGCGTCGCGCTCTTCCCCGAGGCGGGGATGATGGTGAGCACGCTGCTCCTGGCCATCGGCACCGCCGCATTCGTCCTGCAGCGATCGACGGAGCCGCGCGTGCAGCCCTCGGCGGGCGGCGTGGGCGGTTCGGCGATCCGGCAGCGGCCCGTGCAGGTAATCACGCTCGCGCTGGTCTTCGTCGGCGCCATCTTCGCCACGGCGGAGGTGAGCGCGGTGGCGATCACCAAGGCGCTGGGCCAGCCGGGCGCGGCGAGCCTGGTCATCGGCGTCTATGCCGTCGGTTCCTTCATCGTCGGCATCATCCTGGGCGCGCTGAACCTGAAAATGCCGTTGCAGCGCCAACTCGCTGTGGCGGTCGCGATCATCGCGCTCACCACCGTGCCGCTGCTGTTTGCCGACACCGTGGCACTGCTCGCCCTCGCCGTGTTCGCCAGCGGACTGGCGATCTCGCCGACCTTCATCACCGCCTTCGGCCTGGTCGAGCGGCGCGTGCCGGCCGCGGCGCTGACGGAGGGCATCACCTGGGTGATGACGGGCATCGGCATCGGCATGGCGCTCGGCTCGTTCGCGGCCGGCTGGGCGGTGGACACCTTCGGCCCGCAGAACGGCTTCTGGGTCTCGGTGGTCGCCGGCGCGGCATCGCTCCTGACGGTGCTCGTCGGCCAGAGGAGCCTGGCGGGCGGGCGCCGCGACGCCCCGCCCGAATGCCTCGCGCAACCGGCGGAATGATCCTCGCGGGCCGCGCAGGCTCCGGGCGGCCGGAGCCTGCTTCCTTGATGGAGCGAGATGCGTTTGCATTGCGGGAGCAGACCCGTCGGCTCGATGCCGACATTGCGGCCTGGTTCAAGAGCCACACGCCGTCCGATGAGGGGTATCAAGCACGCATCAATCGAGCGCTGGGTGAGTACGCGCAGGGAAAGGCAAGCCGGAGCCGGCACTCCCGGGTCCGAGGGCGCGGACGCGCGACGTCAGCGTATCCGCGATGCAGCGAAGACTCGGCGACCTTCGGGTGGCCTGCGCCACGCATATCCGATTCCATACCCGATAGTACCCGATTCCCCACTTCGTTCCTGGAGCACCGGCGTACGGCCACTTGCTGTCCCGTCGGGAGTCATATAAAGTGAGTGAGTGTCCGCTCCCATAGAGGAGATCAAGAGATGGCTGTTGCCTTGATCAACCCTGCGGTACACCCCGCAGCGATTCCCTATTTCACGCGGTATCCGCTGGAGCCCATTCCCAACAATAAATTCGTGACCATCGAGAAATTCGGCGAGCTTCGCGACACGGTTGTCGTGAAAGGGAAAGCCACGACCTCGAATCTCACGAACTTGACGACGCTGCTCAAAGCGATCCTCGACAAGGCCAAAGCCGGTGGCGACGTGGTTATCGTCATGCATGGCAATGACGCGGGCCTCTTTGTCAGGATAGCGTCGGGGATCGGCTTCAACGCCGCTGCCATGCGTGCTTTGGTAATGGGGCTGGAGGGGCGAACCGAAGACGACGTAACACACAAGCTCCTGAAACTGACACCAGCCGACTGGAGCAGTCTGAAAGATCAGATGCTGAAGATGCAGGCACTGGAGCTCAATCGCGTCGATCTCCGCGCATGTGTCGTCGGCAAGGAACCCGATGTCATGTGGTACCTGCAGAAGATCTTCAATTGCGCCGTCTGCTGCGCGCCCAAGGCCTACGACTTCTATGGGCTCATGGATCTCGGATCGCCAACGAAGGATGCGAAGGTATGGGAGAAATGGTTGGCTTCCCACCCAGGTGCGAATGTCCAAACGTTTTCTTCGGGTCGTTTCGCGTACCACCACACGATCAGTGAAAACTCGATCAAGGTCGAGGCATTGACGGACAGCCAGGAGGCGGCCACCGGCTGGGTGACCCGAAACCTCCCAAAAGGGAACTACAGCGGGGGAGCTATCTGGTTCCACGGCCTGACAGACAAGAAGTCGCCGCTAATCTTTGCCGGTGACCCTCGGTATCGTGACTACCTCGTCGAAGCAGTGAAGGACGCTCCGATGCCAAAGATTGACGTGAACGCGCCGATCGCTCCCTAGGCTGGGCGGCCTCGTCACTATTTCGATAGTTCCGGAAATATAGTTTCCTCTGTCGGCGCACGGTCCATATTTCCATCGATGAAGCCCGGCGACGCAACCGCCCGGCACGAAGCCCTGGGCAACCCGATCCGGCTCAAACTCTTCCGCGCCCTGGTGCGCGCGGGAGCGAGGGCGTCAATCTGCGCCGCCACCCAGCCGCACGGATCGCCGGCGACGGCCTGCGCCTGTCCGGGCACCTCGCCGAGCCAGAAGCGATTGAGGGCGATGAACGTCGCCACGCCGAGCATTCTTCGTCAGGTTGCCACCACAACAAGCGATCGAGTCGGATCGTTGTCGAGCACCTGCGAAGTGTTGTCCTCCTGTCTCGACGGCGTTGCCGGCGCGATATTCGCAGAGCCATCTCGAATGAAACGGCGCCCATAGTGAGTACCATTTGGCGCGCTCCTTATCGGGCATCTGCGGGTATGGGATTGGGTACGACGCGTCACAAGACGGCCGGCATTGAAGACACCGAACCCGCTTCGCGCGCCTCGCACGACACCAAGGTTCAAGGATCTACTGAAAGCGCTGGTCGAGCAGGGCCACTCACCCTGCACGGGGCCGAACGCAGCGCATGGTACGGCCTTGCGTAAAGCCTGCGCGGATCCCGCCGCTCTTGAAGTGGAACGCAGACACGGCCTTCAGGATCGGGCCGCGCACCGGGCCCGGCACGCCGTCGGCAGACCGCGCTATGCCCGACGCAACAGCCCGTCCAGCGGCGAGAGCGCGCGGCTCGCGGGAAACACGCGATCCTCGACGAAGCCCGCATCGAGACCCAGATGGCGGATCAGGGCCGCCTTGAACAGGCGCTCGTAGGCGTTCGCCGCCGGGACATCGCGGCCCTCGTGGAGCGCCCGGTCGGAAAGCCCCGGCCAGTCGCCGGCGATGCGGCCGCCGGCAACGGCGCCGCCCGCCAGGATGGCCAGGCCGCCGGTGCCGTGATCGGTACCGCCACTGGCATTCTCGGCCGCCGTGCGCCCGAACTCGGAGACGACCAGCACGACCGTCTCGCGCCAGGCCTCGCCCAGGCCGCGCTTCAGCTCCAGCAGGCCGCGCGCGACGTCCCTCAGCAGCACCTTCAGCCGTCGCTCCTGGGCGAAATGGGTGTCCCAGCCCTGCGACTCGAGCACCGCCACCCGCGGGCCGTCCGACCGCGCGAGCAGATCGGCCGCGACCGCTGCCGCCTTGACAAAGACCTGGTCGCCCGTCGCGTCGCCCATGCCGGCCGCCGGTCTGGCGCGTCCGCGCGCGTCGCCAAGCGCGGCCGCGAACAGCGGATCGTTGCGATAGGCCATCGTCATGCGCGAGAGGAAATCTTCGTCGACCGCGGGCAGACCGCTCTCGGACCAGCTGCGGATGCGCGCCGGCCCCTGCAGGATCAGCGGCACAGCCGGCCCCAATGCCAGGCCCAGCCGGCGATCGCCGCCGTTGAGCCCGAGGATCGCCCGGTTGAGCCAGCCGTCCGGCGCGCCATAGGGTTTGCCGCTGCCGTTCTCCAGCATGTTCTGGCCGTCGAAATGCGATCGGTCGCGATAGCGTGTGGCGGCGGCCGGCACGAACAGCAGCTCGCCCGCCCGGTAGAGCGGCATGAGATCGCCCAGCGCCGGATGCAGGCCGAAGCGGCCGTCGAGATCGAGCGCCGCATCGGGCGGCAGCGCCAGGGTGGGCCGCAGTCGACGATAATCCTTGTCGCCGTGCGGCGGCAAAGCGTGCAGGCCATCGAGCGCGCCGCGCAGCAGGACCAGGACGAAGCGCCTGTCCGTCGGCGCGGCGGCGAAGGTCGCCCGCGCGGCGGTGAGGACAGCGAGCGCGCTGGCACCCGCGAGAAGAGACCGACGCTCCAGCATGCTCATCTCCTCTGGAATTCCGCGCTCGCCAGCACGAGCGCGATCGCCGCGTCGCCCGAGGGCGCGAGCGTCACGCCCTGCCGCGTCGGCTCGCCGGCGACGGGGCCGATGACGTCGTCGAGGAAGCGTGCGGGTTGCAGGGTCGCCGGCACGGAGCCGGCGAGGCTGCGGACCCATTCGATCCGCCGCAACAGCGATTCCGGCGCGATCCAATGCCTGGCCGTGTCGCCCCAGCCCTGCGGCGACGGCGCGGTGAACGGCGCCTGTCCCAGTGTCTGGAACGGCGCGACGACATCCGCCGCTCTTGCCGTCGTGTTGCCGAGCGCGCGATGGACGGCGACGACGAACTCGTAGTGCGTCTTGACCTTGGGCAGCGGCGCGCGCCAGACCGCCTCCAGATCGATCAGCGCGCGGCAGACCGCCGCCAGATCGCCGTCGCTCGACTGGAAGACGCCGGCGATGCGCGCTACCGCGTCCGCCGGTGGGTCGTCGGCGAGGAAATGGCGGACGAGCTTGGTCGCCAGATGTCGCGCCGTCGCGGGATGGCGCGCGAGGTCGTCGAGAATCGCCAGACCTTCGTCCGCGCCGGCCTCGGCGTAGGTCCTGCCGAGCACGGTCTTGGGGCCGGGCTCATGGAACACCGGGTTGAACTCGAAGTCGCCATGCACCGGACGCTTGTCCTGGTTGGGACGAAAGCCGCCGTGGCTCCAGCCGGTGATCGCCTTGGCGAGCTCGATCACGTCCGGCTGGCCGTAGCCGCCGTTCACGCCCAGCGTGTGCAGCTCGAGGATCTCGCGGGCGAGGTTCTCGTTGAGGGTTCGTGCGTCGGCGCCGCGCGCGAGCCGCCGTCGGCCGGCGTCCGACCGTGGGCCGATGGAGATGATGTTGTCGAGGTAGCTCAGCATGCACGGGTGGCGGCAGACCGCCTTGAGCATGTCGGCGAAGCGGCCGAAGACATGCGGGCGGATCGCCTCGCGCTCGTAGGCCGGGATGGCCGGGCCGACGATGGCGCGGGTCCGGCTGACGGTGAAATGGTTCGACCAGAAGAGTGCCATCCTTTCCGCAAAGGGCTGCGCGGTGTCGATGGCGTGCCGGGCGCGGGCGGCGACCTCGGGCCAGAAGACGGCGCGATAGAGGCGGCGCGCCGTCTCGTTCAGCCGTTCGGGTCCCTCGTTCGCGGCGCGGTGCATCTCCGCCAGGGTGCCGGCCGAAGCCCGTCCGCCGGCCGTGCCGGGCGCCGCACGCTTGTCGATCTGCGCTGCCACCCAGCCGCGCGGATCGCTGTCGACGGCCGGCGCCTTGCCGGGTGCCGCGCCGAGCCCAAATCGGTTGAGCGCGATGAATGTCGCCACGTCCCGCATGCACCGCCTCTCCAGTCGAGCCACTGACTAGATGACCGGCGGCGGCGCCTCATCCGCTTTTGCGTATCATTCGGTGACGGTCGTGTGTCGTCAGGTTGCCATCACAACAAGCGATTTATCGGATCGTCGCCCGGTACCTGCGAAGCCTCGGCCTCCAGTCGAGAACCTGACGGCGATCGAGCATTTCGTGGCGCGCCTGGAGGTGCTGCCCTTCGCCGACAAGGCCGCCGCGCATTACGGCCAGTTGCGGGCCGAGCTTGAGCGTGCCGGAACGCCCTGCGGATCGCATGACATGCGGATCGGCGGCCACGCCCGCAGCGAGGGATTGATCCTCGTGACGAACAACATGCGGGAGTTCGCCCGCATGCCGAGGATACGGACCGAAAACTGGGTCTGAGACGGATCCGCCGCCGGCATCCTGGTCGACACAAGCGGCGGCCGAAGAGCGGTTCGAATGCCATCGGGGCCCGTCCGCGGTGCATGGTACGGGCCCCTCTGATCAGGCCGGCGCGGCGCGCCAGCCAAGCAAGGCATGGGTAGCATCTCAGTTTGGGTTTTCCACCCGCTTGGCAACCTTGCCAACCCTCGAGTCTGACGTCAATCTGACTGACCCAAGGGCCGATCGTCGTGTCAGCGTCCAGGGAGGCGCCACACCGCCCGAGGCAGGGAGGTACCGATGGCCACGCCAAAGCACGCCGGTGCTGACTCCGTGCTGGACCTCACGGCGCAAAATTTCGCAGCGCTGTCGGACTTGGCCAAAGAGGCCGCAAGCGACGCGGGCGACTCGATCGTGGAACTCGTCGAGCGTGGCGGCCTGTTCCTCGGCAATGCCATGCTCTTCGTCAACGCCTATCACAACATCACCGTTTCGCAGTACCAGGCGGCCGCGGGCAAGATCGAGCGGACCGCCGGCACGATCACCGTTTCGGTGCGCGAATATGCCAACACACGTCTCACCAACCGCGCCGGCAACGCGCCGAAGGTTCGACTCGGGCTCAAGGACATCCTGCTGTTCCAGCTGCCCGGGATGCTGAAGGGTCATCTCGATGTCGACAGCCGCGACCGCACGCTGACGATCAGCAAGGACGGCAAGACCCTTCTCTCGGTCGGCTGGGGAGAGGTCAACGCCAGCTTCAACGGCAAGGGCTCGCCGCGGATGATGGCCAGGACGATCGAGCTGCTGCAGATCTGGATCGTGCTCTGCAGCGAGGTCCTGGGGCGCAGCACCGTGCGAGCCAAGATCGGCAAGAAGGACGCGCGGGAGACGCACGACTACGCCATCGAGGACCTGCAGACGATGGTCGATGACTATCTCGGCGTCGACTGCAACGGCTTCACCGGGCTCTATCTCAAGGCGAAGTTTCCCAAGCTCACGGTCACTTCCCAGACCACCGAGGAGGCGTATGTGAGCCGGGAGGCACACAACCGCAAGACGCCCGCCGACATCAAGGCCGACGACATCGTGGCATTCAACGACGGCTCCTATCACCACGTCGCGATGGTGGGCGCCGTGCTGATGCACCTGCCGGGCGAGACGCTGGTCATCCTCTCCGAAGCGCGATCGTCCAGCCTGGTGCACGGCGGCCCGCAATCGAACCTCTGGCGCGTGCGCCAGCACGTGATCAAGGACTCCAAGGGCAGGCCCACGGGGAAGACGGCGGAGGGCAAGTTCGACATCGTCGGCCGCGGCAAGGACAAGTTCGTGAAAATCGCCTCGCCGGACAGGTTCAAGTGAGACTTGATGCGGCCCGGCGCATGACGGCCGAGTGACATCGCCGAGGATCGCCAGCTCTATTTCTATACTTCCGGAAATACCGTTGACTCTCCGCGCCCGCCGCCTATATTGGTATCCATGAAGCTCGACGACGCTGCCGCCCGGCTCGAGGCCCTGGGCAACCCGACCCGGCTCAAGATCTTCCGCGCCCTGGTGCGCGCGGGGGCCGAGGGCATGGCGGTGGGCAGGCTGCAGGACCGCCTCGACATCGCCGCCTCGACGCTCTCGCATCACCTGAAGTCGCTGATCACCGTCGGCCTGGTGCGCCAGACGCGCGAGGGCACGACCCTGATCTGCCACGCCAACTATGTGCTGATGCGCGACCTGGTCGGCTACATGGTCGAGCAGTGCTGCGCCGAGGGAACCTGCGTGCCGGTGGGCCTGACCAAACCCAGGGCCGCGTAAAAAAATTTGCCCGACTATTTCGATGATTCCGGAAGGACAGGAGTAGACAGGATGCCCGACGCCCTCACCCGCCCGCTCACCGTCGCCATCATCGGCGGCGGCCCGGTCGGCCTCGCCGCCGCCGCGCACGCGCTGGAGCGCGGCCTGGAGCCTGTCGTGCTCGAAGCCGGGCCCGAGGCGGCGCACGCGGTGCGTCAGTGGAGCCATGTGCGCATGTTCTCGCCGTGGGAATACAACATCGACAAGGCGGCCGAGCGGCTGCTGGCGGCGAGCGGCTGGAACCCGCCGGAGCCCGGCGACTATCCCACCGGCGCCGAGCTGGTCGAGCGCTACCTCGAGCCGCTGGCGAGCCGCACGGCGCTGAAGGACCGCATCCGCACCAGCAGCACGGTCACATCGATCGGCCGCGTCGGCTTCGACAAGGTCAGGACGAAAGGCCGCGAGGCCGCGCCGTTCGACGTGCGCTACCGCAACGGCAAGGGACCGGAATCGCTGCGCGCCGACGCGGTGATCGACGCCTCGGGCACCTGGCTGGCGCCCAACCCGGCCGGCGCCGACGGCCGACCGGCGGTCGGCGAAGGCGAGGTGCAGGACCGGCTGGCCTACGGCATGCCCGACGTGCTGGGCCGCGATCGCGCGCGCTATGCCGGCAAGACGGTGGCCGTCGCCGGCGCCGGCCACTCCGCCATCGGCACCCTGATCGATCTGGCGCGGCTGGCCGACGAGGCGCCGGGCACGAAGGCGATCTGGCTGCTGCGCGGCGAGGATCCGGCCAAGGCCTTCGGCGGCGGCGCCAACGACAAGCTCGCCGCGCGCGGCGCGCTGGGTGCGGCCTTCGCCGCCCTCGTCGCCTCGGGCAAGGTCGCGGTCGAGAGCGGCTTTCGCATCACGCATCTCAGCCGCATGCAGGACGGCCTGCGCATCGGCGCCGGCTCGGCCTGCTGCGGCCGCCATGTCGAGGCCGACGAGCTGGTGGTGTCGACCGGCTTCCGCCCCGAGCTCGACTTCCTGCGCGAGATCAGGCTCTCGCTCGATCCGGCGCTGGAGTGCCCGCCCGAGCTGGCACCGCTGATCGATCCCAACCTGCACAGCTGCGGCACGGTGCGCCCGCACGGCGCGCGCGAGCTGGCGCAGCCCGAGCCCGGCTTCTACTTCGCCGGCATGAAGTCCTACGGCCGCGCGCCGACCTTCCTGATGCTCACCGGTTACGAGCAGGTGCGCTCGATCGTCGCCGAGATCGCCGGCGACCACGAAGCGGCGCGCAAGGTCGAGCTGGTGCTGCCCGAGACCGGCGTGTGCAGCGGACCGGGTCCGTTGGCCCAGGCGCAGACCGTCGCCGCCGGCTGCTGCGGCGGCCCGGCGCCGGCCGAGGTCAAGGCCGTCGTGCCCGACGCCTGCTGCGTCGTCGACGCCGAGAAGAAGCTGCAGGGCACGAAGGGCTGCGGTTGAGTGACTCGATACACCGTCCCTTCCCCCGGAGGGGGAAGGTGCCCGAAGGGCGGAAGGGGGATGTCGAAGACGGACACCGAGTGCGTTGAAGCATCCCCCATCCGGCGCTGCGCGCCACCTTCCCCCTCCGGGGGAAGGTAACGCATGGCTGTGACCATCTCCGGCGCACGGCTGGTCGCCGTCGTCTGCACGGCGCAGGTCTTCGTGCAGCTCGGCGCCGGATTCTGGCCGGCGCTGCTGCCCGACATGATGGGCCTGTGGTCGCTCAGCAACAGCGAGGCGGGCTGGGTCACGGCGATCTTCTTCGGCACCTACATGCTGAGCGTGCCGGTGCTGGTGACCTTGACCGACCGCGTCGACGCCAAGCGTGTCTACATGTTCGGCGTCGGCTGCACGGTGATCGGCCACGCCGCCTTCGCGCTCTTCGCCGACGGCTTCTGGACGGCGCTGATCACGCGCGCGCTGGCCGGCATGGGCTGGGCCGGCACCTACATGACCGGGCTGAAGCTGCTCGCCGACCAGGTCGACGCGAGGATGATGTCGCGCGCCGTCACCGGTCACGCCGCCAGCATCGGCATATCGGGCGCGCTGTCCTTCCTGCTGGGCGACATCCTGGCCAACCAGTTCGGCTGGCGCTGGGCCTTCGCGATCTCGGCGATCACCGCGGCGATCGCCTGGCTCACCGTCACGCTGGTCGTGCCGCCGCGCAAGCCGCCGCCGAAAGCCGCCGGACAGGCGGCGCTGTTCGACTTCCGCCCGGTGCTGCGCAACCGCTCGGCGCTCGCCTACTCCCTCGGCTACTGCGTGCACACGCTGGAGATGAGCGCGCTGCGCGGCTGGGGCGTCGCCTTCCTCGCCTTCGTCGCCACGCATACCGGCTTCGACGGCAGCCTGCTGTCGCCTGCCCTGGTGGTCACCGTGCTGGCGCTGCTCGGCACGCTGACCAGCGTCGTCGGCAACGAATCCTCGATCCGCTTCGGCCGGCGAAGACTCGTCGCCGCGGCGATGATGCTGTCGATCGTCTTCGCCGCCGGCATCGGCTTCGTCGGCTCGACCAGCTACTGGCTCGCCGTCGTGCTGCTGGTCGTCTACGGCATGGTGGTGTGGCTCGACTCCTCCTCGCTGACCGCCGGCGCCGCCGGCAACGCCGAGCCGGCGCGGCGCGGCGCGACTCTGGCTGTCCATTCCACATTGGGCTATGCCGGCGGTTTCGTCGGCCCGCTCGCCGTCGGCCTGACCCTCGATCTTGCCGGCGGCATGTCGCCCTTCGCCTGGGGCCTGGCCTTCCTCGTCGTGGCGGCGTTCATGGTGGTGGCGCTGGCGATCTTCCTCGCCATCCGCCCGCGCGAGCTGGCCGGCGACCGCGGCAGGTGAATCCGGGGAACTCTGTCATCGTCGGGGCCGTCCGCGGCCCCTGCAGCACAGCGAGGGATCCAGGGATGATTCTACATGCGCTTGCCCAGCGCGCCGAGCAGCTTGCCGATGCGCTCGGCGAGGACGTCGTAGCCGTAGGGCTTGGTGAGCAGCGGCCCGTCGCAGAGATCGGCGGCGACCTGCGCCGTGCGGTGCACGCCCGAAGTCAGCAGGATGCGCATGTCGCCGTAGTGCTCGCGCGTCCATTTGGCCAGCTCGAAGCCGTTGATGCCGGGTCCGAGGTCGATGTCGCAGAACAGGATCTCGACGCGCTCGCCGGCACGCAGAATTGCCTGCGCCTCCTCGCCCGTCTTGGCCTCGAGCACGCGGTAGCCGCAATGTCGGAGATAGTCGGCAACGGCGAGACGGACGAGGACTTCGTCCTCCACCACGAGGATCGTCGACGCCATGGGTTGTCCGTTGCCCACCCTCTCGTTGTCGCCGTCCTCGGCCCCGTCAGTCGGAATCCGCTCTGGCATGACCCGGACTATCGACAACGCGGCACGCATCAGGCTCCTCCCATTATTCCTTGACTGGATGTAACGACCAACGCCGTTGCCGGTTCCCGCGCGCACTCCTATATAGGGCGCCATGCGCGATCGCGGCCGTCACAGCCTGCGTCCCCGGAACTGGTTCACGGTTCTGGTGGCGCTGCTGTTCGCGATCAACCTGCCGCTTTCCGCCGGATTCGCCGCATTGGTCGTGCCCGAGCGCGGCCCGGCCGACGTGCCGGCGATGTCCTGCCACGAGCCGGCGACTGCGCAGCCGCAGGACGAAGACAAGCCTTCCTCGCTGCAGCACCTGTGCTGCTTCACCGCCTGCATTCCGCTCGCCGCCGCCGCCGATGCCACGATCGCGCTGGCCCTGCCGGTCGGCGAGCCGATGCTGAGCCTGCTGCCGACGCGCCCGCTTCCGCGCGCCATCGGCGTCGATCCGCCGCCGCCCAGACGCTGAGCCTCCCCACGAGTCCGCGCGCCGGCCGCCTGGCCCGCGCGCTCGCCGACGAGCGGCTTCGCGCCGCCGGGAGCCTCGACCATGATCCGTTTCGTATCGCGCATCCGCGCCGCGCGGAGGCGCTTGGCCGCCATGGGCTGCGCACTGGCGCTCGCCGGCTGCGGCGCTTCATTGCCCACCATCACCTCGGGAGCCGATCCCGCCGATCCGGGCGCCGGCGGCGCGTCGGCGACATACACGCCGGTGACCGCGGGCACGGTCCACCACCAGCCGGTCGGGCCCAAGCCATGGCGCGACATGAACGAGCGCGTGGCGCCGCGCACAGGACGGTCACCATGAGGCGCGTGCTCACGATCGGCGTGCTGCTGCTCGCCGCCGCCTGCGCCGAGTTCTCGCCCGACGGCGGCATGTCGATGGTCTCGACGACGGTGCGCGACAAGCTGGGCGGCGAGGCGGTGAAGATCAACTCGGCCGCCGATGCCGAGCGCGTCCGCACGCGGGTCGACGCGCTGCTCGCGCAGCCGCTGACGCCCGACAGCGCCGTGCAGATCGCGCTGCTCAACAACAGGAACCTGCAGGCGGCCTACAACGACCTGGGCTTGAACGAGATCGCCGGCGTCGAGGCCAGCCTGCCGCCCAATCCGCGCATCTCGCTGTCGCGCCTGGCCAGGACCGGCGCCGTCGAGTGGGAGTTCCAGCTGCTCGGCAACATCCTGGCGCTGGCCACGCTGCCGGCGCGCAGGCAGATCGCGCGCCAGCGCTTCGCCCAGGCGCAGCAGGCCGCGGTCGAGTCGACCTACCGCCTGGCGCTGGAGACGCGCCGCGCCTGGATCAACGCCGTCGCGGCGCAGACCGTGGTCGGCTACCTCGAGCAGTCGCGCATGGCGGCCGACGCCACCGCCGACCTGATGCGCAAGCTGGGCGAGACCGGCGGCGCCACCAGGATCGAGCAGGCGCGCGCCGCCGCCGCCTATGCCGAGCTCTCGGCGCAGCTGGCACATGCCCGGATGCGGGCGCGGCAGGATCGCGAGGCGCTGGTGCGGCTGCTCGGCCTGTGGGGCGCGCAGGACATCCGCCTGCCGGCCCGGCTGCCGGCGCTGCCGGCGCGGCTGGAGCCGATCGACAACGTCGAGGCCGAGGCGATCCGCAGCCGTGTCGACGTCGCCATGGCGAGGCAGGAGCTGGCGATCCTCGCCCGCAGCGTCGATCTCGCCGAGGCGACGCGCTTCATCTCGCTGCTCGAGCTCTCGGGCATCGTCGAGACCGAGCGCGACGACGACGGGCGCAAGACGCGCGGCGGCTTCGAGCTGGAGCTCGAGATCCCGATCTTCGACGGCGGCCAGGTGAAGCTCAGGCGCGAGCGCGAGAGCTACATGCGCGCGGTCAACCGGCTGGCGGCGCGTGCCGCGGCGGCGCGCTCGGAGGCGCGTTCCGCCTACCACACCTGGCGCGCCTCGCACGAGATCGCCGCGCAGTACCAGAACCGCGTGCTGCCGCTGCGGCGCGTGATCTCGCAGGAGACGCTGCTGCGCTACAACGGCATGCTCGCCGACGTCTTCGAGCTGCTGGTCGAGACACGCGAGCGCGTCGCCTCGAACGTCGCGGCGATCGAGGCGCGCCGCGCCTTCCTGCTGGCCGAGATCGACCTGCGCGCCGCCGTGATCGGCGGCGGGCCGTCGGCCTTCCCGATCTCTTCCCCGATCGCCGCGCCGGCCGTCAACGCCGGCGGCGGTCACTAGAGCATGTCTGTCATCCCGAGCGCGGCGAGGGATCCAGTCTCCACCCTGGATCCCTCGCTGCGCCCGGGATGACAACAACACCAGGAGACCAACCCATGACCCTATCCCGTCGCGATATCATGGCCGCGTCCGGCCTGGCGCTGATCGGCGCCGGCGCGGTGAGCGGCCGCGTGGCCGCGCAGGCCATCCCCGAAGCGCCGACCGTGGGCGATGCCAGGATGCGCCCGCCGCTGAGGCCGACCAGCGGCCCCGACTACCAGCCGGTGGTGACGCTCAACGGCTGGACCCTGCCGTGGCGCATGAAGGACGGCTGGAAGGAGTTCCATCTCGTCGCCGAGCCGGTGGTGCGCGAGATCGCGCCCGGCATGTCGGCGCATCTGTGGGGCTACAACGGCCAGAGCCCGGGCCCGACCATCGAGGCGGTCGAGGGCGACAAGGTGCGCATCTTCGTCACCAACAAGCTGCCCGAGCACACCACCATCCACTGGCACGGCCAGCTGCTGCCCTGCGGCATGGACGGCGTCGGCGGGCTGACCCAGCCGCATATCAGGCCGGGCAAGACCTTCGTCTACGAGTTCCAGCTGAAGAAGAGCGGCACCTTCATGTACCACCCGCACGCCGACGAGATGGTGCAGATGGCGATGGGCATGATGGGCTTCTTCGTCGTGCACCCGAAGGATCCGGCCCTGCATCGCGTCGACCGCGACTTCGTCTTCCTGCTCAACGCCTTCGACATCAGGCCCGGCGGCTACGTGCCGCAGGTCAACACCATGCTCGACTTCAATCTGTGGGCGTTCAACAGCCGTGTCTTTCCCGGCATCGACCCGCTGGTGGTGCGCAAGGGCGATCGCGTGCGCGTGCGGGTCGGCAACCTGACCATGACCAATCACCCGATCCACATGCACGGCTACGATTTCGAGGTCACCTGCACCGACGGCGGCTGGGTGCGGCCCGAGGCGCGCTGGCCCGAGGTCACCATCGACATCCCGGTGGGCGCCATGCGCGCCTACGAGTTCGTCGCCGACGAGCCGGGCGACTGGGCGATCCACTGCCACAAATCGCACCACACGATGAACGCGATGGGCCACGACGTGAAGACCTATATCGGCGTCGACAAGCGCGAGTTCGCGCGAAAGATGAAGCGCCTGGTGCCCGACTACATGGCGATGGGCATGGCCGGCATGGCCGACATGGGCGAGATGGAGATGCCGCTGCCCGACAACACGCTGCCGATGATGACCGGCTTCGCCCAGTTCGGGCCGGTCGAGATGGGCGGCATGTTCTCGGTGGTCAAGGTGCGCGACGGGCTGGCGGCCGACGATTACGCCGATCCCGGCCACTACAAGCATCCGCCCGGCACGGTCGCCTACGAATGGACCGGCCCCGCCGCCGACGCGCCGCGCGCCCCGACGCCGACACCGACCGCGCCGACTCCCTTGCGTGCGGTGAAACCCAATGGCCACAAGCACTGAAGGAGCCCTTCTTGAACACCGGTAGTACGCTTGCAACCCTGGCGCTCTGCGCCGGCCTCGCCGGCGGCGCGCTCGCCGATCCCGGCCACAAGCACGGCGGCGAGGAGACGCCCTACGGCATGCCCGGCGATCCGAAAAAGCCGGCGCGCATCGTGCAGATCACCATGCGCGAGTCCGACGGCAAGATGCTGTTCGTGCCCGACCGCATCGAGATCCGCCGCGGCGAGCAGATCCGCTTCCAGCTGCGCAACAACGGCGAGCTCGACCACGAGTTCGTGCTGGCGACCCTGGAGGAGAACCTCAAGCACATGGAGGAGATGAAGAAGAACCCCGACATGGAGCACGACGATCCGAACGCCAAGCGCCTGAAGCCGAAGGCCACCGGCGCCATCGTCTGGCGCTTCACCAAGGCGGGCACGTTCGATTTCTCGTGCCTGATCCCCGGTCACCGCGAAGCCGGCATGACCGGCACCATCATCGTCAAGTGAGGTCCATCATGCGCATGCCCATTCTCGCCGTCGCGCTCGCGCTGCTGTCGTCCGTCGCGCTGGCCCAGGCCGTGCCGGCCAACGGCGAGGTCACCAAGGTCGACGCCGCGCAGAGCAAGATCACGCTCAAGCACGGGCCGATCAAGAACCTCGACATGGATTCGATGACCATGGTGTTCGTCGTCGCCGACCCGGCGATGCTCAAGACCGTGAAGCCCGGCGACCGCGTGGTCTTCGAGGCCGAACGCGTCAACGGCCGGATCACGGTCACCAAGATGCGCAAGGCGCCGTAGCTCCGCGACGCCCCGAGCGACCGCTGCGCTCACCGCGTGCCGATGACCTCGCCGACAAGCGAATCGGCCAGTTTCCTCTGCTCCTCGTCGAGCGCGGCGTAGAGCGGCTCGAACGCGGCCTTGACGCGGCGAACCGACTCGAGCCGGACCGACAGCAGGCTTTCGTGCCGCGACATCTGCTCGACCGCCGTGCGCGGCGGCGACCCGCCCGGCTGCATCATGGGCTTCAACGCCGTTCGCGCGGCCGTGGTCGCGGCGCGCACCGCGTCGGCGCACTTGCTCCACGGCGCGTCCTGCGCCGGCGTGACCTTCAGCTCGGCCTTGAGGAAGGCAAGCCGGCCCTCGACGTGGCGCACCATCATGCCGCCCATCATGCCGTCCGGCATCATCGCGCCGCGATGCATCATGCCGCCGCCCATCGTGCCGCCGCCCGTTGACGGCGCGCCTGCGGCCGACGGCGGGTGATGGGCATCGGGCTTGGGTGCCTGCGCCTGCGCGGCGAGCGGCACGAAGGCGAGCAGGCCGGCGATTGCCGGAGCGATCAGGACGCGCATGGCGATCTCCCTTGTGATCGCCCGCCAGCTTGCACACCGGCATCGCCATTGCATTGAGCTGCATCAAGCGGCGCGATCGGACTCAGGCGAGCGCCCCGAGGATCGAGGCGGCAGGCCGGCGTGGCGGTCGCACCTGATCGTTCCGCTCACGCCCGCAATGCGCGCCCGTGGATCATGGCGAACAGGACGGGGATCACGACGAGCGTCAGCGCCGTCGATGACACCATGCCGCCGATCATCGGCACGGCGATGCGCTGCATGACCTCGGAGCCGACGCCGGTGCTCCACAGCACCGGCACCAGCCCGCCCATGATCGCCGCCACGGTCATCATCTTGGGCCGCACGCGCTCGACCGCGCCCTCCATGATCGCCGCGCGCAGATCGACGCGGGTGAAGGCGCGGGCTTCCGCCACGCATTGCGCGCGCGCGTCCTTCAGCGCGTGGTCGAGGTAGATCAGCATCACCACGCCGGTCTCGGCGGCGACGCCGGCGAGCGCGATGAAGCCGACGGCGGCGGCGACGCTGAGGTTGAAGCCCATGTAGTCCATCAGCCACAGGCCGCCGACCAGCGAGAACGGCAGCGACAGCATGACGATCAGCGTGTCCGACATGCGGCGGAAGTTGAGGTAGAGCAGCAGGAAGATCACCAGCAGGGTCGCCGGCACGACCAGCGTCAGCCGCTGGGCGGCGCGCTCGAGATACTCGAACTGCCCGCTCCAGCGCAGATGCACGCCGCGCGGCAGGCTCACCTTGTCGGCGACGACGCGCTGCGCCTCGCGCACATAGCCGCCGAGGTCGCGGTCGCGGATGTCGACGTAGAGATAGACCACGAGCTGGCCATCCTCGGTGCGGATCGTCGTCGGCCCCTGCGTGCGCTCGACCCTGGCCACCTCGCCCAGCGGCACCGCCGCGCCGTTGGCCAGCGAGACCATGACCTGCGCGGCCATCGCCTCGGGATCGGCGCGCAGGTCGCGCGGGTAGCGCAGCACGACGGCGTAGCGCTCGCGGCCCTCGACCGTGGTCGTCACCGGCTCGGCGCCGATGGCGCTGGCGATGGTGCGCTGCACTGCCTCGACCGACAGCCCGTAGCGCGCCAGGCGCTCGCGGTCGGGCGTGATCTCGACGAAGTAGCCGCTGTTGACCCGCTCGGCGTAGGCGCTGCTGGTGCCCGGCACCTCGCGCAGGGCGGCCTCGATCTCGCGCGCCACCTTCTCCAGCTCGTTCAGCTCGCGGCCGAAGATCTTGACGCCGACCGGCGTGCGGATGCCGGTCGCCAGCATGTCGATGCGCGCCTTGATCGGCATGGTCCAGGCGTTGCTGACGCCGGGGAACTGCAGGGCGCCGTCCATCTCGGCGATCAGCCCGTCGAGCGTGAGGCCCGGCCGCCACTGCGAGCGCGGCTTGAGGTTGATGACGGTCTCGAACATCTCCACCGGCGCCGGATCGGTCGCGGTCTGCGCCCGTCCCGCCTTGCCCCACACCGACTCGACCTCGGGGAACGACTTGATGATGCGGTTCTGGATCTGCAGCAGATCGGCGGCCTTGGTGATCGACAGGCCGGGCAAGGTGGTCGGCATGTAGAGCAGCGTGCCCTCGTCGAGATTGGGCATGAACTCCGTGCCGATGCGCTTGAGCGGCACCACGGCGCTGGCGAGGATCACCAGCGCCAGCGCCACGGTGAGCAGACGCGCGCGCAGCACGACGGCGATCACCGGGCGATAGAGCCAGATCAGCGCCCGGTTGATCGGGTTGCGCGCCTCCGCCACGATGCGGCCGCGCACGAACAGCACCATCAGCGCCGGCACCAGGGTCACCGACAGGAGCGCCGCGGCGGCCATGGCGAAGGTCTTGGTCCAGGCCAGCGGCTTGAACAGCCTGCCCTCCTGCGCCTCGAGCGCGAAGATCGGCAGGAACGAGACGGTGATCACCAGCAGGCTGAAGAACAGCGCCGGCCCGACCTCCTGCGCCGCCGCGACGATCACCTCGACGCGCGAGGTGCCCGGCCCGGCGCGTTCGAGCCTTTTGTGCGCGTTCTCGACCATGACGATGGCGGCGTCGACCATGGCGCCGATGGCGATGGCGATGCCGCCCAGGCTCATGATGTTGGAGCCGACGCCGATGACGTGCATGGCGGCGAAGGCGATCAGGATGCCCAGCGGCAGGGTGACGATGGCGACCAGCGCGCTGCGCGCGTGCAGCAGGAAGACGAAGCAGACCAGCGCCACCACGGCGCTCTCCTCGGCAAGCGTCGTCAGCAGCGTGCGCACGGCGCGGTGGATCAGGTCGGAGCGGTCGTAGACCGGCACGATGCGCGCGCCCTCGGGCAGGCTGGCGGCCATCGCCGCCAGTCGCTGCTTCACCGAGCGGATGACGTCGAGCGTGTTGGCGCCGTGGCGCTGCAGGGCGATGCCGCTCACCACCTCGCCCTGGCCGTTGAGCTCGGCGATGCCGCGCCGCTCGTCGGGCGCCAGCTCGACGCGCGCCACGTCGCGCAGCAGGACGGCGGTGCCGCGATCGACCTTGAGCACGATGCGCTCGAGATCGCCGACGCCCTTGAGATAGCCGCGGCCGCGGATCATGAACTCGGTCTCGGCCAGCTCTATGGTGCGGCCGCCGACATCCATGTTGCTGGCGCGCACCGCCTCGCGCACGGCGTCCAGCGTCAGCGCGTGGAAGCGCAGCCGGTTGGGATCGACGACCACGGCGTATTGCCGGACGAAGCCGCCGACGCCCGCCACCTCGGCGACGCCGTCGGCCTTGGCGACGGCGAAGCGCAGGCTCCAGTCCTGCAGCGAGCGCAGTTCGGCGAGGTCGCGCTCGTCGCCGACCAGGGCGTACTGATAGACCCAGCCGACGCCGGTGGCGTCAGGCCCGAGATTGGGCGTGACGCCGCGCGGCAGGCGCTGGGCAGCGGTGTTAAGGTATTCGAGCACGCGGCTGCGCGCCCAGTAGATGTCGGTGCCGTCCTCGAAGATGACGTAGACGAACGACACGCCGAACATCGAGAAGCCGCGCACCACGCGCGAGCGCGGCACGCTCAGCATCGCCGTGGTCAGCGGGAAGGTGATCTGGTCCTCGACCACCTGCGGCGCCTGGCCGGCATACTCGGCGTAGACGATGACCTGGGTGTCGGAGAGGTCGGGCAGCGCGTCGAGCGGCACGCGGCTGACGGCGTAGAGCCCGGCCAGCGTCGCCATGAGCGCGCCCAGCAGGGTGAGCGCGATGTTGCGCGCCGACCAGGCGATGACCGCGGCGATCATGGTGCGCTCCTGCCGACGATCCTGCCTTCAGGGCCAAGTTGCGCCGGCTCTGCCTTCCCCCGGAGGGGGAAGGTGCCCGAAGGGCGGAAGGGGGATGTCGAAGACGGACACCGGCTTCGTTGAGGCATCCCCCATCCGGCGCTGCGCGCCACCTTCCCCCTCCGGGGGAAGGTAGGGGAGAACACGCCGCTCATTGCGGGGCTCCCGGTGCGGTGAGCCCGCCGATGGCGGCGCGCAGGTTGCTTTCGGCGTCGATCAGGAAATTGCCCGTCACGACGATGCGCTCGCCCTCGGCGAGGCCGACCAGCACCTCGACGAAGCCGTCGCCCCGCCGGCCCAGCACCAGGTCGCGCGCCTCGAACAGGCCCTCGCCGCGCACGACGAAGGCGACGCGGCGCGTGCCGCTGTCGATCACCGCCGAATCGGGCACGACCAGCGCCGCCCTGCCGCCGCCGGTGGCGATGGCGATATCGGCGTACTGGCCGATGCGCAGGCGGCGCTCGCGGTTGGCCAGCTCGATGCGCACCAGGCCGGTGCGGGTGGCGGCGTCGAGGTCGTGGTAGACGAAATCGACGCGGCCCTCGATCGGCTCGCCGACGGTACCACTGGGCATCACGCGCACGCTCTGGCCGACGGCGATCGCCGGCAGGTCGCGCTCGGCCACCCGCGCCATCGCCCACACCACCGACAGGTCGGCGATGCGGAACAGCGTCATGCCGGCGGTGAAGCGCATGCCGTTGAGCGCCGGGCGCTCCAGCACCGTGCCGCCCATCGAGGCGTTGATCGTCAGGCTGCGCACCGGCTCGCCGGTGCGGCGCAGGGTCTCGAACACCGCCTCGGGGATGTCGAACTGGCGCAGATTGGCGGCGGCGCGCTCGAGGTCGGCGGGCCGCCCGCCGCGCAGCGCGGCGGCGTAGTCGGACTGCTTCTGCAGGATCTCGCGGCTCTCGACCCAGATGCGCGCCAAGGGCTGGCCGGCCGTGACATCGGCGCCGGTCAGCGGCACCAGCAATTCCTCGACGAAGCCGTCGAACTTGGCGGTCAGTACCGCCTGGCGGCGCTCGTCGTGCTCGATGGTGCCGTAGGCGCGCACCGTGCGCGTCAGCGGCCGGCGGCCGACGATGCCGGTGCGCACGCCGGCGCGCTGCACCTTCTCGGGCGCGATGCGCAGCGTGCCCGGCGGGCCCGACACCTCGTCCTCGTAGACCGGGATGTAGTCCATCCCCATCGAGTCCTTCTTGGGCGTCTTGGAGATGTCCGGCGCACCCATCGGGTTGCGGTAGTAGACGATGCGCCGCGCACCGCCCTTGGCCTCGGCCGGCGCCGCGCCGTCGGCGGCGCGGAAGATCACCGTGCCGCGCACCGGCCGGCTCTGGCCGGCGATTTCGGCCGACAGCGACAGCGCCCAGCGCCCGGCCATCGACAGGTCGGTCTCGAAGGCGACGACGCCCGGCGCCGGCGACGGCAGCGCGCGCAGCGGCGCGGTCATCGCCGCCATGCCGTCCGGCGCCATGTCGAGGCGGGTCGACGTCAGGCGCACGGAATCGGCCGGCGGCAGGGCCGGCAATCCGGTCAGCCGCACCTCGAGACGCACCGCCTTGCCGGCCGGCACCTCGGCGCTGACGGCCTCCCAGCCCGGCCCCGAGGGCCAGACGGCGCGCAGTACCTGCGAGGCGGAAGGAATGAAGAAGAGCACGGCGGCGGCGGCGAGAAGCGCCGTCGCGACGAGGACAAGAACCAGACGAATGCGCATGTCGATCGATCCCGGATGCCGGGCACGGCCCGGCCGCACCCGCGTGCCGGATCGGCGTCGCGGGCGCCCAAGGCGCCGGCCTTCAGCGACCGGCGCCGCTCGTCAGAGGTGGATCGTCGAACGCGGTGGGCGGAACGGCGCGTCGCGCGGCGCGCCGGATGGCGGGCCGGTGCTCGTCGCCGGACGCAGGACGGTGAAGGGCATCGACAGGGTCGCTGCCGCATCCGCCGTCAGGGCGGGTTCGGCCACCACCACGCGCGCGGAGCAGGCCAGGGCGCAGTCGCAGGCCTTCGCCGTGTCGTCGCACGTGCTCTTGCCGACCGGGCATTCGCAATCGGCGACGGCCGCGCGCAGATTCGTGCCCATCGCGGCCGATGGCAGGGCGATGGCGAGCACGACGAGACAGGCGAGCAGGCGCCGAAGCATCCGGTCATTCTAGCGCGCGCGCCCGCGCCTGTCAGCGCGCCGCCGATCCACTGTGGCGCAAAGCCGCGAATGTGATCGAACTTGATCCAAGTCATTGTGATCTGCGGATTTCCCTGGTCGCACCCGCATCACTCCCTCTCCCCGCTTGCGGGGAGAGGGTTGGGGTGAGGGGCTGCATGGAGTGGCGCACCACGATCGTGCGCAACCTCAATCGACCCCTCACCCCGACCCTCTCTCCGCACGCGGGGAGAGGGAGCACAAGGCCAACCCACACGCGGCGCTTGCCGATGCTTCGATACTTCGATAATTCATTAACCATGAAATCCCCAGACGCCGTCGCGGCCCTCGCCGCGCTCGCCCAGGAGCACCGGCTCGCCGTGTTCCGGCTGCTGGTGCGCGCCGGCCGCGCCGGCCTGCCGCCGAGCCAGATCGTCGAGCGCCTGGACCTGTCGGCCCCCACCCTCTCCTTCCATCTCGCCCAGCTCAGGCACGCCGGGCTGGTGCAGGTCCGCCGCGACGGGCGCTCGCTGATCTACACCGCGAACTACGCGCGCATGAACGGCCTGATGGCGTACCTCGCCGACAATTGCTGCGCCGGAGACAGCCCCCGCCTGCGCGTGCCGGTCTGCGAGCCCGAGGCGGGCAGGCTCGTGCGCCGGCCCGCGGCGCGCGCGGCGCGGCGATGACCCCGGCGGCGAGGTAGGCATTCCATGTCCCTGTTCGAACGCTACCTGAGCCTGTGGGTCGCGCTGTGCATCGTGGCCGGCGTCGCGCTCGGCCACTGGTTTCCCGCGGTCTTCCAGGCCGTCGGCGCGGCCGAGATCGCGCAGGTCAACCTGCCGGTCGCGGTGCTGATCTGGCTGATGATCATCCCGATGCTGATCAGGGTCGATTTCGCCGCCCTGGGGCGGGTGCGCGAGCACTGGCGCGGCATCGGCGTGACCCTGTTCATCAACTGGGCGGTCAAGCCGTTCTCGATGGCGGCGCTGGGCTGGTTCTTCATCGGCCACCTCTTCGCGCCCTGGCTGCCGGCCGACCAGATCGACAGCTACATCGCCGGCCTGATCCTGCTGGCGGCGGCGCCGTGCACGGCCATGGTCTTCGTCTGGAGCAGCCTCAGCGACGGCGAGCCGGGCTTCACGCTGACGCAGGTCGCGCTCAACGACACGATCATGGTCTTCGCCTTCGCGCCGATCGTCGGGCTGCTGCTCGGGCTGTCGGCGATCACCGTGCCGTGGCAGACGCTGATGCTGTCGGTCGGCCTCTACATCGTCGTGCCCGTGATCCTCGCCCAGATCATCCGCGGCCTCGCGCAGGCGCGGGGCGGCCTGGTCGGCCTCGGCCGGCTGCTGGCGGCGCTGCAGCCGGTGTCGCTGGTCGCGCTGCTGACGACCTTGGTCCTGCTGTTCGGCTTCCAGGGCCAGCAGATCATCGCCCAGCCGCTGATCATCGCCTTGCTCGCCGTGCCGATCCTGATCCAGGTCTATTTCAACTCCGGCCTGGCCTACCTGCTCAACCGCGCCACCGGCGAGGCGCATTGCGTGGCGGCGCCCTCGGCCCTGATCGGCGCCAGCAATTTCTTCGAGCTCGCCGTCGCCGCGGCGATCGGCATCTTCGGCTTCACCTCGGGCGCAGCGCTCGCCACCGTGGTCGGCGTGCTGATCGAGGTGCCGGTGATGCTGTCGGTCGTGCGCATCGTCAACGCCAGCAAGCGCTGGTACGAATCCGGCCCCGCCGTCGCCCGCCGGCGCGATGCGGAGGCGGGGCGCTGCGAACAGCCGGATACGAATCCCATCCGCTGAAGCCCTGCGCGGCTCATCGAGCGCACCTGTCATCCCGAGCGCAGCGAGGGATCCAAGGGGGCCCGGATCCCTCGCTGCGCTCGGGATGACAGGACTATCCGTGGCGAAAGGCGCGGACGCGCTCCTCCCCCGTCATCGTTCTGCAATACTTTTTGACTATTCTCGAAGAATGGAATCGACAGACGCCAGCCGGGGCTTCGCTGCCCTGGCGCAGGAGACGCGGCTTGGCCTGATGCGCCTGCTGGCCAGCCGCGGCGCCTCGGGCATGGCCGCGGGCGAGCTGGCGGCGACGCTGGGCCAAGTGCCCTCGACGCTGTCCTTTCATCTCGCGCAGCTCGAGCAGGCCGGCCTGGTGCAATCGACCCGCCAGGGCCGGCAGATCATCTACGCCGTGCGCTTCGCCGGCCTGCGCGCGCTGTTCGGCTTTCTCACCGAGACCTGCTGCGGCGGTCGCCCCGAATTGTGCGGCGATCTCGCGCGGCTGCTGCCCGATGACGACCAGGAGGATCGCCGCATGACCGCCGCCTACAACGTGCTGTTCCTGTGCACGCGCAACTCGGCGCGCTCACTGATCGCCCAGGCGCTGCTCGAGCAACTCGGCAAGGACCGCTTCAACGCCTACTCGGCCGGCTCCGAGCCCGCAGACGCGCCGATGCCGGAGGTGATCGAGCGGCTGCGCACGCTGGGCCACCCGGTCGGGCATCTGCGCTGCAAGTCGTGGGAGGAGTTCGCGCGGCCCGACGCGCCGCGCATGGATTTCGTCATCACGCTGTGCGACGTCCTGCAGGGCCAGGACTGCCCCGACATGGGCACGCGGCCGGTGACCTCGGCCTGGCCGCTGCCCGACCCGGCGAAGTTCAGCGGCTCGGCGGCCGAGCACGCGACGATGATCAACGCACTCTACGCCATGATCAGGCGGCGGCTGGAGATCTTCATCAACCTGCCGATCGCCTCGCTCGACGAGATGGCGCTGAAGAAGCGGCTCGACGAGCTGGGCGACACCGCCCGCGCGCCGGCCTGACGGCTTCTCCGTCATCCTGAGCAAAGCGAAGGATCCGGCGGTATCGCGGTCACACACCAACAGGGCGCGCGCTGGCGTCATCGCAAGGTCCTTCGCTGCGCTCAGGACGACGGGGTTTGAAGATGCGCGTAGGCATCAACGGCATGGGTCGCATGGGGCGGCTGGCTTTGCGCGCGGCGCTGGGCGGCGTGCGCCGGCCGCCGGACGATCCGCGCGCCGCCAACCGGCTCGACATCGTGCACGTCAACGAGATCAAGGGCGGCGCCGCCGCCAGCGCGCATCTGCTGGAATTCGACAGCGTGCACGGCCGCTGGCACGCCGACATCGCCGCCGATGACGAGCGCGCCATCCGCATCGACAACCGCCGCATCGGCTTCAGCGCCCAGCCCGAGCCCGGCGTCGTGGCGTGGGGCGATCTCGGCTGCGACATCGTGCTGGAATGCACCGGCCGGTTCCTCACGCCCGACGCGCTGGCCGGCCATTTCGCGCGCGGCGCGAAGCGCGTGATCGTCGCCGCGCCGGTCAAGCACGAGGCGGCGCTCAACGTCGTGGTCGGCGTCAACGACGCGCTCTACGAGCCCGCGCGCCACCGCCTGCTGACGGCGGCGTCGTGCACGACCAACTGCCTGGCGCCGGTGGTCAAGGTGGTGCACGAGGCGATCGGCATCGTGCACGGCCAGATCACCACCATCCACGATCCGACCAACACCAATGTCGTGGTCGACGCGCCGCACAAGGATCTGCGCCGCGCGCGCTCGGCGATGACCTCGCTGGCGCCGACGACGACCGGCAGCGCCACGGCGATCGCGCTGATCTATCCCGAGCTGAAGGGCAAGCTCAACGGTCACGCGGTGCGCGCGCCGGTGCTCAACGCCAGCCTGACCGACTGCGTCTTCGAGCTCAGGCGGCGGACGGACGAAGCCGAGATCAATGCGCTGTTCGCCGCCGCCGCGCGCGATGGCCTGGCCGGCATCCTCGGCTTCGAGACGCGCCCGCTGGTCTCGGCCGACTACTGCAACGACACGCGCAGCGCCATCGTCGATGCGCCCAGCACCCTGGTGACCGACGGCACGCTGCTCAAGGTCTACGCCTGGTACGACAACGAGATCGGCTATGTCTGTCGCATGGTCGACCTGGCGAACATCGTGATCGCGCGGGGTGAGTCGTGAGGACAACCCTCCCTCTCCCCGCTTGCGGGGAGAGGGTCGGGGTGAGGGGCTGCATCAAGTGGCGCATCGCCGCTCTGCGCAACCTGAGACTCCCCCTCACCCCTGCCCTCTCCCCGCCTGCGGGGAGAGGGAGCAAGAGGCACAGACGATGCGCCACTACCTGATCGTCACCGCGTCCTACTGGGGCTTCACCCTGGTCGACGGCGCGCTGCGCATGCTGGTGCTGCTGCACTTCTTCCAGCTCGGCTACTCGCCGTTCACGCTCGCCTTCCTGTTCCTGCTCTACGAGCTCGCCGGCATCGTCGCCAACCTCGCCGGCGGCTGGCTGGCCACCCGCTTCGGCATCCCGCGCATGCTGGCGGCCGGCCAGGCGCTGCAGGTCGCGGGGCTGGTGATGCTCTCGATGCTCGATGCCGGCTGGAGCGCGGCTGCCTCCGTCGCCTGGGTGGTGATCGCCCAGGGCATCGCCGGCCTGGCCAAGGACTTCACCAAGACCGCGTCGAAGACGGCGATCAAGACGACCTCGGCGTCCGGCGCCGGGCAGCTCTTCAAATGGGTGGCATATTTCACCGGCTCGAAGAACGCGATGAAGGGCATCGGCTTCTTCCTCGGCGGCCTGCTGCTCGACCTGGTCGGCTTCCGCGCCGCGCTGTGGCTGATGGCCGGGCTGATCGGCGCGATCTTCCTCGCCGGCGTGGCGCTGCTGCCGCGTGCGCTGGGCAGGGGCAAATCGTCGAGGACGATGCGCGAGTTCCTGTCGAAGTCGCGCGGCGTCAACCTGCTGGCGGGCGCGCGTGTCTTCCTGTTCGGCGCGCGCGAGGTGTGGTTCGTCGTCGGCCTGCCGGTCTTCCTCTATGCCGCGGGCTGGCGCTTCGTCGAGGTCGGCGGCTTTCTCGCCGCCTGGACCATCGGCTACGGGCTGGTCCAGGCCGCCGCCCCGGCGCTGATCGCGCGCAGCGCCGACGGGCTCAGCCGCGAGATCCCGCATGCGCGCATCTGGGCCGGCCTGCTGGCGGCGGTGCCGGTGGCGCTGGCGCTGCTGCTGCGCGATCCCGGCCTGTGGCGCCCCGACCTCGTCGTCGCCGCCGGGCTGGCGCTCTTCGCCCTGCCCTTCGCGGTCAACTCCGCGCTGCACTCCTACCTGATCCTCGCCTATGCCGGCTCGAAGAAGGCGGCCGAGGATGTCGGCTTCTATTACGCCGCCAACGCCGCCGGCCGGCTGGCCGGCATGCTGCTGTCGGGCGCGCTCTACCAGTGGGGCGGCATGATCGCCTGCCTGCTCGGCTCGGCGGCGATGCTGCTGGCCTGCTGGGCGATCACCTTCCTGCTGCCCTCGCGCCACGTCGCGGCGCCCGCGCCCTCGCGCTGAACGGCGGCGGCTACCGTTTCCACGCCTTCGCCCACGCCGCGAAGTCCGATGGCCGGATCCGGTAGCGCGCGAAATTGCCCTCGTGCAGGCCGAGCAGCTCGCTTTCGGCGGTGTCGCGGAACCGCTCACGCTCCGGCCGGTCGATATGGTCTTTCGTCCAGGTGGCGACGTGCGCCACGGCCCGCTTCCTGTCCATGCGCCCGCGGACGACCGCACCGACGACCTCCTGCAGCGCCGCGCGGTGGCGCAACCGGAAGGGGTCGGGCTCGCCGAGCGATTGCCGTACCGCCGCATAGCGCGCGGCCGAGCGTTCATAGGCCCAGATGAACAGATCCTTGAGCATGTGCCAGCGGCGCAGCTCGTAGACGCCGAGCACGGCCTCCAGATACGCCTGGCGCGGCACGTCCTCGAAGGAGAGCGGCGAGAGATTGGCCTTGATCAGCGGGATGTTCGCGGCCAGCCGCGCGACCCGCTTGTTGGCGTCGTCGAAGGGCTGCAGGTAGGGCAGCTGCACCATCACGAAGAACGCCTGCTCGAACGGATCGTCGATCGCGGCCGCCGTCGCGAGGATCTGGTCGAAGCATTCCTCGATCAGCGGCGGCGATGCGAGCGGATGGAAGACCGAGCCGCCGATGCCGACGGCCATGCGCCGCAGCCTGCCCGGCGCGTTGGCATCGCCGAGCAGGTTGTTCGCCAGCAGCGCGTGCAGGTTCAGCATCGTGTAGCGGTTGAAGCCGATCCCGTCCGCCGCGCCGACCAGGAACTCGATCGCGTCCTTGTGATTGAGGATCATCTGCGCCTCGAGGCGCCGCTTGCCCTTGGCCTCCTCGCCGAACTCGATCAGGCGCCTGGTGTCGAGCAGCGAATAGGTGTTGCCCTCCAGGCGGCTCGAGTTCCACGACAGGTCGATCAGCAGCCGGCTGAGGATCTGCCTGGCATAGCTGCCGGCGGGTTGGTCGGCGATCCGCGGCGTGCCGACCGCGCGCAGATGCGCGCGCTCGCGTGCGCCCAGATAGAAGCTCTTGCCCGGCCGGTAACCATCGAGAAAGGCGCGGTGATAGCCGACGGGCTTTCGGCGTGCCGGCGGCTGGCGGACATGCCTGCGGATGACGGCGGCGGCGGTGGAGAGCGGCGGCTCGATCGCTCCTGCCTCCCAGGATTCGTCGCGTCCCTCGGCCAGACCCAGCGCCGCGGCGATGCGCGGCGCGCGATAGCGCGCTGCGCGGCGCTCGCCATCCATGAGCAGGCGGCCGCGGTCGACGAGGTGCTTGAGGCGGTATTGCAGGGTCCGGCGCGGCGGTACCGTCTCCAGCGTGTCGGCGATCTGCCGCGCCGTCAGCCCCTCGGGACGGCGGCGGGCCGCCTCTTCAATGGCCGCCAGGCCTGCCTCATCGATCGGCCGGGCCATGGTCGCCCTTCGTTGCGCATAATCTCATATGCGCAACTATACACCCTTCTGCGCAATAATGAAGCGTATACGCAATAAACGCCTCTATGCGCAACCATCCTTGTGGATCAGCCTGGGCCCGTCTGCGGCGGGCGCAGGCGGCCGCGCGCGTCGAGCTCGGCGCCGCACTGGGCGCAGGTGATGCCGCCCAGCATGGCCTGCCGGAAGCTCGCCGGCCGGCGCATCACCGGCTGCTCGGCGCCGCAGCGCGCGCAGCTCATCGGCCGGCCGATCGGATAGCCGAGCCTGCGCATCAGCCAGATCAGCGGCACCGGCACGATCAGCGCGACGAGCCCGCCGACGATCAGCGCCGATATCTCGGGCTTGCGCGCCATGACGATCGCGACCAGCACGCCGATCAATCCCAACGCCGCCACGACCAGGTAGGCCTGCAGGGTGCTCCTGCCGAACATCGTCGATCCTCCCCACTGTCCGCGCCAATGTAGTGTATTTTCCCGGCGGATTGGACCTCCCGCCACGGCGACGGCGCCCGCCAAACCATCGCCACATTCGCGGCCGATCCGGGCTCGACCGTCACAGCGCAGGGGAAGCACCGCGACATGGACCTGTTCGGCATCGAGATTCCCGCCTGGATCGTCAGCACCGTCATCCTGACCCTGCCGGCGCTGCTGGTGCTCGCCGTCTACCGCTGGCTGATCCGCCAGATGATCCGGCTCGCCGGCAAGCTGAGCGAGACGCTGCAGATCATGCTGATGCGGGCGCGCGCGCCGGCCACCGGCATCGTGCTGCTGACCGCGCTCAGCCTGGCGCTGCCGCTGGCCGGCTTCGAGCGCGGGGTCGCCGACACGATCGGCCAGCTCCTGCTGGTCGCCTACGTGCTGACCCTGGGCTGGGCGATGCTGAGCGCGCTGGACTTCTTCACCGACCGCTACCTGGTGCAGCTGAACGCCGACACGATCGGCGCCGGCGCCGACCTCGCGGTGCGCAAGCAGGTGACGCAGGTGCGCGTGCTGCGCCGCGTGGCCAAGACGATGCTGATCATCATCGTCGTCGCCGCCGCCCTGATGACCATCGAATCGGTGCGCCAGTACGGCGTCAGCCTGCTGGCCTCGGCCGGCGCCGCCGGCCTGGTGCTGGCGCTGGCGGCGCGGCCGGTGCTGAGCAACCTGCTGGCCGGCATCCAGATCGCCATCACCCAGCCGATCCGCGTCGAGGACGCGGTGATCGTCGAGAACGAGTGGGGCTGGATCGAAACCATCAACAGCACCTATGTCGTGGTGCGCCTGTGGGATCTCCGGCGCATGGTGCTGCCGCTGACCTACTTCATCGAGAAGCCGTTCCAGAACTGGACCTACGGCAGCTCGCAGCTCTTGGGCACGGTGTTCCTGCATGTCGACTACACCGTGCCGGTGGCGCGCGTGCGCGCCAAGCTCGAGGAGATTGCGCGCGGCAGCAAGTTGTGGGACGGCCAGGTCGTCGTGCTGCAGGTCACCGACGTGCCCACCAACATGGTCCAGCTGCGCGCGCTGGTGAGCGCGCGCGACGCCGGCCAGGCCTTCGACCTGCGCTGCGAGGTGCGCGAGAAGCTGATCGAGTTCCTGCAGGCGGAGTATCCGCACGCCCTGCCCCGCCAGCGCGCCGAGATCGCCGCCGCACCCGGCCCGGGGCCCTCCGACGGCCGGCCGCGCGAGGGCCGCGCGAGCCTCACGTCGATCACGCCGGCCGACGAGAAGCGCGCGCAACGCGCGTGAGGGGGTTCTGCTCCCTCACCCCGCAAGCGCTGCCGCGGTCTTGCCTTCCCCCGGAGGGGGAAGGTGCCCGAAGGGCGGAAGGGGGATGTCGAAGACGAACACCGGCTTCGTTGAGGCATCCCCCTTCCGTCGCGCTGCGCGCGCCACCTTCCCCCTCCGGGGGAAGGGAAGTCCGAAATCCCTGCCGCTCGCGTCAGTCGCCGGCGCCCTTCTCGTCGCTCGGGCAGGGTTCGAGGAAGGACACGGGATCGCTCGCCGGAAAGCTGTCGCGCAGGGCGTCGTCGAGCTTGCGTTCCTGCCTCTCGCGTTCGGCGCGGCGCGAGAGCGGCGCGGATTTGCGCCGTGGCCGCCGCCGCTTCATCCGGGTCGCCGCCATGCTGCCGCTCCGACATTCCGTGACGTCACGCTGAACGCGGACTTCCGGGCGGCAGTTCCGCGGACGGCCCGCGGCGCTCGGAACCTGCCTTGCGCGGGCGGCGTTGCCGGACAGGGAGACGGTCGATGGAAACCAGCGACTACGGCTACCTGATCTTCGTGCTGATCGGCTTCGGCGCCTTCATCGTCGCCGCCGCGGTGGGCATCGTGAAGTACCGCGCCTGGCGCGCGCGGCGCGGCACGGCGAGCACCGGCGCGGGCCGCGGCCCCGACGGCTCGACGCCACCCAGCTATCCCAGGCACTGACGCCGCCCGGCGCCGGCGGCCTGGAAGATCGCAAGGAGGACGGCATGACGAACCGGGAACGGCACAACAAGCCCGACCAGCCGGCGGACGACGACGAGCAGGACACGCAGGTCCAGCGCGAGCATCACAAGCCGGATCACGGCAAGGACGATCGCGAGGTCAGGAACGAGCGGGCCAAGAAGCCCAGCCATGATTGACCGCGACAGCTACGCCCCGGGTGGCCGCGGTCGCGACGCGTTCATGTCGGATGCCCGGGCGCTGCTCGAAATGGTCGCCAGCTACGCCGCCCACGACCTGGCGCTGGATCGCGTGATGGCGTCGTCCGACGCGCAGCGCCTCGTCGACTCGGCGAGACGCGCCATCGCGGCATCGGCCGTCGACGAGCTGGCCACGCTGGCCGACCTCATGGCGGACATCGCCCATGATCTCGGCCTGCCGATCGAGGTCGATCTGCGTGCCGCGCGACGGCTGATCGACATGACCCATGCGGAAGCCAGCAACGCCGACCTGCCGGCCCTCAGTCCCGTCGAGGGCACACTGTTCGACCCTTCGGATCTGCCGGAGTTCAGGTCGTGGCGCCACCACAGGCGCGGCCAGTAGGTTGAGACCCGGACCGATACTGACCGGCCCGCCCCGGCAGGAACGGATGCACGCCTCCGCCGTTACCGGCAAAGCGGTCACCGTGCCGCAAACTTCACGTTCTCGCCCCGAGGTAACCATGGCCACCAGGAAGAAGGCCGCGAAGAAGAAGGCCGCGAAGAAGAAGGCTGCGAAAAAGGTCACGACCCGATCGAAAACGCCTGCCAGACGAAAGGCTGCCAAGCGTGAGCTGATCGACACGGGCACGGACAAGCGCTACGTGCGACGCAGCACCAAAGGGACGTTCAAGGAAGTCGACGACGTAGGAAAATCGCTCGCGGCCGATCGACGGCGGAAGGCAACGACCGTCGCCAAGCGCGGCCAGGGTGACAAGGGCGACCGCCGCCGCTGATCTCTCGCCTGGTCTGACGAGCCCTGCTTCCTCTGGCAACTTGAAGCGCCTCGCGGGAATTCGATACCTAGGCAGGCTTGTTGCCAATGACTTCGTCCATCTCCAGCGGCGACGGCACGTCGCCCTCCGGCGTCAGCTTGTCCACCGCAGGTGGCAGCTCCTCGCTCATGCCGCGCAGCAGCTCGTCGCGACCCAGGCCCGTGTGGGCCATCAGCGTGGCGATCTGCTCCTCGGTCAGCACCTTCGCCAGTACGTCCGGCGTGATCGAGCGATTAGCGCCCGCGCCGACCCAGCTCCTGGCGATGTCGCCATGTCCGGATTGCTGGAACTGCCCGATCAGGTCCCGCAGACCGCCGCTCAGGATGCCGCCTGTGTCGCGCCGGCTGGAAGTGTCGCCACCGAGGGTCCTGTGCAGCCAGTCGCCGATGCCGCCGCCGGACTCGCCACTGCCCGGCTTGTTCATGCTCTGTATCGCCTTGTAGGCAAGCAGGCCGAGCACGCCCATGGTAACGGGCGACATGCCGCCGCCACGACCGAACATGCGATCGGGGCGTCCGGACAGCAGGTCAAACAGGCCCACCGTGACCTCCCTGCTCGGTCGGTACGTTGGTCGTGGGCTTGTTGATGTCCTTGGTGACGACACGGACCACCTTCTCGGCCACGTCAGCGACCTTGGTTTCGGGGTGATCACCCAGGGTCTCGCTTTTCACCACATCGGCCACCTTGGCCGCGGTTTCTCGCCCAGCCCGAATCGCGCGCGAGCCCGCACTGCCGAAATAGCGCCGCTCGGCATCGCTCATCGGCAGGGCCGCGCCCAGCGCAGCCCCGAGCGCGGCGCCCGCCGCGGCGAGCAGGATGGGCTGTTCATCGGCCAATTTCTGCAGCGCGTCGCGGCCCTGGCCGGCGAGGTGCTGCGCCTCGTCCACCAGGTGCCTGGCCTGCTCCTTGCCGCGACCCACGAGGCCCTCGGCGTCGCCCAAACCGGAGTCGGCGGCGTGCTTCGCCCTGGCCGCCGTGTCTTCAACTCCGTGCCGTGCCGAATCGACGGCATCCCCGGCGGCGCTCGCGACATTGCTGGCAGCGCCGGCGATTCCGGCTGCCGCGCCCTTGGCAGCCGTCGCGCCGGCCGAGGCGAAATCCCGGAGGATGTCTCCTGCCTTGCCCGCGAGTTCGGTGCCTCCCTTGTCGCCTGTCCCCTTTGTCAGCATCATCAGCAGCCCGGCGCCGATCAGCAGCGCCGGTACGGGATTGTCTCGCGCGCCATGCGCCAGGCTGCGGACGATTGACAGACCGCTGTCCTTCGCCAGCGACAGTATTTCGTTGGAGATCTGCCGGGCGGTCATGCTGTCGCCGAGCTGGTCGAGCGTGGAGGAAAGCTGGGCTCGCTGCGCGGCGGCCTCGCGTTGCAGCTGTGCGCTGGACTTCATGGCAAATGCTCCTCTGCCAGGGCTCTGTCTCGTTCCAGCTCTCGCAGCGAGCGCCTGGGAACCGGATCGAAGCGCTTGAGACCGACCGACAGCAGCACACCACCCACGAGCGCACTGCCGCCCGCGACCAGCAGCGCGGCCCAGTGCGGCTCCATGCCGGAGGCTGCGAGTGCGTGCACGACGGCCTGCAGGCCGAAGAAAAGCGCGGCGATGAGCAGGACGACACCGCTCAGCAGGAACACGAGGCTGCCACGAACCGCCGCCAGCCTCTCGCCCAACTCGGCGCGGGCCAGTGCGAACTCGGTCGCGACGAGGTCGCTCACACCGGCAATGGCGTCACTGGCCAGGCCGACGACGCCACGGCGGGAGGCGGTTCTGGGATGCAGCATGGTGGCCTCCGTCAGACGTCGATGCCGGTTGCCTTGTTGATCGTCTCGCGAGCAGCCGCCGCGTCGGTCGATGATGGCGACAGGCCGCTGCGCACGAAGCGCGAGAGGGCGAAACCCACGACGGCAGCGCCAGCGAAGAGAAGGATCGGCTGCTTGCGACCGTAATCGGTGGCTGCCGACAGCATGTCGCCCACGGTGCGCTCGCGCAGGGCTTCGCCCATGCTTTCTATGCGGTGCGCAGCGTCGCGGACGTAGTCGGCCAGAAGCGGGGTTTGCTGCTGCAGATCGTCCGCGACACGTTCGGCCGTTTCGGCGATCTGCCGTACCTCGTCGGCACCTGCTCTCTTGACACCCTCCGCGGCGGCTTCGGCCTCATCGAGCGCCGCATTGCCTGCTCTGCTTCCTGCTTCTCGCAGGCCGTCGCCGAGCTTGCCGAGATCAGTTTGCGTATCGCGCGGTCCACTCGACTCGCTGCTCATGTGTCGCCTCCGACGATTGCGTCTGGCAACGTCACATCCACTGGCGAGTTCCCGCTGAACACAAATCGGCGGAACACTCCAGCCGGACTCGACGTTCTCACCGCCGCCATGGCAGAGACGATCGAGGACAGCGAGGCGCCGAAGCAGACGCCTGGACCCAGCAAGCCGCGCCTTTGGCGGATGCTCGGCCCAGGCCTGATCACCGGCGCATCCGACGACGATCCCAGCGGCATCGCGACGTACAGCCAGGCAGGCGCACAGTTCGGCTATACGCTCGGTTGGACACTTCTGCTGACATGGCCCCTGATGGCGGCGATTCAGATGATCGCCGCCCGGCTGGGCCGTACTACCGGCCACGGCATCGCCGGAGTTCTGCGTAGGCACTACCCGGTTGCGTTGCTACAGGCGATCGTGGCAGCGCTGCTGATCGCCAACATCATCAATATCGGCGCCAACCTCGGCGCAATGGCCGACGCGACCAGGCTCGTGATTGGCGGATCGAGCGCGCTGTGGCTGCTGGGCTTCGGCGCGCTCTGCATCGTGCTGCAGGTCTTCATGCAGTACACGCGCTATGTGAGGATGCTGAAGTACCTCACAGTCGCGCTCTTCGCCTACGTCGCTACCTTGTTTCTGGTCGAGATCGATTGGCCGGCGGCAGTGAGAGGGCTGGCCATTCCAACCGTTACCCCGTCGCGCGAGACGCTGACCACGATCGTGGCCATTCTGGGCACGACGATCAGTCCCTATCTCTTCTTTTGGCAGGCTTCGGAGGAAGCGGAGGACGTTCGTGTCGTGCCTGGACGGCGGCCGCTGAACTGCGCCCCTTCGCAGGCGCCGATGGCGCTGGAGCGCATCCGCATCGACACCCTGATCGGCATGGGCTTCTCGAACGCCATCGCACTTGCCATCGTGATCACTGCCGCTGCGGCGCTGAATGGGCGAATCGAACGCATCCAGAGCTCGGCGCAGGCTGCCGAGGCGCTGAGACCGGTGGCAGGCCCCTATGCCGAGTTGATCTTTGCCCTCGGCATCATCGGGACCGGATTTCTCGCGATCCCGGTGCTGGCCGGCTCGGCGGCCTATGCACTGGCGGAGGCACGGCACTGGCGCGTCGGCCTGGCGCGCAAGCCGCGCGAGGCGTCGGGCTTCTATGCGACGATAGCAACCGCGACAGCGATTGGCATGGTGTTGAACTTCATGCCCGTCAACCCGATCCAGGCATTGTACTGGAGCGCAGTCATCAACGGTGTCGTGGCGGTCCCGGTCATGTTCATGCTGATGCTGGCATCCCGCAACCGTTCGGTCATGGGACAATTCGCCGTCGGCGGTCTCCTCGCATGGCTTGGCTGGGCATCCGCCGGGTTGATGGCAGCCGCGGTGGGCTCGATGCTGTGGGTGATAATCGCGTGATCACCCACACGAGGTCGCACGACGATTGGCTGCACAGGCATGTGCGTCGCCCCCTGCCGGGACGCCAAACGCAAGAGGCGCCGCCTGGAACTCACCCATCCGCGCGACGTTGCACAACACCCATCCGGGAAACAATGCAGCTTAGCCAGTCGGCCCGTGCCGCCACCATTTGCGGCAAAGCGCCGAAATGGGAGGTCCTCATGCACAGCATCATTTATGTGGTTGGCCTTGTTGTCGTCGTCCTCGCCGTCTTGGCGTTTTTCGGGCTGCGATAGGCAAGGTGGGACGCAGCCGACAGAAAGGTGAGGATGCAAGACAGGTGCGCCGCTCCCACCAAGGGAGCGGCGCACCTGTTTGCGTCTCGTTCTACCGCGTCGGAACGACCACGGTCGTTGTCGGCGGCGGCGGCGCCGGGGTGTACACCACTGCCGCCGCAGGTTCCGGCGCCACCGGCTTCTCGACGACAGTACGTTCGGTCCTCACGGTGCACGCCGACGCCACCAGGGCGATCGCGGCAAGCAACATCACATACTTCATCTCTCGTCTCCGTAACTTGGTCGTGGAGCAAGAACGGAGCGACCTGGCGCCGGTTGCCCGCCTGCAGGAGTGAGCGATTGCACTCCTTTCATCGCTACTGTCGTGTGGCATGGCGCGTGCTTCCACAATCGCGGTAGGAAGTGATCAGGGATGCGATTCGGGGGAGAAGGCCGTGACCGGCGACACTCCGCTGACCGGGTTGCGCGTGCTTGTCGTGGAAGACAACTTCATGGTCGCCGCGCAGATCGAGCAGACGCTGCTCGACGCGGGGGCGATCGTCGTCGGGCCGGTCGGCCAGCTGGACGACGCCATACGTCTGGCCGAGAGCGAAGCGCTGGACGGCGCCGTGCTCGACATCAACCTGAACGGCGAGAGATGCTTCGGTGCCGCCAGCGTGCTGGCCCGCCGCGGCATACCGTTCTTCTTCGCCTCGGGCTATGGCGTGGGAATCCTCCCCGACGACATGCGGGAGGTGCCGCTGCTCGGCAAGCCCTTCAGCCAGCACGAGCTGATCGACATGGCGATCTTCCGCATGACCTGAGCGGCGGGCGCGCCAACGCGCCGGATCGCCGCCGGTTGCGCGTCAGCCAGGGGACAGAACGGAAAACAGCGGGGAAAAGCCGGGCGACGGCGACCTCCAGCCTGTCATCCCGAGCGCAGCGAGGGATCCAGGATGTCTTCCTGGGAGCGCCGGCGTCTCGCCGGCACTTGAAGAGGCCGGCGGGAGGCCGGCGGTCCCAAAGAGATCCCTCGCTGCGCTCGCGATGACAGTCGCATTTGCTAGCGTGCGCGAACCTGGGTCGCGCCGGCCTCCCGCAGCGCCGAGCGCACGATCTCACCGCTCTCGTCGTGGCAATCGACCGACACCTCGATCGGACCGGCCAGCTCCGGCTCGCCCTTCTTCCCGGCATCGGCACCGGCGGCGCGCACGCCCGAGGTGTTGGCCACGCCCGGTGCGCGCACGAAGACGTCGCTGCGATTGACGCCGTGCTTCTGGACAAGGTGCTCGACCGCCATCTCCGCGCCGCGGCGGGTCTCGAACTGCGCCACGATGGTCTGTTCCATGGGCCTCTCCCTCGATCGTCGTGGCTTGCACAACGCGCCGGCGACCGGCGGGTGCCGATCCCGGGTCGTGGTCGCGCCTGGAACTCCGACCTTCGATCGACGTTCAACGCCCGTCAGTGATGACGACGCAGACTTCGGGCGGCCCCTTTGAGTCCCCCCAAGGGAGGCCGCCCATCCTTTCTTTCCGCCGTGCCGGACTGCGTCCATCCGCCCCCGAACGCTCACAGCATTGCGCGCAACATCGCCATGCCTTCGCCCGTTTCTGCTGGCAGAAGGGGACGAATGGCACGGCAGGTGAGTCATGCGCCGGGAATTGTCTAGACGAGAAGCAGCGGCCCGCAACGATCGCATCGCCCTGGTGGCGGTGCTCGGCATGATGGCGACGTTTCTCGGCGCCACGGTCTGGCTGCTGAACTGACGCAACCCTTGCCGCGGCGCCGCCTTGTTTCCCGACAGGGTGCGCCTTGATGTCGACCGACTCCCTCCTCGCCTACGCCCTGCTCTACGGCATCATCCCGGCGTGGCTGGCTTTCGGCCTCGCCGACTGGCAGTGCCATCGCCGCGCCGCCATCGAATGGACCTCCGGGCCGCGCGAATCGCTGCTGCACATCGTCCAGCTCGCCACCGTCGGCTTGCCGCTGCTGGCCATGCTGTTCCTGCAGGTCAACGCCCTGGTGATGCTGCTGATGCTGGCGGGCCTCGTGCTGCACAGTCTCGCCGCCGCCATCGATATCGCCTACGCCGATGCCACGCGCCGCATCGCGCCCGCCGAGCAGCACGTGCACGGCGCGCTGGGCGCCTTGCCGGTGGCGGCGACCTTCATCGTCGTCGTGCTGCACTGGCCGGAATTCCGCGCGCTGTGGAGCGGCGGCGCCTCCTTCGCCGTGGCGCTCAAGCAGCCGCCCCTGCCCGGCTGGTACCTGATCGCCGTGCTGGCCGGCACCGGCCTGTTCGGCGTGCTGCCCTACGCCGAGGAGCTGCTGCGCACCCTGCGCCACAGGCGCAGCATTTCGGCCATGTCGCCGACCCTCGCCAGATTGGACTAATCGCCGGTTGGTTCGCGGCCCGAACAAAGCTACGCAACTCTGCAATGAGTGCGTCCCGCGAAGAGCTTGCCAACGACCATCTCGGCGCCATCGGCCGCCGGGGTGTCGCCCTCGCCGCCTTGGCGGTGGTCCTGCTCGCTCTGGCGGCGGGCACGGCTTCCGGCACGCTGCCGCTGCTGCCGGCGGACAACGGCACCTGGATCGCCATGGGCGCCAGCGCGGTGCTGCTCTTCGCCTTCGGCAGCACCACGGCGGCCAACCGGCGGCGCTGGCTGGCGGCGGAGCGGGCGCAGAAGGAGGCCGTCGAATCGCGCCAGCAGCTGCTCGAGGCGATCGAGGCCATCCCCGTCGGCTTCGGCCTGTACGGCCGCGACGGCCGCATGGTGATGTTCAACAGCCGGCTGGCGGCGGTGAATCCCGCCGTCTACAAGCCCGACATCATCGGCCTGCACTACGAGGAGATCATCGACCGTCTGGTCGCCTGGCGGCCGGCCGAGCTCGGCGACCGCGAGGACGTGCGCAATCTGCTGCTCACGCGCTTTCGCGCGCAGAACCCGGGCCACACCCAGCGCGTGCCGGACGGCCGCTACGTCGACTCGAACGAGATCCACACGGCCAGCGGCTACATCGCCTCCTGCCGCGTCGACATCACCGCGCTGAAGCAGCGCGAGGCCGAGCTCGAGGCCAGCGAGGCGCGCTACCGCCACGTCGTCGACTCGATGCTCGACGCCGTCTTCACCACCGATGCCGCCGGCGTCAGCTATGTCAGCCCCGCCGCCGAACGCGTGCTCGGCCTGGCGCCGGAGCAGATCGTCGGCGTCTCGCCGACGCGGCTGTTCCACCCCGACGACGTGCCGGCGATGATCGAGGGCCTGCGCGCCGCCCAGCGCGCGCCGGGCACGATGCAGGCGCTGCGCATCCGCGCCGGCGGCCTGCTGCCCACCGGGCACTGGCTCGACCTGCGCTTCAAGACCACCGGCGCGCCCGACGCCGACGGCCGCTACGCCCTGATCGGCGTGGTGCGCGACATCGAAGCCCAGGTGCGGCTCGAGCAGTCGCAGCGCGACGACATGCTGAAGCTGCGCTCCATCGTGGAGTCCAGCGGCGCGCTGATCGCGCTGGTCAACTCGCATCGGCGCATCGTGCTGGCCAATCGCAGCTTCATCGAGGCGGCGGGCAAGCCGCTCGAGCACGTGATCGGCCAGCGCTACACCGACGTCGTCGATTGCGATGCCGATGCCCGGGCTCTCGCCGCCTGGTTCGCCGGCGAGCAGCGCGAATCGTTCGCCTTCGACCAGGTGGTGAGGAGCGGCGCGGGCCGCCGCGTCGTGCGCGTCACGGCGAGCCACGTGCACGACGAGGATCGCGACATCGACTACAGCCTGTTCCTGGGCGTCGACGAGACCCAGCGCCGCTCGGCCGAGGTGCGCGCGCTCGATGCCTCGCGGCTGGCGACCCTGGGCGAGATGGCCACCGGCATCGCCCACGAGATCAACCAGCCGCTGACCGTGGTGCAGTTCGGCGTCGACGCGCTGGCCGCCGATATCGAGGACGGCCTGCACAAGGACGATGCCGAGGGCTACGCCGAGGATGCGTTGCGCCACATCACGCGCGTGCGCAACCAGGCGCAGCGCGCCGCCGCCATCGTGCGCCGCCTGCAGGGCTTCGCGCGCAAGGGTGACGAGCAGGCGCAGCCCTTCGACATCGCCGAGGCCGTCGCCGGCGCGGTGGACCTGGTGAGCGAGCAGATGCGCCTGGCGCGCATCGCGGTCGACCTCGAGCTGCCGGCGGACCTGCCGGCGGTGCACGGCCACGCCAACCGCCTGCAGCAGGTGGTGATCAACCTGATGATCAACGCGCGCGACGCGATCAACGAGGAGCGCGCGCGCAACGGCGGCAAGATCGAGCAGGCGCACATCGACATCCGCGCCCGCCACGACGTCCAGTCGGGCCGCCTGGTGGTCGAGGTCGGCGACAGCGGGCCGGGCATCCCCGAGCACGTGCTGCCCCGCCTGTTCGAATCGTTCTTCACCACCAAGCCCAAGGGCAAGGGCACCGGGCTCGGCCTGTCGATCAGCACCGAGATCATGGGCGAGATGCAGGGCACGATCGCCGCCGCCAACCGGCCCGAGCGCGGCGCCGTCTTCCGCCTCGACCTGCCGGCGCTGACGCGCGATCTGTCCCGGGCGGCATGATCGACGCCGACGGGTGATTCACCCCGTGTCATCCCGAGCGCAGCGAGGGATCCAGGCGGCTTCCCTGGATCCCTCGCTGCGCTCGGGATGACAAAGGGGGCTTTGTCGAGAGATTGCGATCGCGGCAGCAGCCACGCACCGGTGCTGACGCTCAGCGGCCTGCGCCGCCGCCCCCGCCGCCGCCGTTGCCGCCGCCGCCACTGCCGCCGCCACCGGCACTGGCGGCCGCGCTCGGGCCGGGCGATTCGCCACGGATCGGATCGCCGTGCCCGGCCGGCGACACGGTGCCCGAGCGCCAGACGCGCTGCAGCCAGCCCTCGCGGCGCTGCGGTGCATGCGCCTGGACGCCCTCGCGCACGGCCCTCGTGATCGCGCGCGGCGGCGGCGGCGGCGCCAGGCGCGGCTGCGATGGTGAGGCAATCGCGGGCCGCGGCGGCGGTAACGGCACCGGCAGGTCGTCCAGCAGCAGGGCCTCACGCGGCAGGACCTCGGGCGGCAGCGCGTCGGCATGCGCCCGGGCGGGCGGCGACGGGGAGACGGGTGCGCTGTCGACGACGATCGCCGGCGCCGACAGCGCCTTGCGATCGGGCGCGCCACCGCCGCCCAGCACCAGCGCCAGCAGCGCGCCGTGCAGGCCCAGCGCGGCGGCAATGGCGAACGCGCTGCGAACCGGCGAGGCCGTGAGCGCGCCGTGCAGCCGGGCGAGCGCCGGGGGCGGCGGCGGTGGGTCATCGCCGACGTCATCATCTTCGTCGACGTCATCATCGTCGTCGTCGGGATCGCCCACGGCCACGACCGGTCGCGCGGGCACGCGCGCGCGGTACTCGGCGTGGCGCTTGTCGAGCTCGGCGCGCAGGCCGCATTCCGGGCAGGCGATGGTCGCGGCCGAGCGCCCGCAAGCGGCGCAATGCGAGCCGTTCTCGCGATCCCATACGATCGACGCGCCGCAGGCTTCGCAGGCCAGCTGGGGCGTGTCGAGCCCGCAGCCCGGACAATTATGGCCGACGACCAGTGTCATGGCACTACCCCGCAAGCGTCAGCAAACGACGCATCGGGCGGCGTGTTGCGTGTCGGCGCCAAATAAATTGCGGGTGTGGCTTACTGGCCGATGCCATAGCCGTCGGCGGGAAGGCGGTCGGGGTCCGGTCCCGAGCTGCGTCCCGATCTCAGCGCGCGCTGCAGCCAGGTTTCGCGGCTGGGCGGCCGGCTGTCGCCGGTATTGGCACGCATGACTTCGCGTGGCGGCGGCGGATCCAGGTAGCGTGTCGGCACCGGCGGCAGCTCCAGCGACGGCGAGGGCGAGGGCGAGGGCGACGGCAGCAGCAAAGGCACCGGCATGGCGTCGAGCGGCAGCTGCACGGCGCCGCGGTTCAGACGTTGCGGCAGCCCTTGCGTCGCGGCGGCGACAGTCGGCTCGCGCGGCGGCGCCGGCGCGTCGTGGCCGCCGACCAGCAGCGCGAGCACCAGCCCGTGCAGGCCAACCAGCACGCCCATGCCGAGCCTGCGCCACGGCACTGCCGCGGCTGCGACGCTGCCGCGCCGGAGCGGCAATCGCTCGGGCTGATGGGCGTCGAGCTCGGCGCGCAGGCCGCATTGCGCGCAGGTCAGGGTCGAGGCTGCGCACCCGCAGGCGGCGCAATGCGATCCGCGCGCACGATCCCACACCACCGCCGCACCGCACGACTCGCAGGCGAGCGCCGGCGTGTCGAGGCCGCAGCCGGGGCAGTTATGACCGACAACCAAGCTCATGGCATCAGCATTGAAGCGCCGACAGATGGCAGGACAGTGGCGGTTGCCACCGTCCCGCCCCGATCCGCTACATCATCTGCTTGCGCGCGCCCTTGGCGCGGGCGGCACCGATCGCCGTCTTGACGTCCTTCTGCTCCTCCGGCGGCGGCAGCACGGCCTTCATGCCCAGCGCGGCGATGGCGAGTTCGCGGCACCAGCCCTTGCTGTGGTAGATGTGCTCGTCCTCCTCGTCCTCGGCCGCCTCGATCGCGGCCATGATCGCCTTCTTCTCCTCGCCCTTGGCCGCCTCGCCGAACCTGGACAGCAGCTCCCAGTTGCTGTGGTCCTTGGTCTCGGCCAGCACCACGCACTCGCAGGCGACGATCTCGGCCGCCGCCGCCGGCGCCTCGCTGCGCCTGGCCATGGTCATGGCGCCGACCAGCGAGTCGCCGAGATGGCGCACGATTCGGCGCGACGGCGTCTCCCTGGCCTCGACGCCGAGCTCGGCCATCAGCGTGCGCACGATCTCGACATGGTTCTTCGTCTGCTGCAGATACTTCTCCCATTCCTCCCTGAGGTCGGGATTGAGCACGCATTCCAGGGCCGCCTCGTAGATCTTCACGCCGCCCGTCTCGGTCTCGAGCATCTGCTGTAGCAGGTCGTCGCGCTGCGCCTTGTTCATGGATACCTCCTGAAGGCTGGGTGGTTGGATCAACTCGCCGTCCAGACGGCAGTTGCCGGCTCAACTCCTTCCCCCGGAGGGGGAAGGTGGCGCGCGAAGCGCGACGGAAGGGGGATGCCTCAACGCGCGCGGTGTTCGTCTTCGACATCCCCCTTCCGCCCTTCGGGCACCTTCCCCCTCCGGGGGAAGGCAAGATGACGCAACCCGACGATCACGCGGCGTCGAGGTAGCCGCGGCTGCGGATGCGGTCGATCTCGGCCTGGTTGGGCCGGTAGGGATCGGCCTCGGGGTCGAAGCGCTCCCAGCCCTCGCCGCGGTACTGCGTGGCGCGCGCGCCGTAGTCGATCGGCTCGTGCCGCGCGAAGATCGCGTTGGCCATCGCCAGCTTGTCGTCGCGCACGCGCGCCGTCACCAGCGTGCCGCCGCGCCGCACCGACTCGGCGTAGACATGGGCGTGCTCCTCGGGGACGCCCGAGCCCTGCAGCGCATCGACGATGCCGCCGCCGACCGCGCCGGCCGCGCCGCCGGCCAACGCGCCGACCGCCGTCGCGGCCAGCCAGCCGGCCGCCACCACCGGGCCGAGGCCGGGAATCGCCATCAGGCCCAGGCCGGCGAGCAGGCCCGCCGCGCCGCCGGCGGCGGCGCCGATTCCGGCGCCGGTGCCGGCGGCGGATGCGTCATCGACGTCGGCGTAGCGCTCGCTGACGTATCTGTTGGCGACCACGCTGATGTCGGAGGACGGGATGCCCGCCTCCTCGAGATCGCGGACGACGGCGCTGGCCTGGCCGTATGAATCGTAGACATGGCTGACGGTCTGCATGGCTGCGACCTCCCTGATGGTCTGCATGGCGGTGTCCCCTCAGCGCGTCGGCGCGGGGGTGACGGGAGTGGTCGGCGCGTTGGTCGCCGGCGCCGGCGTCGCGGGCGTGGTCGGCATCGGCTGTGCGCCGGGCGTGATCGCCGGGCCGGCGTCGGAGACGACGTTGCCCTTGTAGTCGACGGCGACCGAGACGCTCTTGCCGTCCAGGGTCGCCGGGCCGCGCCAGATGCCGTCGTCGTCCTTCTTCAGCTCGCCGACTTCGGTGTAGCCGCGCGCCACCGCGCGGTCGCGCGCCTGGCCCTGGGTGAAGCTGTTGGCGCCCTTGAGCGGCGCGCCGGGGTCGGTCGTCGCCGTCCGGAACAGGTCGCTGCGGCAATGCTCGATGAAGGTCGCCGACGGGATGCGCCCGTCGGTCGGCTCGGCGACGTTGGCGAGCCGCATGGCGGCGAGGAAGCGGCCGGCCTCGGCGTCGCTCAGCACGCCGTCGCCGTTGACGTCCGCCTTCCGGAACATGTCGTTGCACTCGGCTTCGCTCGCCGCATGGGCGGGAGCGGCCAGACAGGCCAGCGCCACGGCGCCGGCAACGATCGATCTACGCATTGCTCCTGGTCTCCATCGGTCACAGCGCGGTGCGCTGCGGCCGGCTAACGTCCACGTCGCGGACGCGTTGCGACGGATCGGGCGGCACGTGCGAATTGCGCGCAACGCGCGGGCCATCGTGCCGTTCAGGGCGCACGAGACGTGCAGGCGAGCAGGCCATGATCATCGACGATCCCAAACCGGTGCCCGAGGTCGCGCAGAAGATCGACGCGCAGGAGATCGCGCCGATGAGCCGCGAGAGCTTCGACATCCTCCAGCTCCAGTCCATGCTCGACGAGGAGGCCGAGGCGGAATGGCTGCGCCGCCCGGAAGCCTGGCATATGCATTGACGGGATCCTGAGCAGGCGCGGCAACCTCGATCGGCCGGCCGGCGTTGCGCGGCCATGACGGCCGCCGCCGAGCCCGTTCCGCAGGACCAACCGCCCCCGCCCCAACCCGGCACCCGGCTGGGCCGGCTGTGGCGCATCGCGCGGCTGGCCGGCGAGGCCTTCATCGACGACGACGCCTTCAGCCGCGGCGCCTCGATCGCCTATTTCACGCTGTTCTCGATCGCGCCGGTGCTCCTGGTGGTGATCGCCATCGCCGGCCTGGCGTTCGGCCGCGAGGCGGCGCAGGGCGCGCTGGTCGAACAGCTCTCCGGCCTGATGGGTGCGAAGACGGCGCTTGCGCTGCAGGAGATGATCCGCAGCGCCGACGAGAGCCTGCACGGCGTCTGGGCGACGGTGATCGGGCTGGTCAGCATCGTGCTGGCGATTTCCGGCGTGTTCGTCGAGGTGCAGTCGAGCCTCAACCGCGTCTGGGAGGTCAAGGGGCCGCGCAGGAGCGGGTTCTCGCGCCTGCTGCGCGCGCGTCTGGTCAGCCTCGGCCTGGTGGTGGCGCTGGGCTTCGTGCTGATCGTGTCGCTGGCCACCAGCGCGGCGCTGACGGCATTGTCGGGTTACGTGCGCGCGCTGTTCCCGGCGCTGGAGATCGTGTTGGGCATCGTCGATCTCGTGCTGTCGCTGGGCATCACCACGGCGCTGTTCGCCGCCATGTACAAGGTGCTGCCCGACGCGCCGGTCGCCTGGCGCGAGGTGCTGCTCGGCGCGGCGATCACCACGGTCCTGTTCGCGGGCGGCAAGTACCTGATCGCGCTCTATATCGGCAACACCGACATCGCCTCGAGCTTCGGCGCCGCCGGCGCGATGATCGTGCTGCTGCTGTGGATCTTCTACTCCTCGCTGATTTTCCTGCTGGGCGCCGAGTTCACCTGGGCCTGGGCCCAGGTGACCCGGCGACAGCGCCTGTAGCCTTCGTCTTACCTTCCCCCGGAGGGGGAAGGTGCCCGAAGGGCGGATGGGGGATGCCTCAACAACGTCGGTGTCCGTCTTCGACATCCCCCATCCGGCGCTGCGCGCCACCTTCCCCCTCCGGGGGAAGGGAGATCGCATATGCCGCTCACGTGGCGCGGCCCGAAGGCAGCCATGCGATCGCGATCGCGGCACCCTGCCCCGGCGCCGCGCGTTATAGTGGCGCCATGGTCCGGGCCGACGCTTACGTCCCAACCTCGGAAGTGCTCGACGATCTCTTCGCCCGCGCGCCGGACGAGGTCACCGTCGACTGGCTGATCGACAACCTGCACGAACGCTCCTTCGGCATCGTCCTGCTGGTGATGGCGGTGCTCGGCATGCTGCCGGGCGCCTCGCCGGTCGTCGGCGTGCTGCTGCTCTTTCCCGCCTGGCAGCTGATGCGCGCGCATGAGACGCCCATCCTGCCGGGCGTCGTCGCGCGCAGGCGGCTGTCGGGCGAGCAGGTGCGCCGCGTCGGCCGGCGCCTGCGCTGGCCGCTGCGCAAGCTCGAGGCGGTGATCCGGCCGCGCTGGCCGGAGATGTTCGAGATCCTGCGCCGCGCCGTGGGCGTCAGCATCATGTTGCTGGCGCCGACCATGCTGTGGCCCTTCCCGTTCAGCCAGATCCCGCCGGCCATCGCCATCATGCTGCTGGCGATCGCCCATCTCGAGGAGGACGGCGTCCTGCTGATCTTCGCCCTGGCAGGCACGCTGGCCTCGTTCGCCGTCACCGCGGCCACGGTATGGGCCGCGATCCGCACCACCGGCTGGCTCGACCGGCTGCTGCTGTGATGGTGCATCATTGCACGACACTGCATCTTGCGTCCTGTCACCACGCGCTTCGCCGTGACTGACGGCTCGGATATCAGGACTATTCCTTTGGTTGCTCGAGCCAGGCGCTGGCCTTCTCCAAGGTGTCGAAGAGCTTGCACAGCCGCGACCGGTTGGTTCTCTTTGCGAAGAATCCCGCCATCTCGCGCTCGGCTTCTGACTTCACGACAAGGGCTATGGCGCCATACGATGCCGCCGCGCCTCTTCGGCTTTGCACCTCCTGGCTGATGCCCTTGAGATCGTTCGCGCTGAGTTCTACCTGGGCGGCGGTCAAATCGAAGAGTACCCGATACCCCTTGCCGCCTTCGCGCATCACGCCCGCCATATACGAAGCGAGATCAGGCTTCGCGAGACTCCCGGTCGCCGTCACAATGATGAGTTTCCTGTCGTGGTTCATGGTCCAGGTGAGCGGCACGTGCTTCCCCCTCGTGCTGGTCCGCACCAGACTCCAACACTCAGACACTCAGCGACCTGTTGAACTTAGACCGGGGCTTGAGCTTCGACTAGGACGTCACGCACCTGTCGCGCGTTTGATGTGGCAACTGAACATAATCATCTGGCATTTGCAGTCGTGGGTCACTTTGAACGTTCCGGCTTCTCGTCATCGTCACCAGCCGTCCCCGGCGCAAGTTGCGCTTGCTGCATCTGCTGAGGATTTGCGTGCTTTTGGGCTTGCGGCGGCGGGACAACGGTGAAGGCGCGCTGCTCCAACCCCAGCGCTTGCTCCAGCAAGCTGGCTGCCTGCTTCGCCAAGCCGGCACGCGCATCCTCGCTGGTTGCCTTCTGCGCTGCCTCCATGGCGCGCGCCGCCTCGATTCGCATCGCGCGAGCACGGTCAAGGAGCGAGCCGGGATCGTTGTTCTGATTCCGCACAATCTGTTTCAACGCCATTGCGGCCGACAAGTTGCGCCAGCGACAGGCATCACCCACAACTTTGCTGGCTATATGATTCTCCCTCCGTGACCGCATCCCCTGCACCGTTCACCTCCATTGCGGCGCCGAACTGGTATCCGTGCCCACTACTGCACTCTACGATGGCGGTAGCGGGCCACCGCCAGCGTGCGGAGGAGAGGGCCGATAAGACATCTCCCGGCGATATCGGATCATCGCGCCAGGGCGTTCTCTTTGGCGCCTATGCACGCGTTGAGCGCAAGCAAGTATAGAAGAGTCAGCATCGAATACGTGTTCATTGAATGTCAAATATTCGTTCTTGCGCGCAACGCGCTTTCGCTCTCTTAAGTTAGCCTGTACTCTTGAGGTTGTTCTGTATTGTCTTGTTTTCAGTCAGTTAATTTGACGGCATGTGGACATAGTCCAATCCATTTGATTAAGGGAGATAGTCCATGATTGCTCGCCTCGCGGCACCTCTGTGCCTGGCTTCAATGATTGCCCTGTGCGCCGCCTGTAACGACCAGAGCGGCCCGACCAGCCCCGGAACTTCCGCTGCCAATCTCGGTGCGTCAGCTCCGGGCGCCAACGGCTCTGGCCCGGCTTCGGGCAACGGGACGTCCGACAACGGCGTGGTGAGCGTCGTCCCGACGGTGACGGATGGCGCGGTCGGCCTGGTGGGCGATACGCTCGTGACCACTGGCACGGCGACGAGCGACACGGGGTCCGGCATCGGTCAGCCGCTCGGGCCACCGATCGTCGCGGTCGGCGATACAACGACCAACCTCGGCCATGGCGTGAACAACATCGCGGATGGCCGCGGCGGATCGAGCCACGCGCGAGGCCTGCTCAAGTCGGTCACGGCGAGCCTGCATCGTGAAACGGCGGCGGGCGTCGGCGTCGGCGCCGTGGCCCTGACGCCGGTGGCGAATGTCGCGGCGGGCGCGACAGCCGGAGCGGCTGTTACCCCGCTGCTGGGCATACTGCACTGAATGACGGAGGCCCCGCGAACCGGTCGCGGGGCCTCCGAGGGTTTGCGGCCACGCTCCGCTGCGCAAGCTCTGCAGGAGTGGCTCGACGGCGCCGATCCGCCGGTGTCATAAGGACGAGCATGCGCCTCGTCCTGTTTGCCGTGGTCCTGGTGTCCCATCTCGCGCTCGGCGTCGGCGCATCGGCTCAATTGCCGACAGCACTGCCGGCGCCGTCGACTGTCGGTCGGGACGCCGTACCGGTCGAGCCCGCCCTGCCGCGCCAACGCCCGGACGTCGCGGTGCCGGACGGACCCGTGCTGGAAGTGCCCGCGGATCTGCGCGACCGACGCGTCACCATCCGGCAGGTGTCGGTCGAAGGCTCGAGCGTCTTCAGCGCGGCTGACCTCGCCCCGGTCTTTGCGCCCGTGATCAATCGCGAAGTGGCCTTCGCCGAGATCGTCGCGGCGGTCAACCGGTTGGCGGGGCGATACGCGGACGCCGGATACGTCTTCTACAACGTGCTGCTGCCGCAGCAGGACTTCAGCGCGGGACGCTTGCGCGTCATTGTCGTCGAGGGCGCCGTCAGCCGTATCGACGTCGGTCAGGGCGTGGACTCCGCGGCCGTGCGCGATCGCCTGAACCAGGTGCTGACACCGCTTGTCGGCCGCAAGCCGCTGACGCGAGCCGAGCTTGAACGGCGGCTTCTCATCGCCAACGACATTGCCGGCCTGACCCTGAAGGTGGGCACGTTCGCCGACAGCGCGGCGGGCCCGGGTGCCGTCGCGCTTGTCGTCGACGGCAGCTTCGAGCGCTTCTCGCCCATCGTGCAGGTCGACAGCTTCCAGACGACGGCCGACAGCACGGTGAATTTCCGCGTTGGCGGCATCGGCCGGTCCCTGCTGTTGGGGGGCGATGCGCTGGAGGCCCGCTACATCGTCGCGGTGCCGTGGGACCGTATGCATCTCGGCGACGTGCGCTACAGCGTGCCGGTGGGCGCCGATGGTGGCCGGCTGGGATTCGTCGGACAGGCGGTCTGGCAGCGACCGCCGACGACACTCAACGGGCTGCCCGCCTCTCTGCTGGGACGGTCCCTTCTGGCGCGCGCCCAGTATTCCCATCCGCTGATCCTGCGACGGACGACGAGCCTCGTGGGCTTTGCCACCTTCGACGTGATCGAGGTGGACTATAGGCTGCAGGGCGCACACATCCCCGGCGACTCGCTGCGCGTGCTGCGGGCGGGTGGCAGCGGCGCCATCGTCGACGATGGCGGCGGCGTATCGAGCGCCAGCATGCAGCTGAGCTTTGGTCTTGATCTCGCCGGCGCCCGCACCGGCGGTCGCGCCGTGGCCCATGCCGGCTTCGCCAAGCTCAACGTGAGTCTGGAGCACCAGCGTCCGCTCGGTTCGGAGTTCACCACGATCGTGCGTGCCACCGCCCAGGCGGCCAGCACGTCACTGCCGGTGTCGGAGACCTTCGCATTCGGCGGCCGGCAATATGGCCGCGGCTTCGTCGCGTCCGAAGCGCTCGGCGATCACGGCTTCGCCGCCTCGGCCGAGATCCGCTATGCGCCGCGCTGGCTCGACGCCCTCAAGCCGATCGTCGGCTCGTACCTCTATGCCTTCGTCGACTATGGCCGGCTATGGGCGCGCGATTCACGCAACGCGCTTTTCTTCGCCGAGGGTGTCTCGGGCGGCGGCGGCGTGCACCTGCAATTGTTCGACAAGGTTTCCGGCGAGGTCGAGGTGACGCGCGTCCTGGCAGGCCGTACCTCCGCATCTGCGACACCGCGCCCGTGGCGATTCGCCTTCCGGGTCGGCTCGGTGTTCTAGCGCCCCGCCTGCGTCCCGCTCAGGGCCAGGGCTCATCGCGCTCCGCCTCGCGCGCGAAGCGGTCGACTGGCATGCGCTCGAGCGGGCCGACGCAGGTGCGATGCGGGGCGTGGCGGATCACCACGAACGTCACCTCGTCGTTCTCCATCGCTCTCACCTGCCGCAGTTCGTCGTGTCCGGCGCGGTAGCAGGCGCCAACGCGAACCTGGGCAACTTCGATCGACATGATCGTACTCGCAGCCACGCGGAGAATTCGGCTCGTGTGCCGCAACGGCCCACCCGGCGGTGACGTTGCGACGGCGTGCAGGCACGGCGGCGGTGTGGTCGATTGGTGTCCGCAGTTTGGAGCGCAACCGGACAGACGAGGGGCCGTTGAAGCGCGCGGTGGTCGACTCCCCCCGTGACAGCGAAGACCACCTGCTCGTGGCCCCGCGTCCCTCTCCTCCGCGGGGCCACTTGCCGACGGCAACTCGCCACAGGGTCGGGCGTTGGCAATGGCAGGCACAACCTTTCGATCCGGAGACTTGCCATGATTCGTGTGGCCCTGACCGCTTCCGTCGCCGCTGCCATGCTGGCGGCCTGTACCCTCATGGACGATCGTCCGCCTCGTTCCTCGGCCAGCAACCCGCCGGGTTGGGTCGACCGCAACCGCGACGGCATCGATGATCGCACCCAGAGCGGCTACCGAGACCCGAACAACCCGCCAGGCTGGGTCGACCGCAACCGCGACGGTGTCGACGACCGCGTCCAGCAGCGCCGGGCCACCAGCTATCGTGGCGGCTACTACGACTCCTACGGCGTCTGGCGCTCGTACTAGAGGCGCACCCGGGACGGGGCGTGGCGCATGGCCCGCCCCGCCTTTCATTGTCCGGAGCAACGCCATGGCCGACCATGAGGAGCGCGTCGCGCGCAACACCGCCGAGGCCATCAACCGGCGCATCCGCGCGGCGACCGCCGAACGGCTGGCGCACTATGCCGACAATCCCGAGGAGATCGACGCGCGGCTGCGCGAGCTCGACGACGAATGGGACATCGAGCGGGCGATCGAGGCCAATGCCTCGACCATCGCCTTCGCCGGCATCGCGCTGGGCGTCACGCACGATCGGCGCTGGCTCTTGCTGCCGGCGCTGGTGAGCGCCTTCCTGTTCCAGCACGCCACCCAGGGCTGGTGTCCGCCGGTGCCGGTGCTGCGTCGGCTGGGCGTGCGCACCGCCGACGAGATCAACCAGGAGCGCTACGCGCTCAAGGCGCTGCGCGGCGATTTCGAGCCGCGCCCGGAGCGCACAAGGCTGACCGCCATCCTCGAAGCAATCGGCGTGCGCCCCAACGGCGGGCTGCGGGCGTAGGGCTTTCCTTCTCCCTCTCCCCGCCTGCGGGGAGAGGGTTGGGGTGAGGGGTCGATTGAGGTTGCGCACGATGGTGGTGCGCTACTCGATGCAGCCCCTCACCCCGACCCTCTCCCCGCCTGCGGGGAGAGGGAGTGACCACCCTGGTGCCGGCCGCCGCGATCGCCCTGGCCGCTCTTGACGCGGATCTTCGCCTTGCGCCGGCGGTCCTGCGCCAGCGAGCGGCCGACATCGTCGCTCTCGACGAACGTGCGCTTGCGGCTCGCTGCCTTCTTCGCTGCCATCGCTGTCTCCGCCGCGTTGCACGGCGGAGCAACGGGCAGCGAGGGCCGGCGTTGCTCAGTGCAGCGCGGCGGCGCCGCGCTTGGGCGCCTGGGCGCGCAGCGTGTCGAGCGTCGAGGCGATGCCGCCGACCAGCGCGTAGATCTCCGCCAGCCGCGTCTTGTAGCGCTCGCAGGTCGGATGACGCATCAGGGCCTTTTCGGCCATGCGCGCGTCGAGACCCATTTCGAAGAGTTCGTCTTCCAGGAAGTCGATGCACGACGTGATCGCTTCCGGACGCCTGTCCAGTTCAGCCATATCATCCCCCAATATCATCGGCCCCAAGGGCCACCCGTCGTTGCGGGTCCCATTGCTTCTGCTTCTTGTCTTTTGCGTAGTAAGCCATCACTCAGAAATTTTTGCCACAGCGATCCGCGTGTCGGCACAATTCGTCGCACCCTCTATGCGCGAAATTCGCACGTCGCACGAAAGGACGTCTCAGCGCGCGTCGGCCAGCAGCGTGCGAAGCGCCTTCGCCAGATCCTTGTAGGCGTAGGGCTTGCGCAGCACCGGCGCGTCGGTGAGCGTCGAGACGTCCCAGGCGCCGGTTGTATAGGCGATGCGCGTCGCCGGATGATGCGCGCGCGTCCAGCGCGCCAGCTCGACGCCGTTGATGCCGCGGCCCAGCATGATGTCGGTGAACAGCACGTCGATGCCGCCGGCGTCGAGCATCGCCTGCGCCGTCTCGCCGTCGGGCGCCTCGCGCACGACATAGCCCAGCCGCTCCAGCACCTCGGCCAGCGACAGGCGGAGCATGGCATCGTCCTCGACCAGCAGGACGACGGCGGAACTGGAGGCTGACATCGAACTGCACGCAGCCTTTCACGAAGCGCGCCCGGCGGGCCAGCCGAAATCCGCTTGTCATCCCGAGCGCAGCGAGGGATCCAGGCTGCTGACTGGATCCCTCGCTACGCTCGGGATGACAGATCTCTACGCCGCGCCGTCGAGCCAGGCGCGCGCCGAGTCGGGCGTGGCGAAGAGCCGGCAGGCCCGTCCGCGGCCGGCGCGGCGCGCGAAATGGTCGGCCATCTCGCGCTCGGCGTCCGAGGCGACCACCAGGGCGATGGGACCGTCGCCGCCACCCTGCGTGCGGCGGCCGAAATCGGCGATCTCCGCCGCGCCGAGCTCGAACTGCGCGGCGCGCGCGTCGAGCAGCACGCGATAGTCGGCGGCGCCCGCCGCCGTCACCTCGGCCATGTAGTGCGCGACGTCGCGGCGCGTCAGCGGGCCGCTGGCATCGAGCATGACCAGACGGGCGTCGTGATCGACCGCCCATGTCAGCGCCATGGCCGCCTCCGCATCATCGTCCCATTCCCCCACCATCTGCATTCATCACATGAGCGATCATCTGCCGCATCGCAGCGCGGCCGCCCTTGACGTGGATCAATGCCGCGCGCGGCGGCCTGCCGCACAGGTAAGGGCCATATTCGCCGCGCCGCGCGGCTCAAGAGAGATCATGCCAGCCCGCCCGGCCACCGCGCCGACCGACGCCCTGCCCCGGCTTCTGTTCGAGACCCTGAGCGATTGCGCGGTGCTGACGCTCGACGCGCATGGCCGGGTGCTGGGCTGGAACGACGGCGGCCGGGCGCTGATGGGCTTCACCGCCGAGGAGGTCGTCGGCCAGCCGGTGGCGAGCCTCTACGTCGCAGAGGATGTCGCGGCGGGAAAGCCGCAAGCGCTGCTCGCCGAGGCCGCCGCGCGCGGCCGCCTCGAGACGACGCTGCGCCGCCGGCGCAAGGACGGCACGAGCTTCGCGGCGCGCGTCACGCTGATGCCGCTGCGCGACCCGCACGACGGCGCGCTGCTGGGCTTCGGCGAGGTCGTGCGCGAGGCACCGGAGCCGACGCCGCTGCGCCGCATCGCCGAGGCGGTGCAGGAGACCATGATCGACGCGCTGGTGGTCACCGACGCCGCCGGCACCATCCGCGTGTGCAACAGCGCCTGCGAGCGCATGTTCGGCTACGCGCGCGGCGAGCTGATCGGGCACAACGTCAAGCGGCTGATGCCCTCGCCGACGCGCGAGGCGCATGACGGCCACCTGCGGCGCTACGGCGAGACCGGCCGGCGCAGCCTGGTCGGCAGCCCGCGCGAGCTGGTCGGCCAGCGCAAGGACGGCACGCCGCTGCCGGTCACGGTGGCGATCGGCGAGGCCATGCTCGACGGCGAGCGCATCTTTGTCGGCGTGATTCACGACCTCAGCGAGCGCAAGGCGGCCGAGGCCGGGCTGAACCGCGCCCGGCGGCTGGAATCGATCGGCCAGCTCACCGGCGGCGTGGCGCACGACTTCAACAACATCCTGATGGTGATCATCGCCACCGCCGAGGCGCTGGCCGACGAGCTGGCGCACGAGCCGGCGCGGCTCGAGCCGATCGAACGCATCCTGGGCTCGGCCGAGCGAGCCGCCGATCTCACCCGCCAGCTGCTCGCCTTCGCCCGCCGCCAGCCGCTCAGCCCCGCGCCGACCCGTCTCAACGACATCGTCGCCGAGACCGGCCGGATGATCGGCCGCACGCTGGGCGAGCACATCGAGATCGAGGCCAGGCTCGACGAGGATCTGTGGGTCGCCCATGTCGATCGCGCCCAGCTCGAATCGGCGCTGCTCAATTTGTGCATCAACGCGCGCGACGCCATGCCCGAGGGCGGCACGCTCAGCATCGTCACGCGCAACGCCGTGCTCGACGAGGAATACGCGCGCGGCCATCCCGGCGTGACGCCCGGCGAGTACGTCATGCTGGCGGTCAGCGACACCGGCATCGGCATCCCGGCCTCGGCCCTCGACCGCGTCTTCGAGCCGTTCTTCACCACCAAGGAGACCGGCAAGGGCACCGGGCTTGGATTGAGCATGGTCTACGGCTTCGTGCGCCAGTCGGGCGGCCATGTCGCGATCTATAGCGAGGAAGGCCACGGCACGACGATCCGCCTCTATCTGCCGCGCATCGTCACGCCCACCGACCAGCCCGCCCCGCCGGCCGTCGAGGCGCCGGCCGGCGGCGGCGAGCGCATCCTGGTGGTCGAGGACGATGCCCAGGTGCGCAGCATCGTCGCCGGCCATCTGCGCGGCCTGGGCTACGAAGTCGAGGAAGCGGCCGACGGCCAGCAGGCCCTGGCGCTGCTGGCCCACGGCGCGCCATGCGACCTGCTGCTGAGCGACGTGGTGATGCCCGGCGGCATGGGCGGCAAGGCGCTGGCCGAGAAGGCGCGGCAACGCCAGCCCGGCCTGCGCGTGCTCTTCGTGTCGGGCTACGCCCACGACGCCATGGTGCGCAACGGCCGCCTCGATCGCGACGTGCGCCTGCTGAGCAAGCCGTTCAGACGCGTCGATCTCGCCCGCGCGGTGCGCGCGGCGCTCGATGAGAAGATGCCGGAAGCGGTCTGAGGCGGGCGACGAATCCGACGGTCAGTGGACCTCGTCGGACAGGTCGGCGTCGTCGTCCGGCTGCGCCTGATCCCACAGCGGCGCGGCCATCTGCTCGAGACGCTCGAGCTCGATGCGCATCTGCAGTAGGAAACCGTCGAAATCCATGGGGTTGTGTCCCAGGGCCTGAATATCCTTCTAGTTAAACATCAATACAGTTCACTAGCAATCTATTTTCACGGGGAAATTCTGCAGTCCGAGTTACGACTTGACGGTCCGGCCGCCGACCCTGTTGCATCGCCATTGCAGGAGGATTTTACCATGCGTCGGACGGCCTTCATCATCGCCCTCCTCGGCTTCGCGCTCAGCCTGCAGCCCGCGGCCGCGCCGGCCCAGCCGCGCACGCCGGGCGACGGCACCCACTCCTTCGTCTGGCCCAACGGCGACAGCTTCACCGGCGTGTTCCGCGACGGCAAGCCCAACGGCCCTGGCACGTTCCGCACCGCCGCCGGCCAGGTGCACGAGGGCGAGTGGCATGACGGCTGCCTGGCGAGCAGCCGCGGCTATCGCCTGGCCCTGTTCACGCGGCTCAGCGACTGCCCGCGCGCCAAGCCGCGCAAGGCGCCGCTGCCGCGCATCGATATGCGGTAGCCAATCCCTCTCCCCGCGTGCGGGGAGAGGGAGGCATTGGTGCGCAACCTCGGCGCATGGACGTCCGTTGCATCGGCGCTTGCGAGGTGCCGATCGTGCGCAACGTTGTTCTCGTCGTCCCGTTCATCGCCGCCACCCTGGGCGCCGGTATGCCCGCGCAGGCGCAGGGCTATGGCGTCGCCGACGACGGCGAAGGCCGGCGCTCCTTCGTCTGGGACAATGGCGACAGCTTCGTCGGCGAAATGCGCAACGGCCGGCCGCATGGCCACGGCGTCTTCCGCACCGCCGGCGGCGAGGTGCACGAAGGCGAGTGGCGAGACGGCTGCCTGGTGACGGAGGATTACCGCGTCGCCGTCTTCACCCGGCTGAAGGATTGTCCGCCCGCGCCCAGGCCGCGTCCGCGCCAGCCGCCGCGCCGCGGCCACCTGCGCTAGCGATGCGCGGCTTCTCCATCTCCCAGCGCACCGGCGACCGCATCGCGCTGGCGGCGGTTGTATTCCTGCTGGTCTTCTTCGGCGGCGTCACCGCCTGGCTGCTGATCCCACCCTAGCCCCCGGAGTTCTTGCAATGAACGCGACTGCCACCTCCTCCGACCGCCACGGCAACGGCAACGGCTCGATCACCCGTCAGCTCGAGGCGCTCGAACGCGCGATCGAGGACGCGGCGCGCGACGGCGGCGCCGATGCCATCGCCCTCGCCGAGAAGGGCCGGCACATCCTCGGCCTGGCGCGCACGCTGGCCGACGACATCGCCCATGCCTCGAGCGCGCAGATCGCCGGCCGCGCCGGTGCCGCCTTGCATCGCGCGCGGGAGTTCGTGCAGCACGAGGCCGAAGCGGCGCGCGAGACGGTGCGTGCGCATCCCCTTGCGGCGGTCGGCGGCGTCGCCGCCGTCTCGGCGCTGACCGCGGCGCTCGTGACCCTGATGCTCCAACGCGAGCGGCGAACGCACTGGTAGAGCCCGTCCCTGTGCGTTCATGGGCATGGCAAGAACGCAGATCGGCGCGTGCATGACTGCGTCGGCGCTCGCGCGATATGCGTCGCGCGAGTAATCTTGCGTCTTATATGAAGTATAAAAAAAGGATCCAAAATGGTTGAATTAACGTGACAAACCCAAGATATCCAGTGATGAATAGGACATTCAGACGGAGGCATTCTTCTCCGTAGTTCGGTTAAAGTCGTTCACATATTCACAGCAGTTTTAACCAGTCATTTCGAAACGACCCGCCAGAAGCGCCCAACTCAGCGACGCCGGCGGGATACGAATTGGGGTCAAACATGCTCATTCGATCTGTGCCGCCGCGGCCGCGCGCGCGGCGTCTGGCTGATTGGTGCAGGCGTCTGGTCAAGGACAGGACGGCCGGCACGACGGCACTGGCGGCGCTGGCGCTGCCGGTGGTCATCGGCTCGCTGGGCATCGGAGTCGACGTCAGCTCCTGGTACATCGAGAAGCGCAAGCTGCAGCAGATCGCCGACGCCGCGGCGCTGGGCGGCGCGCGCCTGAAGGCCGCCGACCAGTCCGACAGCGTCGTCGTCACGGTCGCCACCAGGGATGCCGCGCGCAACGGCTATTCGAGCACCACCCACACGCTGGAGATCAACACGCCGCCGCTTTCCGGCGCGTATGTCGAGCACGTCGGCGCTGTCGAAGCGATCGTCACGACGCAGCTCAAGACGCTGTTCTCCCGCATTGCGCTGGGCAGCGCGCCGCGCACGCTCTCGGCCCGCTCGGTCGGCGCCGTGAAGGTCGTGTCCGACGGCGAGATCCGCACAGGCGTGTGCATGCTGGCGCTGATGGAATCGGGCGAGAAGGCGATCTTCCTGAACGGCTCGGGCAAGATGATGGCGCACTGCTCGATGGCGACTCATTCGGAGCATGCCCGCGCCATGTATCTCAACGGCAGCGGCATGATCTCGGCATATGTCGGCTTCCTGCCCGGCGGCTCCTACTACGTCAACGGCAGCGGCAGCATCGTGCTTGCCGCGGGCGTGAGACAAACCAAGGTCGAGGATCCCCACGCCGACCTCGCCCCGCCGGATGCCGGCGCTTGCGACAAGACCAGCTTCGTCGCCAGCGGCAACACCACCATCTCGCCGGGTCGCTATTGCAACGGCATCCTGAACTCCGGCTCCGGCACGCTGACGCTCGAGCCCGGCACCTATGTCATCGATGGCGGCGACGTGACCAACTCCGGCTCGGGCAGCATCGTCACCCAGGGTGGCGGCGGCGTCACGCTGGTGTTCACGGCGACGCAGGGACGATCGATCGGCGGCCTGTTCTCCAACGGCTCGGGCAGGATCGTGCTGCCGGCGCAATCGAACCACCCCGACTATCCAGGCATCGTGGTCTTCCAGGACCGAGCCGCCTCGTCCACGGCCGCGGAATACGGCGTCTACCTCACCGGCAGCAGCGGCGACCAGGTGTCGGGCGTGATCTATACGCCGAAGCGCACGGTGCTGGTCAACGGCACCAGCACGGTGTCGGGCCTGGCCTGCATGTCCATCGTCGCGCGCAGGATCCTGCTCAACGGCTCCGGCGCCTACGAGGTTTCCGATTGCTCCACGATGGGCGCGGAGTTGCCGAAACCCCAGACCCTGGCGCTCGTCCTTGTTGAGTAGGACGACACGGCTGCTGGGTCTCGTCGCGCTCGGCGTATGGGCGATGGGCATCGTCGCCTGCGGAGCAGACATCTGCGCGGTGTGGAGCCAGCAGCAGGCGGCCGGCCTCGCCGACGAGGTCGGCGTGCCGCTGTGGCTGCGCCTGGCGCTGCTGGGCATGGTCGGCGTGGCGCCCCTGATCCTGGTCTGGTCGTTCTGGCGCACCGGGGTCTGGCTGATCGCCGGCATGCAGCTTCGTTCGCCCTGAGGCGAGACGGCACGCCGGCGCTCCCGGAGCCGGAAATCTCTCTGTCATGCCGAGCGCAGCGAGGGATCCAGGCAACTCCCCTGGATCCCTCGCTGCGCTTGGGATGCGCCTACTCGGCGCTGACGTTGCCACGCTGATCGACGCGCACGGCGACGTGCGAGGTGCCGCGGACGGCGCGGCCGCTCCACGTGCCGTCGGCCTCGCGCCTGAGCGCGCGCACGCGCGTGAAGCCCTCGGCCTCGATCACACGCCGCGCCTGCGACTCGCTGGTGACGCGCACCGCGTCCCCAGGCGGCGGTGAGGTCGCGGTCGACGGACCAGTCGACGGACCGGCCGGCTGGCCCTTGCTGTCGGGATGCATCTTGCCGGTATCCATGCCCGGCGGTGTCGCGCCGCCCGACCAGCCGGTCGGCGGGTTGCCGCCGCCCGGTCCGGGCAGGCCGCCGGTGGTGGGATTCTGCGCCAGCGCGGCGGCGCCGGCGACGATCAGAACGAGCGCGAGGCCGGTCGCGTTCATGGGCGTTCCTCCGGGTCGATCCGGCACAACGCCGCGATCGCGCGCGCGTTGCTCACGCCGGCTGCGGCTTGGGCACCTGCGGCGCGCCGTCGTCTGTCTCGCCGTCGGCAGCGGTGTCGGGCTCGGGCTGCACCTTCCCGAAATCGCGGTCGAAGTCGGCCTGGTGCTCGGGACGGCAGCCCAGCGTCACGACGATCGCGATCACCGGCGTGCCGGTTTCGGTGACGCCCTTCCACACCGCGCCCTGGCTGGCATTGGCGAGCTGGGCGACGTCGCCGGTGGGTTCGATGGTGATCTTCATCACCGCAAGAACGCGGCACGGGAACGGATTGTTGCCGCAATCCTGTTCCCCTCTGCGCCCCGGACACGGGCCCGAACACGAGAGCGTCAGGACATGCGCAGTCGCGGTGCGAATGGGACGAGAACGGTGGCGGCGCTGGTGGCCGTCGGGCTGCTCTCGGGCTGCGGCCTGCTCGGCGGCAGCGACGCGCCGCCGCCCGAGGCGCGCGCCGGCGCCGATCGGCTGGCGCCGGCCGGCAGCATCGCCGGCGATCGCCGCCCCGCGCTGCACGACGCCGACGGCGCCCCGCTCGACGAGTCGCGCGGCCAGGCGGTCGGCTCGATCGTGCCGCGCGATTCGGGCCCGAAGGATCCGCCGCCGCTGCCGGGCGAGCGGCCGGCCGACTCGCAGATGTGATCGACCCGACGCGAAGGCGTAATGGCCGGCGTGCAGCTTTGGCCGTCAACCGAGGAGTGGCGCGATGAGCGAGCTCAATGACTGGCCCAAATGCGAGGCCTGCGGCGGGCCCAACTGGCACGTGCGGCGCGAGCCGCAGATCAGCGGCTTCGAGGACCAGTTCTTCACCTGCGCCGCCTGCGGCCATGTCACCGAGCGCATCGTCGTGATGTCCGACGACGACCTGACGGCGCTCAGAAGGGCGGCGTAGGATCGATCATCCCTTCCCCCGGAGGGGGAAGGTGCCCGAAGGGCGGAAGGGGGATGTCTCAACGACACCGATGTCCGTCTTCGACATCCCCCATCCGGCGCTGCGCGCCACCTTCCCCCTCCGGGGGAAGGTACAACCGACATCCTGTACAGCGCGGCGGTGATGCGCTGATCCTCGCCTCTAGCCGCGCGCGCGCTCGCGCGCGGCGTGCGTGGCAACGAGGTGCCGGCGCCGGCCGGCGCGTGCCTGGCGTGTCGCCGCCGCCTGCGCGCGCCGCGCCTGCCTGGCCTCGGCGCGCAGGCAGCGATCCTCGACCGAGATGATGCCGGAGGCGACCGTCATCCATCCCTGGCGCGCGGCGAATTCCAGGGCGTCGAGCAGCAGGTAGCCGTCCTGCACGCCCAGATGGCGCGTGACCTCGGGGATCGAGGTCAGGCGCACGGCGTCGTCGTGTGTCAGCTCGATCACGGCTCGCCGCACCTGGCGGGCGAGCATCTCGCAACGAGCGGACCGTTCCTGTGGGGTCACGCGCGTCCTCCAGCGATAAGGTGACCCGGACAACGCGCCGGCCGCGACGCGGGTTCGTGCGCGCAATGTCGCGGTCGGCGTCGCAATCCCGCCTCGGTCTTTCCTTCCCCCGGAGGGGGAAGGTGCCCGAAGGGCGGAAGGGGGATGTCGAAGACGGACACCGATTTCGTTGAGACATCCCCCTTCCGGCGCTGCGCGCCACCTTCCCCCTCCGGGGGAAGGAAGACTTGCGCTACTTGGTCGGCGCCGGCGCGGCGGGCGGTTGCGGCTTGATGGTGATGTCGATCTCCTTCGCCGGGTTGCGCGCGGTCTGCGGATCGGTGCGGAACACGCCGGTGAACAACGCCACCACGACGGCGAGCGCGACGACGATGGCACCGACGACGAAGTAGAGCCCGCCGTGGCCGCCGCCACCGCCGGGGTTGGTCACGATCTGGTCAGCCATGGCTCGTGCTCCATGCAATTCACGGGATGATCAAACGGACGGATGCGGCGCGCCGTTCCCCCGCCCGGCACGAACCGAAGTGCGGACAGAACTCGGTCACGGCGGCGCACCCCTTCATATGAAGGGCGCGCGCCGCCCGCCGCCCCGATAGCGTCGGCCGCTGTCGTGTCGGGAGGCTGCTGCGATGCGCTACGTGCTGCTGTTCAGCGACGGCTCCATCACCGTCGGCGTCAACGACGAGAGGAGCAAGTACCTGGTCTGGGGCAAGAAGACCTGGCAGTCGGCGGTGACCGACCTCACCGCCCTGGTGCGGCGCCGGCGCGAAGGCAAGATCACCAATCTCGAGATCCAGTCGCATGGCCTGCCCGGCACGATCGTGGTGCCCAGCGGCAACATCACCAACGACAACGTCGCGCAGTTCGGCGGCATGCTGCGCGCGGTCATGGCCCATGGCGGCCTGATCGAGGTCATGGCCTGCAAGGTCGCGGGCATCAGCTTCGCCACGTTCAACGAGGGAACCCTCCAGTACAGCGCCGATGTGCTCGAGGCGTACTACGGCGGCATGGACAAGGATCCGGTGCGGATGCAGAACATCAACGGCCGCAACGTCGTCACCCGCCTGGACGCGGACTCAACGGCCCGCTTGAAAAAGCGGACCGAGGAGTGGCGCAAGCTGCCCATGTCGTACCGCGAGAACGGCCTGGAGTTCTGCCTGACCCTGGCGCGCACCGCGGGCGCCGTCGTGCGCGCCTCCTCGCTGGTGCAGTCCGAGGAGTTCGGCGACAACTACGACACCAACGGATTCCAGACGACCTATACCACCGACCATTTCATCATGCGCGACTACGACCGGTTCGGCGACTGGGACGGGCCGGTCTGGGACTTCATGCCCGACGGCAAGGTGAAGTACCTCGGCTGCAGCATCGCCCGGCACAAGGTGCGCTTCCCCCAGCACCCGGTCGCCACGCCGCAGCAGCTCACCTACAATTTCCGCGACCAGGGCGGCAACGATCCGGACGTCGGCCAGCGGCCGCAGCGCCTCAACCGCAACCCGCTGCCGGTATAGGCCGCGGCGCACGGCGGCAGCACCGGCGCTCCCCGTCCAGGCAGCATCTTCATGGCGTTCGGGCCGCGTCGCTCCAGCGACGCATCATGAGCGCCGCTGGAGCGGCGCGGCCCGAAGGAGGATCGGTCCAAACTGGACCCGCATCGGCGTGACAAGATCTCGGCGCGTATGCAATTTGGCCGGCATTGGACGTAACTCGTCACAAGTCGATTCAAGTATTCATACCGACACACATATTCGCCGGACTACCAACATGCCCGCTCTTTCAATTCCCGCCTCATGGCGCCGTCTGCTCGGCGACAAAGCCGGCGGCACGACGCTTCTGGTCGCGCTCGCCCTGCCGGTGCTCGCCGGCGCGCTCGGCATCGGCGTCGATGTCGGCTCCTGGTACGTGGAGAAGCGCAAGCTGCAGCAGGTCGCCGACGCCGCGGCGCTGGGCGGCGCGCGCGTGAAGGCGGCCGACCAGATCAACGCCGTCATCGTCGCCGTCGCCACCAACGACGCCGGCCGCAACGGCTACGTCGCCAGCGCCAGCTCGACGCTGACAGTCAACTCGCCGCCGGCCTCGGGCGCCTTTGCCGGCAAGGACGGCGCGGTCGAGGCGATCGTCACCAAGCGGCTGAGCCTGATGTTCGCCGGCTACTTCATGGGCAGCAGCGCGCGCACGCTCTCGGCGCGCGCCGTCGGCATGGTGAAGACCATGATCGATCCCGACATCCACAAGTCGGTCTGCCTGATGTCGCTGATCGGCTCGGGCGACAAGGCGATCTTCATGAACGGCTCGGGCAGCATCGTCGCCCTGAACTGCTCGATAGCGGCGCACTCCACGCACGCGCGCTCGCTCTACCTCAACGGCAGCGGCCTCATCTCGGGCTACACCGGCCTGCTGAAGGGCGACCACTTCGCCAACGGCAGCGGCAGCATTACCTTCATCCAGCCGGCCGCCACCTATCTGCCGGAGGGCGTCCCCGATCCCTACGCCGGCCTCGGCCAGCCGGACCTGACGGGCGGCTGCACCAAGACCAACTTCACCGTAAGCGGAAATGTCACCATCCAGCCCGGCCGCTATTGCGGCGGCATCCTCAATCCCGGCTCCAACAACCTCTTCCTCGAGCCCGGCACCTACTACATCGACCGCGGCGACGTGAAGAACTCCGGCTCGGGCAACATCACCTGCCCGACCTGCACCGGCAATCTCGGCGTCACCCTGGTGTTCACCGCCAACTCTGCCGGCAACATCGGCGGCCTGTTCTCCAACGGCTCGGGCCGGGTCGTCCTGCCGGCGCCCGGTCCCGGCTCGGGCGAGCCCTATGTCGGCGTCGCCGTCTACCAGGACCGCCGCGCCTCGCCGACCGTGGCCGAGTACGGCGTCTACCTCACCGGCAGCAGCGGCGACCAGGTGTCGGGCGTCATCTACGCGCCGTCGCGCTCGGTGCTGGTCAACGGCACCAGCACGGTGCAGGCGATCGGCAAGGCCTGCATGTCGATCATCGCGCTCAAGATCGTGCTCAATGGCTCGGGCTCCATCGCGGCCCACGATTGCGGCGCGATGGGCTCCGTCCTGCCCAAGCCCAGGACCGTCGCCGCCGTCATCGTCGAATAGCGGCCGCCGGCCGCACGACAGACGCCTGCCCGACGCCAGGCGGCAATGCCCGCCTGGCGTCGTCGTGATTCATGGGGATCGTGGCGCGGGCTTTCCTCGCACTTGATGTGCGACAGCGCCCAACCTGTGGATCAAGGCGAGGTTTCGTCGCTAACTGGTTATTCCATATGAAGAAACCCGCCCTCTCGTTTGTCACTTTAACGATGAATTGTGCCCCCATAATCTCCGTAATATCAATAGCTTACGGTCTCTGTTGACGAAACCACCAGAATGGATCATTAATCCTCAAATAACGCTTATTTGACGTATTGATAAAACCAACTGAATGGAACGCGCCGGGTTCACGCCGGCCGGGGAATGGGGAAGACAATGACCATCAAGGGATATTTGCCTCGTCGGTGGCGTGAGGCCGCGCGCCGTCTGCTCGCCGACAAGTCCGGCGGCACGACGCTTCTGGTCGCGCTGTCCACGCCGGTGCTGGTCGGCGCGCTGGGCGTCGGCGTCGATACCGGCGCCTGGTACGTCGAGAAGCAGCGCGTGCGGCAGATCGCCGATTCGGCCGCCCTGGGTGCCGCCCGCGCCCTGGCCACCGGCCTCGACAAGACCACGGCGACGGCCTTCGCCCAGCGCGACGCGGCCCGCAACGGCTATGCCGCCGACGGCACCGGCCAGAGCCTGGTGGTGAACTCGCCGCCGACCTCGGGCGCCTATGCCGGCAAGATTGGCGCGGTCGAGGTGGTCGCCACGCGCAACCTGCCCTCGCTGTTCAGCCACGTCGTGATGGGCTCCTCGGCGCGCACGGTGAGCAGCCGCGCGGTGGCCTTCTCGCCGCCGATCCAGAAGATGAACCTCGAGGTCGCCATGGTGCTCGACGTGTCCTCGTCGATGGCCAGCGGCACCGAGGTCAAGGGCGTCACCAAGATGCAGGCGCAGCAGAGCGCCGCCATCGAGCTGATCGGCACCGTCGTGCAGTCGAGCCAGACGACCTACACCTCGCGCGTCGCGCTGGCGCCGTTCTCCTCCTCGGTCAACGTCGGCAGCACCTACTTCAAGACGGCGACGAACAAGAACGTGTCGGGCAGCTGGACCGGCGTCGTCGAGCGCAGCGGCACCTACAGGTTCTCCGACAACGTGCCGAACTCGACCAACAAGTATTTCGGCGACTTCCAGATCAAGAAGCTCAGCGCGCTGGGCGACTATGCCAGCTACGTCATGGGCCTGACCTCGCAGACGCCGGGCGCGGCCAACGTCATCCGCCCGCTGTCGAGCAGCAAGACCAGCCTGGAAACGGCGGTCAACGGCCTGACCTCCGGCGGCACGACCGCGGCGCATATCGGCCTGGCCTGGTCCTGGTACATGCTGTCGCCGAAGTGGAGCTCGATCTTCACCGGCACCACCGCGCCCAACACCTACGACGCCGAGAAGACCTACAAGGCGATCGTCATCCTCTCGGATTTCGACTTCAACACCTACTACGAGTCGGCCAACGGCACGGCGAACTACCAGTTCGAGCAGCTGTGCACGCAGATCAAGGCCGCCGGCATCAAGATCTACACCGTCGGCTACAAGGTCTCGGGCAGCACCAACAACGCCCGCCGCATCAACTGCGCCAGCCCGGACGAGGACGGCAAGACCTACACCTACACGACCAGCACGGTCGACGGCATGATCGAGGCCTTCAAGATCGCCGCCGCCCAGAGCCTCGCCGGCGCCAGCGAGCTGACCCTGCGCATCGTCGAGTAGCCCGGCGGGGGTCGAAGGAACCGGATCGGATGCAATTCCAGCGTGTGGCTTGATCCAGATCAAATCCACCGCCAGCGATGTAAGGTTTGATGAACGCCGGGCAGCAAGTGCCCGGCGTTCCTCTTTTTGCGCATTCGCGCCCAACGGTCCCGGGAAGGCAATCGCACATGGAGCTCCGACTTCCCTTCCCCCGGAGGGGGAAGGTGGCGCGCAGCGCCGGATGGGGGATGCCTCAACGCATCAGGCGTCCGTCTTCGACATCCCCCTTCCGCCCTTCGGGCACCTTCCCCCTCCGGGGGAAGGTACAGACCGAGGCAAAGCAGCCGGGCAGCGGCGGGCTCCAGGGAGGCCTCTCGTGCCGCCTTCGATGACCGTCAGCCGCGTCACCGCCGTACCGGACGCGCCTGCGCGGCGCTGGCCGTTTCTGGGGCCGGCGCATCGCGATGTCTGGCTCGTCCTGCTGGCCGGTGCGCTCGGCATTGCCGGGCTCGCCGCCCTGCTGATCGTGCGGCCTTCCGCGGCGCTGGCCGGCGACGAGCACGCCGGCGTGCTGGCGCTGGCGGCCTGCGCCATCGGGCTGGCCGCCCTGCGCCTGAGGCCGCGGCCGGCCAAGCCGAGCGAGCCGCCCGACGCCGAGGGCGTGCTCGCCCTGCAGCAGCAGGTCGGCCGCTACCGCGCGCTTTTCGAGTCGGTGTCCGACACGCTCTTCGGCCTCGATGCCAGGGGCCGCTTCGTCTACGCCAGCCCCACGGTGCTGTCCCTGCTCGGCGTCTCGCCGCAGGCCATCGTCGGGCGCAGCATCTTCGATTTCATCGCCGCGCACGATGTCGGCGAGGCGCGCCGGCACGCGCTGGCCTTCCGGCGCTCGAGCGACAACGAGACGCGCCAGCGGCTGTACGACATGGTCACCGCCGACGGCCTGCTGCGCCATGTCGAGATGCGCTACGGCCGGCCCTTCGCCGGCGACACCGACGGCACCGTCGCGGTCGGCGTGCTGCGCGACGTCAGCGTCGCCTTCACCATGACCCGGCGGCTGCGCGAGGAGCGCCAGCGCCTGCGCTCGATCGTCGACGCCAGCGGCGCGCTGATCCTGCTGGTCGATCGCGACCTCACCGTGCGGCTGGCCAACCAGGAGCTCAGGCAGCTGCGCCGGGCCGACGGCGCCGGAGGCGAGGCCGCCGCCGACATCGTCACCGCCGGCCTCGATCCCGCCATCCTGGCGCGCTGGCGCGCCGGCAAGCTGAGCAGGCAGGACGCGCAGCCGGTGCGCTTCACGCTGACGCTGCCTGATGGCGCAGGCGCCGATCGCGTGCTCGCCGTCACCGCCAAGCCGGTGGTCGGCGCCGATCGCTGCCTGCGCCAGATCGTCTTCCTCGGTGTCGACGACACCGAGCGCCAGGCGGCCGAACGCGCGCTGCACGACGCCGACCGGCTGGCGACCCTGGGCGAGATGGCGGCCACCGTCGTGCACGAGCTGCGCCAGCCGCTGCAGGTCATCATGATGGCCTGCGAGTCGGCGCTCGACGAGCCGCACGAGACCGCGCTGGTGGTCGAGAAGCTCGGCGCCATCGACCGCCAGGTCGAGCGCGCCAACCACATCATCGAGGATCTGCGCGTCTTCGCCCGCGGCACCGGCGGCGAGCGGCCGCAGCCCTTCGACGCCGCGCAGGCGGTGACGGACGCCATCGGCATCACCGCCGCGGCCGCGCGTCACGCCGGCCTGACGATCGAGCCCGTTCTGGCGCGCGACCTGCCCAAGGTGCTGGGCCACGCCGGCAAGCTCGAGCAGGTGCTGATCAACCTGATCAACAACGCCCGCGACGCCGGCGCACGCGATCTGCGGATCGCCGCGGCGCTGCGCGCGACGGACGACGGCGCGCGGCGGTTCATCGACATCGTCGTCGACGACGACGGGCCGGGCATCACGCCGGCCGTGCTGGCGCGCCTGTTCACCGCCTTCGTCACCACCAAGCCCAGCGGCAAGGGCACCGGCCTGGGCCTGCGCATCTGCCGGCGCATCGTCGAGGAGATGGGCGGCACCATCGGCGCGTCCAACCGCCCCGAAGGCGGCGCGCGCTTCGTCATCGCCCTGCCGGCGGCATAGCCGCAATCTGTCAGCGCAGCGATCCAGGTCTTCTGGGACCGCCGGCGTCACGCCGGCTCTTCTTCGCTGTATCGACGATGATGCCGGCGGGACGCCGGCGATCCCAGAAGACCTGGACAGAAGACTCTAGAGCGACGAGCCCGAATTCGGCGCCGCCCTGTCATCCCGAGCGCAGCGAGGGATCTACGGCCGCCCTGGATCCCTCGCTGCGCTCGGGATGACAGGGTGAATCTGATTTCAGTCGCCGCTTGCTTCCGGCACGCGGTGCGCGTGCAGCTTGCCGGTGCCGGCGTTGAACAGGTGCTTGCCGGCGCAGGCCGGGCAGTCGACCAGCTCGATGCGAACGGCGACGGAACCGTCCGCCGCCGGCTCCTGCGGCGTGTACTGCCACTGCACCAGCATGCCGCGCGCCGGGCAGCGGAAGAGCACCGGCGTGACCTTCATGCGCCACCGCCGATCAGCGCGTTGATCCGCCCCAGCACGTCGTCGGCCGAGTAGGGCTTGCGCAGCGGCGGCGCGTCGAGCACGCCCTGCTCGCAGCCGGCCGGGAGCTTCGCGCCCGTGGTGAGCAGGATGCGCACCTCGGGGTGATGCGCGCGCGTCCAGGCCGCGAGGTCGAGCCCGCTCATCGTGCCGGCCAGGTTGAAGTCGCAGAAGAGAATGTCGATGTGCCTGTCCTCGCCCAGGATCGCCGCCGCCGTCTCGCCGTCCGCGCTGTCGCGCACGCGAAAGCCCCGTCGGCCGAGAAACGCCGCGATGGTCCGGCGCAGGGCCGCCTCGTCTTCGACGACGAGCACCGAAGCGCGATCCACCGGCATGCAGGGCCTCCGACAGGGCCCGGCAGGCTGGACCGGCGATTTCGCCGCCGCATTGATCCAGATCAAGGCGGCGGGGCTTTGTGCCTGCGGACATGAACTCTGCTATAGTTGGCGCATGAATCGCCGCCAGATTCTGATCGGCTCGGCGGGTCTGTTGCTGTCCAGCCCGGGCTGGTCGCAGCCCGCAGCGCGGCTGCCGACTGTGGGCTTTGTCGGCTTTGCCTCGACCCCGGCCGACAATCGGACGCTCAATCCCTTTCGTGAAGCCTTGCGCGACCTCGGGCACATCGAAGGGCGCACGGTCTTGATCGAGGCGCGCAGCTCCGATGGCGATGTGCACAGGGGGCTGCAGCTGATTGCCGAGCTTATAGGCCGTCCTGTCGACGTATTTCTCTCGCCCGGCCCGGCCGCCACGCGAGCCATCCTGCGCATGACGAAGATCCCGATCGTCGCGATCGCGTTGCCAGCCGATCGCACGGAGGAGAGTCTGTTCGAGAGCCTCGCTCGGCCTGGCGGAACGGTCACGGGCTTCTCCGCATTCGGCGAGGACCTCGCGGCCAAGCGCATCCAGATGATCAGGGAGGTCTTGCCGCACCTGAAGGTCGTCGGCGTGCTGCACAACGCCACGGATCCGACGTTCCGGGCATGGGGCGAGCAGACGATGGCTGACGCCCGCAGGCAGGGCCTCGAGCCTGTGCGCCTGTCGGTCGAAGCGCCCTCCGTTGCTCTGCTCGAAGGGCACATCCGCAAGCTGCGCGAGGCAGGGGGCGGGGCGTTGATCGTCATTCGGGATTTTCTCACCACGACTCTCATGCGCGACATCTGTCGCCTCGCCGCCGATGCGGGCCTCGCCGTCGTGGGCGAGCACGGCGAATTCGTGCGGGCCGGCGCCCTGTTCAGCTACGGCCCCGACATCGCCGATCTGTTTCGCCGAGCCGCAGGCTATGTCGATCGCATTCTCAAGGGCGAGAAGCCGGGCGAACTGCCGATCCAGTTGCCGTCGAAGTTCGAGCTCGTGGCCAACCTGAAGACCGCGCGCATGCTTGGCGTCGTGCTGCCGCCATTGCTGCTTGCGCGGGCTGACGAGCTGATCGAGTAGGGCCTGCCCCTTCCGGGGGAAGCAAGACAGAGGCAACGCGCAGGCGCGATGCGCGTTTATCTGGGCAGCCCGCCCCGTCCGGGGCCTTCGCGGGACCACCATGATCGTGCGCCTTCCGATCCTCGCCCTGCTCGTGCTTGCGCTCGCCGGCGCAACGGCCCAGGCGCGGCCGATGACCGAGGCGCTGGCCGTCGAGAAGGACCTGATGGCCCTGCGCGATGCGATGCACGAGGCGATGCGGGCCAAGGACGCCATCAGGCTCTCGACGATGTTCGCCGACGGCTTCAGCCACATCGACGAGTCCGGCGCCATCGAGGATCGCGACGCGCATGTCACCCGCCTGCTGATCGGCCGGGCGATGATCGAGGATGCCGGCATCGGCGAATGGCGGCTGCGCCTGTTCGCCGGCGGCACCGTCGCGGTGCTGACCGGCCGCAGCCCGCTGTCGGTCAGCGCCGACGGCCCGGCCTACGAGGTTCGCTGGACCCAGGTCTTCGTGCGCGAGGCGGGCGTCTGGCGCATCGCCGCCAGCCAGGTCACCCGCCTGCCCTGATTGATCTCGCTCAACCCGCCGCAAGCGGGCTTGCGGCACAGTGGCCTTCCCCGACGCCTTCGACGCCGCGCGCCGCCGGCTCGAGGATCACGCCCGCCGCCGCCGCGGCGATGTGAAGACCCACGACAGCGCGCCGCCCGTCGCGTAGGCCAATTCCCTTCCCCCGGAGGGGGAAGGTGCCCGAAGGGCGGAAGGGGGATGTCGAAGACGGACAGCGGTTTCGTTGAGACATCCCCCTTCCGGCGCTGCGCGCCACCTTCCCCCTCCGGGGGAAGTAAAAACGCCTCCGACACCACGAGGCAGCACCATGGCCAGGCGTCCGCCCAAGATCCTGATCGTCGTCGCCGACAGCGCCCGCGCGCGCTTCATCCGCCCGCAGGCCGGCAGGCTGGTGGCGGCGGGCCACGCAGGTCAAGCACGCGGAACCCGGCCGCGGCGTGGCGGTTGACCTGCCAGTGATGGAGGCAAGCGATGCCGATCGACCACGATCAGCCTTCGGAGCGCGAGCGCGAGCGCCTGCATCCCGGCGCCGGCGAATCCGCGCGCAACAACGCGCAGGGCCGCGACAGCGCCGCCCTGCCCGGCGGCAGCGACGAGGACATTCGCGGCCGGCGCGGCCGCACCGCCGGCGCGCAGGCCGGACACGGCGCGAAGACCGCCGAGGGCGAAGGCCAGCGCGGCGATGCCGCGCAGCCCAGCGACTCGTCCGACTACACCACCGGCAGGAGCGTCTGACGCAGTTTGGTCATCCCGAGCGAGTGCGAGGGATCTACGGCCGGCCCTGGATCCCTCGCAGTCGCTCGGGATGACAGGTGGGCTCGGGATGACAGGGGTGCGATCGCGGCTACTGCTGGCGAAGCGTCGTGCGCAGCAGATCCAGCGCGTTCGTCAGGTCGGCGAGCAGGGTCTCGACCTCCTGGCGCTGGGCGGCGTCGAGCTTGCCCTTCGGCTTCGGCAAGGCGGGCTCGACCGGCGCCGGCAGGCTCGCGGCGGCGGGCTCGACCATCGCGAGCTGCGCGGCACGGCCGCCGCTCAGCAGGCGCTGCACGCCCTTGATGGTGTAGCCCTGTTCGTAGAGCAGGCCGCGGATGCGGCGCAGCAGGTCGACGTCCTCGGGGCGATAGTAGCGCCGGCCGCCGGCACGCTGGACCGGCCGAACTTGGCTGAACCGGGACTCCCAGAACCGCAGGACGTGCTGGGCCACGTCGAGCTCGATCGCAACCTCACCGATCGTGCGAAAAGCCCGCTCGGATTTCTCGTAGCTGCGGGAGCGTGAATCGAGGGCGCTGGGCGCTGCTCGTGAAATGGAGGCCGGCATCATCAAATCCCCTGATATGTATTCGTTATCATGTTGTTTTTACGTTATTTTTGTCCCCCATCGGCCGCTTGGCATGTGCTTTCGTGCCGTGAAGGGATCGTTAACTTATCGTCAATATCGCAACCTCTATCATAGCCCGCGCCTCTCTTCAACAAGGATGTGAGCCAGGGCGCGAACAAGCCGGCGCGCCGGCGGCTCCACGCCCTCTTGCGCATCGATTGCAACGAACGGCCGTGCTACGGCTTGGGCTTCATGGTCCCGAGGTCGACCACGGTCGCCAGCGAGCGAGCCCGGCTCGAGAAGCAGCTCGCGCTCACCGACCTGCTGATCGCGCTTGCCCAGGAGAGCGCCACGGGCCAGCGCGCGCTTGCGGAAGGAAGCGGGCTCGAGGGCGAAGCGCTGGCGCAGGCCCTGACCAGCCTGGCGGTCATCGAGGCGTCGGAGGCCTCGCGCAGATCCGAGCGGGCAAGGCTGCTCGCCCTGCTCTCGGCGCTGCCGGCGGAGACCGTGACACGCTAGCGGCACCTGTCATCCCGAGCGCAGCGCGGGATCTACGGCCCCTCCTGGATCCCTCGCTGCGCTCGGGATGACAGTGAGTCATCCGGCCGGCGCGCGATCAGGCCGGCCATCAGCACCCACAGCACGAGTGCGTCGTGCTGGTTCAGCAGCTCGTAGAGCAGGTCGAAATGGCCGCGTTCGGGACGGCTCGAGGGACGCTTGTCCTGGACCGTGATGCGCAGGCGCAGGCGATCATCGGCGCGCACCGGCGCGGGAAACTTCACCCGCCATTGGCGCGCGCCGATCACCGCCCAGCGCCGGCCGGGCACGTTGTAGATCCGATGCCCCAGCCGGTACGTCAGGGTGATGGTGTAGCCGCCGCTGGCGATCAGGCCGCCATAGGCGCCCGACGTGGCCGCCGCTTCGTCGACGTGGAACGGCCATGGATCGTTGCGCGCGGCGTAGGCCAGCATCTCGGCGCGATCGACCTGCACCGCGTCGCTCTCGAACGCCGCGCCGACCGCGAGATCCTCGAAGTACACCAGCCCGTCCATCGCGCGACACTCACGCCGCGGCCGGGCAGCATCAACGACGCGCGAGGTAAAGCGCTGCCCCTGCCCTTCCCCCGGAGGGGGAAGGTGCCCGAAGGGCGGAAGGGGGATGTCGAAGACGGACAGCGGTGTTGTCGGGACATCCCCCTTCCGGCGCTGCGCGCCACCTTCCCCCTCCGGGGGAAGCCAGGACGCAGAGCCCTACAGCCGGTCCTTGTGCTCGACGATCTTCCAGTAGGTGTCCTTCTCGACGATCTTGCGGTTCCTGAAGCGGTAGATGTCGCAGCCCTGGTAGTTGAGCTCCTCGCCGTCGGCGCCGCGGCCCTTGACCGTCCACACCGAGACCGCGTGGTCGCCGGCCAGCACGTATTTCTTGTGCTCCCAGCGCATGTCGGGGATCACCTTGAAGCGATCGGCCATCGCCTTGCGGATGACCTCCTTGCCGCGCAGCGGCCGGCCGGTCGGCTCGGGGCCGCGCGAGAGATAGAACACCGCGTCGTCGGCGAAGCACTCGGCGATGCGGTCGGCGTCGCGGCTGTTGAACGCCGCCGAGATCTCGCGCATCAGCGCCTCGTCGACCTCGGTCCTGGTGGTCGTCTGCGACATCGCTCCTCCTTTCGTGCTCAAGGCGCGAGCATAGCATCGCCGGCGCGCTCCGCCCTTGGTCAAGCCGACATTCCCGGGCGGCGGCGCTATTCAAGTTTTGTCGACATTGCTTAGACAGCGCCGGTCGCCCATGCAGGTCCGCTACTCGAGGTCGCGTCGCAGCACGCGCGTGGCCCGCAACTTCTGCCGGGCAAGGATGCCGGCGCGCAGCCGCTCGAAGAGACGCGGCGGCAGCATGCCGTAGTCGTAACGCTCGCGCCGCCCGGGAATCGGCCGCAGATCGTAGCCAGGCCAGGCGAAGCTGTTCAGCTCGTCGAGACGCAGCCAGTGCCGGCCCTCGTCGAGGCCCAGGCTCCGGCACGTCGCCGGCGCAATCGCGATCGACGTCGCCGGGTCGCGCGGCCGAAGGTGCGTGATGGGCGCGACGATGGTCCGGATATCGCCGTGCGCATCGCGGCGCACGGCGACGACGATCGCGCAGGGGCGGTCCTTGGCGCCTTCCCTCGCCCCTTCGGCGTGCTCGTCGCTCCACAGGAAGCTGTAGCGGATCACCAGGCCCGGCTTCGGGACCGGCAGGCTCACTCAGGCTCCCGGCCGTACTCCGCCGCCTCGATCGCCGCGACGACGTCGTCGGGCAAGGCGCCGACGATCAGCGACTGCCGCTCGCGGCGCTTGAGCCGTTCGTAGTGCGCCGCCTCGCTGGCCGACAGATAGGCGCCGATCACCCGGCCATGACTGGTCACCCGGATGACCTTGGCCTCGATCGCCTCGTCCCTGTAGCGCGCGAAGTTGCGCGAGAACTCCGTCGCCGGCACGCCGCGTGTCGCCGCCATGGCTGGCCTCCTCACTTGCTGCGTAAAATACGTAGTTTACGCAATTTCCGCAAGCGGCCGGATACCCCGCGGCCGGCCGGTCGGCTCGGGGCCGCGCGAGAGATAGAACACCGCGTCGTCGGCGAAGCACTCGGCGATGCGGTCGGCGTCGCGGCTGTTGAACGCCGCCGAGATCTCGCGCATCAGCGCCTCGTCGACATCGGTCCTGGTGGTCGTCTGCGACATCGCTCCTCCTTTCGTGCTCAAGGCGCGAGCGTAGCATCGCCGGCGCGCCCCGCCCTTATTGAAGGCGACGTTCCCAAGCGGCGACGCTATTCAAGTTCTGTCGGCATTGCTTGAATGGCGCCAGAGAGCGCGGCCGCAACCTCAGCCGATATCCGGCGGCAGCTCGAGCTCGCCGAGCTTGGGGAACTTGGTCGGGTTGCGCTCGCTGTATTCGTCGATGTCGCCGGGATTGGTCATCGACGGGTAGTAGCGGCTGACCGTCAGCTCCTGCGATTCGAAGGCGTCCTCGACCAGCTCGCTGCAGAAATAGGTGCGCTTGGAGCCGACGCCGGTCTTGACCTTGTTGGCGCCCCAGCGCGCCAGGTGCAGCCAGGGCTGCTGCGGCAGGGTGAGGATCGAGACCAGGCCCGAGCCGCCGAACACGCCGCCATAGGCGTACTTGCCGCCGACCTTGGAGATGGCGTGGTCGGCGATCTTCTGCGCCTTCTCCTTCGACAGGTCCTTGAGCCGGAAGGCGCTCGCCAGCCTCGCGTCGCCCAGCGCCAGCTTGATCGAGCGATGCACCACGCCGTTGGCCACCGCCTCGACCACCTTGCCGTCGCCGACATAGAGCATGGCGTGGCTGTAGCTCGCCGCCGTGCCCGCCTTGATGGCCTTCGACACCGCGGCCGACGTCGTCGACAGGATGACGTCGGCGACCTGCAACTGGCTGGCCTTCATGGCGCTCTCCCCTGTGTTCCGATGCCGACAGGATAAGACCGCGCAAAAGCGCGAGTCCACAGGCGACGGCGTTATCGAATCGTAACGATGCGGGAGCGCTGCGATCGCACATGGCCATCGCCAGGCTTGGGGGCGCGCCGGCTACGACGCCAGCTGGCAGGCGTAGCGCACGGGTCCCGGCCCGAAGGGATTGACCACCATCACCAGGCTGCGGCCCTGCACGATCATCTGCACGCGAAAGCGCGCGTTGCTCTGCAGGTCGACGAAGTCGGCGTACTGGTTCTGCCCGGTGAAGCTGTAGCGCGCGCTGGCCGAGACCAGCGAGCCGCCGTAGTAGAAGTTCACCTCGCCGCTGGCGATCGAGCCGGCGAAGAATCCCTGCGGATCCATGTACACGCCGGCCGGGCTGATCGCCTCGACCCGCGCGGTGAGCCGGGCGGGCGCGCCCTCGATGTTGCAGGTCCAGACGAAGGTCGCCGCCGCCTGCGCGGGCGACGACAGGCCGGCGATCGCCAGCACGCCGCCCAGCAACGCCGCTTTGCGATCCATCGCCGGCCTCCCCTTGCCGCCGCTAGAACCTGCCCTTCGGCTTGTCCTTGTACGTGTTGCCGTCGGGGCTGAACAAATAGACGTTGCCCTCCCAGGTGCCGAAATCGACGTTGCGCTCGCCCATGATCCTGTCGAGAGGTCCCTGGTGGGTGTCGAAGTGCTGCGGCGCGTCCGATGCCCTGACGTACTGATTGAGGTAGTAGGCCAGCAGCTTGCAGAGCTCGAGGTTCTTGCCCGAGGTGCCCCACCCGGCCGGATCGGCATAATCCGGTCCCGAGGTCGCCTGGTTGCAGGACAGCAGATTGCAGATATACGTCCGGGGTTTCGGAAACAGGCTCTTCAGCTTGGCGAACAGATGGAGATTGATGTCGCCCACGGTCTGTCCCAGGGTGAAGCCGGCCACCGACGTTTCGGTGCGCCGCTTCTCCCAGTTCTGCACCTGGGAGCCGGCGGCATGCGCGTAGATCGACATCGAGGTGATCACGCGGTCCGGCGTCTCCTGGTAGACCTTCTCGATGAAGTCGCTCACCGAGGAGCCGCGGTAGACGACGTAGACGTAGGCGTTCCTGCCCGCGCTGACCGGCCACGTGCCGATGGCCTGGTCCATGAGCATGAGCTGCGCCATCGCCGGGACCTCCCTGCCGACGCAAGTCGACCGCAAACAATCGCGCCAAGTCCGGCGCGTGGCAATACTTGTCGCCACTGCCGAGGCACAGCCGGAGGCGCTCGATGCCTCAATCATACTTCCCCGCCATCAGCACGCGGACCAGGTGGTGCGTGTCGGGGCCGTGCAGCAGGTCGGGCGCGGTGATGCGCAGGTCGTAGGCGCCGCGCCGGCCCAGCGCCGTCCAGCGCCGCCAGCGGCCGGCCACCTTGACCCGCATGCGCCGGCGCAGGCCGCCGATATAGGCCGAGCGCTGGATCTCCAGCTCGCCCGCGGCCTCGAGCAGGTCGAGCGCGTCGCGCACCGTCACCACCCGCACGCCCAGCGCCTCGGCCAGCAGCCGGTTGTCCGGGCAGGGATGGCCGCCGCGCCCGGCGATCAGCAGGCGCAGCGCCTCGACCAGCGGCGGCGAGGCGAGCACCGGCACGTGGCCCGGCCGCCGGCCGCGCCCGTTGGCGGCCGCCCAGGCGCCTACGCCCGCATCGGAGCCGGCGCCCTTGCGTGTCGCGCGGCGCTTCATGGGGGATCGCGCGGCTGCAGGCCGAGCGCGGCGCGGATCTCGCCGATCTGGCGCAGCCACTCGGCGCCGTCGGGGATCGCGCCGTAGCGCTTCAGCCGGTGGCGGCTGGCCACGCGCATGCGGCACAGCTCGCTGACCTCGCCGCTCCACTCGATGCGGCCGGCGCGCACCAGGCGCTCGCGCGCCTCGCTCAGCATCTCCTGGCGCACCTCCTCGGGCTCGCGCGCCAGCCGCTCGCGGCGGCGCGCCGCCCAGGCCTCGAGCGCCAGGCGATCCTCGTCGCGCCGCCGGGCGCGGTTCGCCGCCGCGTCGCCGGCCATCACGACGCCTCCCGCTCGTCGGCGAACCAGCCCAGGCGGTGCTCGCGGCTGATGCCCTCGAGCTGGCGCGCCACCCGCTCGTGCTCGCTGTCCTCGGGATCGCGCGCGGCGATCACCATCATCCAGGCCTGCTGGCCCTCGATGCCCAGCTCGTCGGTCAGCCAGCGCACCATGTCGCGATCGGCCGCCGCCTGGGGCTTCAGCCGCCTCGCCGCCCCGCCGCCGGTCGAGGCCTGCAGGCCGAGATCGGCCGCCCGCGCCTGCCGCAGGCCGTTGGCGCTGCGCCGCACCTGCGGTGCGGCCTGAGTCGTGTTGTGTCCGGTCGTGTCGTGTCCTGTCGTGTCGTGTCCTGTCGTGTCGTGTCCTGTCGTGTCGTGTCGTGTCCTGTCAGCCGTCCCCGGGTCGTCGCCAGGGACGTGTGCGGGGACGTCGCCTTTGGCCGATTTCTCCTTCCATTTCAGGCGACGGGTGCGCTCCTTGCGGCGGTGCTCGAAGGAGTCGACGGCGATCGGCGCCATCGCCCGGTGATAGAGCCGGCCGTCGGCGCAGCGCACGAAGCCGTGCATCGCCTGGGTCCGCACGGCGCGCCAGGTCTTGAGGTCGCGGCCCAGCCCGGCCAGCCGGCACAGCGCCACCTCGTCGTCGGGCAGGCTGGCGGCCGGCACCTGGTTCCACGCCGACCACCAAAGCGACAGCGCGGCGCGGAAGGCTGAGTCGCCGGCATGGGCGTCGAAGTCGGAGGCGAACAGGCGGTGGCCGTACAGCGGCATCCATTCGAGGCCGCGCAGGTCGCACTCGGGGGGAGTCAGGGGCTGGGGGAGGTCGTCGCTCATGCGCTATAATTTCGCATATCGCGAATTACATCAAGTATTAATTTCGCGAATATAGAAAGGACAATTTCATACAGTCGGGACATGCTGAGCCCATGGCCAGCCCGCCCGCCAAGATCCGCCGCTACCGCCGCCCGCAGCCCACCGACTCGGCGCTGCGCAAGCTGCGCCTGTCGCGCCAGCTGTCGCTCGAGGAGGTCGGCGCCGCGCTCAACACCTCGGCCTCGGTGGTGCACCGCCACGAGACGGTGCCCAACGCCGTCGACTGGAAATGGGCGATGGCCTATGCCCGGCTCTACGACGTCGATCCGGCCGACGTGATGTTCGGCGGCGAGCGGCCCAAGGTGCCGATCGTCGGCTATATCGGCGCCGGCGCGCAGATCCTGCCGATCGACGATTTCCCCAAGGGCAGCGGGCTCGACGAGGTGCCCTGCCCCAGCGGGCTCAACCCGCAGCGCACCGTGGCCGCCATCGTGCGCGGCTCCTCGATGGAGCCCTCGATCCCCGACGGCTGGCGCGTCTTCTACACCCGCGACCCCGAGCAGGACGTCGCCGGCGTCGTCGGCAAGCTCTGCGTCGTCAAGCTCGCCGACGGCGGCCCGACCATGCTCAAGCAGGTGCGCCGCGGCGCCACGCCGGGCAGATTCAACCTGATCTCGACCAACGCCGCGCTGCTCGAGGACCAGGCGCTCGACTGGGCCTCACCGGTGCGCGCGATGCAGGCGCCGGAGTAATCGAGACACCATGGCCGAGACCGCAATTGTCCGCGCCCGCATCGACCAGCGCGTCAGGAACGATGCCGCCGCGGTGCTGGCAGCGATGGGCCTTACCGTGTCCGACGCGTTGCGCCTGCTGATGATGAAGATCGCGGCTGAGAAGGCCCTGCCCTTCGAGCCTCTCACGCCGAACGCCGAGACGATCGAGGCGACGAAGGCGGCGCGTCGGGGCGATCTCGTTACGGCAGGTTCGCTGGACGAGCTGATCGCAGGCCTGAATAGCCGACGATCAGGCACGCGACGCGCTTCAAGCGGGACTACGAACGGGAGATAGACGCTCGACGCCGAGCTGATGGCCGTGGTGGACGTCGCGATGGCCACGTCAGGCCAGGCCCGGTGCTGACTCGTCGCAAGCCCGACGTCCAGATGCTCGACCCCGTCCGCCTCGGCTCCCGCCGAAGAGTCGACTGTTATATTTTGATGTCATTGGATACTAATTGACGTCATTATATAACAAGCCATGGCCAACGTCATTGCGGCATCTCCGGCTGCCCGGGCGCTCGCCCTCGCCAAGAGGCGCGGGATCGCCCGCGCACGCGATTTTGACGCAGCGGGTATCCCCCTCGTCTATCTGAAGCGCCTCTGCAACGAGGGCCGGCTCGTTCAGCTCGCGCGCGGCCTGTACCAGCTTCCGCAGCTCGCCGGCACCGACGCCGCGCACAGCCTGGCCGTCGCCGCGCGGCTGATGCCGAGGGGTGTCGTGTGCCTGCTCTCGGCGCTGGGCCACCACGGCCTCACTACCCAGCTTCCCCACGCCGTGTGGATGACGCTGCCGCGCAAGACCCGCGTCGCGCGATCGGCGCCGTTTCCGATCGAGGTCGTCCATGCCAGCGAGCCGGCCCTCTACGCCCATGTCGAGCATGCCGACATCGAAGGGGTCCGGGTGCCGATCTATGACGTCGCCAAGACGGTCGCCGATTGCTTCAAGCACCGCCGCCGGGTCGGACTCGATGTCGCCATCGAAGCGCTGCGCGACGCGATCCGGCAACGCAAGGCGACGCCGGCGCAGGTGATGCGGATGGCCGCGCTCGACCGCGTCGCCAACGTGATGCACCCCTATGTCGAGACGCTGACATGAAGGAGATCAAGAACCTGCCCGCCTCGGTCAGGGCCAGGCTGTTCGCAGGTGCGGCGGCGAAGGGCGAGGTCTTCAACCGCGTCCTCGTCCGCTACGGAATAGAGCGCTTCCTGTTTCGGCTCTCCCGCTACACCGATCGCGACCGCTTTGTCCTCAAAGGAGCGATGCTGTTCGTCACCTGGTCGCAAGCCGTGTATCGGCCCACCGGCGATCTGGACCTGCTCGCCTATGCGCCGGCCGATCCGGAGGCGATGAAAGCGATCGTCGCGGAGATTTGCGCCATCGCCGTACCCGACGATGCGATCGTCTTCGACACCGGCAGCATCATCGTGGAGGCAATGCGAGAGGACGAGGTGTATCAGGGTCTTCGCGTCGCCGTGACGGCGAAGCTCGGCAACATCAGGATCGCCGTGCGCATCGACATGGGGTTCGGCGACGCGGTCCACCCCGCGCCTCGCGAGATCACCTTTCCGTGCCTGCTTCCCGACATGGGCGTGCCCCGGATCCTCGCCTATCCCCCCGAGACCGTCGTGGCCGAGAAGTTCGAGGCCATGGTTCGCTTCGGCGAGGCCAACGGGCGACTGAAGGACTTCAACGACATCTGGGCGATCGCGAACACGTTCGGCTTCGAGATGGCCACGCTGGTCCAGGCGCTGCGCGGCACCTTCGAGCGCCGGCAGGCCACGCTGCCTGCCGATATCCCGTTCGCGCTGACCGCCGCCTTTGCCGCATTGCCCGAGAAGCGCCGGATGTGGGACGCATTTCTCGCGCGCAACCCGCCCGCGGTGAGCCCGCCGCCCTTCGAAGACGTCCTGGGTGAGCTGCGGCGCTTCATCGGTCCGGTGCTGCGCGCCGCGGCGCATCCCGGATCGGCCGGCGGCACGTGGAGTCCCGGGTCGGGGTGGACCCCACCCGCGCGCGCCACACGGACGCCGGAGTGATTGGCCCGCCGCGCGAAAGACAAGGCCCGACGTCAGCGTTAAGTCGCTGACCGTGGCGAATCCCACGCCCATCCTCGCCGCACCATCGCCGCCCGCCGCGCCTCGATGCGCGGCGGGCGCTGGTCTCGCAGATCTACTGGCGCTGGCCGCCCCGCTGCGGGTCCTGGTCCTTGTCGAAGCCCTGGCGCTTGCCGTCCTCGTTCTGCTTCTGCTGATCCTGGCGCTGCTGCTGCTCGCGCTGCTGCTGCTCGCGCTGGCGCTGCTGCTCCTGCTGGTCCTGCTGCTGGCCGGGCTTCTGATTCGGATTGTTCATGACGAACTCCTGTGGACGCGTGTTCGCGGCCGGCTGGCCGCTTCGGTGAACGTCACCATCGTCGCGGACGTTGCCGGCGCCCTCCCCTGTGCAGGGAACAGCGTTCGAGCCGCGGCGTTAGGCCACGCAGGCGCCGATCGATGCAACCCACTCCTCCGATCCCCTCCCTGCTGACCGACGAGCTGCCCGGCACGCAGACGCAGATGCCGACGCCGCCGCCGGACGACCAGCCGATGCCGCTGCCGAGCAACCCGATCGTGCTGCTGCTGGCCGGCGTCTTCGGGCTGCTGGCGATCTTCGCGCTGCGGCTGGTCGCGGAGATCGCGATCCCGATCGCGATGGCGTTCATGCTGTCCCTGGTGCTGCAGCCGGCGATGCGCGTGCTGGTACGCCATCATCTGCCGCGCGGCCTGGCCGCGCTGGTGGTGCTGGTGGCGTTGTGCGGTGGCGTCGCCGGGCTGGCGCTCACCCTGGCCAATCCGGTTTCGGAGTGGGCCGAGCGGCTGCCGTCAACGCTCGACAAGGTCGAGGAGCGCTTCTCCGGGATCAGCCGCATCGTCGGCCTGATCCAGCGCGCCGGCCGCCAGGTCGAGGCGAGGATCGCCGACGATGCGCCGGCGACCGCGCTCACCGTGAAGGGTCCGCCGCTGTCGAGCCGCATCCTCGCCGGCACGGGGCAGATCGTCGTCGGCCTGGCGACGACCGTCCTCCTGCTCTTCTTCCTGCTGCTGTCGGGCGACATCTTCCTGCGCCGGCTGGTCGAGGTCCTGCCGACGTTCAGCGACAAGAAGCAGGCGGTGGAGATCTCCGGCGAGATCCGCGTCAGCGTCTCGGGCTATTTGCTGACCATCAGCCTGATGAACGCCGCCGTCGGCATTTCTACGGGACTCGCGGTCTGGGCCTGCGGCCTGCCCGATCCCATCCTGTGGGGCAGCCTCGCCTTCGTCTGCAACTACATCCCGTTCCTCGGCACGGTGGTCAGCTGCAGCATGCTGCTGATCGTCGGCGTCGCGACGTTCGAGGACCCGCTGCTCGCCATCCTGCCGACCATGCTGTACCTCGCCATCAGCCTGCTCGAGGGCCAGTTCATCACGCCGCTGCTGCTGGCGCGGCGCTTCATCCTCAACCCGGTGATCGTCATCGTCTCGATCGTCTTCTGGTACTGGATGTGGGGCATTCCCGGCGCGGTGCTGGCGGTGCCGATGCTGGCCACGATCAAGATCGTCTGCGATCGCATCCGCGGCCTGGCCGCCTTCGGCCACTTCCTCGCGGCCGAGCCGCGCACGGCGTGAGCCGCATGCCGCCGACCAGTCTCCTCGCCCGGCTGGAGATCGTCGAGCACCGCATCGCGCTGGGCGAGGTCGATATCGAGGTCCAGCTCGGGCTGATCGGCGAGCTGCGCGCCGCCGGCCGCGCGACAGCGGACGCCCATGCCCACCTGGCGGTGCTTGCGGCGAGGCTCGTCGCCAGCCTGGCCGAGCGCGACAGGCTGCGCGCCCGGCTCGCGCCAGCGTCCCGGCCGTGATCCCCAGGGAGCCAAAGGCGCCGGGCGGCGTTAGCGCATATCGGGCCGCTCGCTGAAACCGCGGCCGGGACGGGCCGGCAGCGGGGAATGGCCATGGATTCTGCAGGCAACGCTACGGTCAAGGCCGGCACCGGGGTCAGCGGTCTCGACGAGGTCCTCGCCGGCGGGTTTTCGGCCGGCAAGGTGTTCCTCCTCGAGGGCAATCCGGGAACCGGCAAGACGACGATCGCGCTCAGCTTCCTGATGGAGGGCGCGGCGAAGGGCGAAAAGGGCCTCTACGTCACGCTGTCGGAGACCGAAGCGGAGCTGCGCGAGAGCGCGCGCTCGCATGGCTGGACGATCGACGGCAACATCGAGATCTTCGAGCTGACGCCGCCCGAGAGCCTGCTGGATTCCGACCAGCAGCAGAGCCTGCTCTACTCCTCCGACCTCGAGCTGGGCGAGACCACGAAGCTGATCCTCGAGGCCTTCGAGCGCGCCCGGCCGCGGCGCGTGGTGCTCGACAGCCTGTCGGAGATCCGCCTGCTCGCCCAGAGTTCGCTGCGCTATCGCCGGCAGATCCTGTCGCTCAAGCACTATTTCGCGCGCAGGGAAGCGACAGTGCTGCTGCTCGACGACCTGACGTCGGACACGCTCGACAGGACGGTGCACAGCGTGGTGCACGGCGTCGTCCAGCTCGAGGAGCTGGCGCCGGTCTACGGCGCCGAGCGCCGCCGCCTGCGCGTCTCGAAGTATCGCGGCCAGCGCTTCCGCGGCGGCTACCACGACTTCAAGATCAGGACCGGCGGCGTCGCGGTCTATCCCCGCCTCGTCTCGTCCGAGCACCGCACCAAGTTCACCCGCGGCCGGATGAGCTCGGCCATCGCCGAGCTCGACAGCCTGCTGGGCGGCGGCATCGAGCAGGGCTCGAGCACGCTGGTGCTGGGCCCGGCCGGCACCGGCAAGAGCCTGATCGCGCTGCAGTTCATGGCCGCCGCCATCGCCCGCGGCGAGAAGGCGGCGTTCTTCGCCTTCGACGAGGAGCTCGGCCTGCTGTTCGACCGCACCAAGGCGCTGGGCATGGACCTCGAGGGCATGCGCGAGCGCGGCCTGCTGCACATCGAGCAGATCGACGCCGCCGAGCTGGCGCCCGGCGAGTTCGCCCACCGCGTGCGCGAGCGGGTCGACACGGCGCAGGCCAAGACCGTGGTGATCGACAGCCTCAACGGCTACCAGGCGGCGATGCCCGAGGAGAACGCGCTGGCGCTGCACATCCACGAGCTGCTGCAGTACCTCAACCGCCAGGGCGCTTCGACCTTCCTCACCGTGGCGCAGCACGGGCTGGTCGGCGACATGAAATCGCCCGTCGACGTCACCTACCTCGCCGACACCGTGATCCTGCTGCGCTACTTCGAGGCGCTGGGCAAGGTGCGCCGGGCGATCTCGGTGATCAAGAAGCGCACCGGCTGGCACGAGGCGACGATCCGCGAGTTCCAGATCGGGCGCGGCGGGCTGCGGCTCGGCGCGCCGCTGACCGAGTTCCAGGGCATCCTGCGCGGCGTGCCCACCCTCATGGGCGGCACGGTGCCGCTGCTGGATCAGCCGAAAGACAGCGAGTAAGAGCCATTCCCGACGCCGAACCCCTCGCCCTGATCTTCGCGCCGCAGGGACGCGACGCCGAGGTCGCACGCGCCCTGCTGAAGGAGGCGGGTATCGCCGCGCTGATCTGCGCCGACCTTGCGGCGCTGGAGCGGGCGATCGACGAGCGCACCTCGTTCGTGATCCTCACCGAGGGCGCGGCCGCGGCCGGCGATCTGCGCGGCATCGCCAAGCTGCTGGCGGCGCAGCCGGCGTGGTCCGACCTGCCCTTCATCGTGCTCACCCGGCGCGGCGGCGACATAGAGCGCAATCCCGCCGCGGCGCGGCTCTCGCAGGTGCTGGGCAACGTCACGTTCCTCGAACGCCCGTTCCATCCCACGACCTTCGTCAGCCTCGCGCGCACGGCGGTGCGCAGCCGGCGTCGCCAGTACGAGGCACGCACCCACATGCGCGCGCTGGCCGAGGGCGAGCGGCGCCTGCAGAGCGCGCTGCAGGCCGGCCGCCTCGGATCGTGGGAGCTCGATCTCGACAGCCGGCAATTGACGGCGACGGAGGCATGCAAGGCGCTGTACGGCCGCCAGCCGCACGAGGGCCTGTCGTGGGACGAGCTGGTGGCGGCGATCCATCCCGAGGACCGCGGCTGGGCGCAGGACGCGCTGCGCCGCTCGATCGAGGTCGGCGGCGACTACGCCATCGAGTACCGCACGGTGTGGCGCGACGGCAGCGTGCAATGGGCCGAGATCCGCGCGCGCGTCGTGCGCGACGACGGACGCGCGGCGCGGCTGATCGGCGTGTCCGCCGACATCACCGAGCGCAAGACGGCCGAGGAGCGCCTGCACCAGCTCAACGAGACGCTGGAGGATCGCGTCGCCGAGCGCACCCGCGAGCTCGAGGAGGCGCACAAGACGGTCGTGGCCGAGATGACGCAGCGCCAGCGGGCCGAGGACCAGCTGCGCCAGGCGCAGAAGATGGAGATGATCGGCCAGCTCACCGGCGGCATCGCGCACGATTTCAACAACCTGCTGATGGCGGTGATGGGCAATCTCGAGCTGCTGCGCAAGCGCGTGCCGCCCGACGCGCGCATCGTCAGGCTCATCGAGGGCGCCGCGCAGGGCGCGCAGCGCGGCGCCGTGCTGACGCAGCGCCTGCTCGCCTTCGCGCGCCAGCAGGAGCTGCAGGTCGAGCCGAGCGACGTCGCCGCCCTGGTGCGCGGCATGAGCGACCTGCTGGCGCGCTCGGTCGGCGCGCGCATCGAGATCGCCATCGAGGTGCCCGACGGCCTGCCGCGCGCCATGATCGACGCCAACCAGGTCGAGCTGGCGCTGCTCAACCTCGCGGTCAACGCGCGCGACGCCATGCCCGAGGGCGGCTCGCTGTCGATCCGCGCGCAGGGCATCGAGGCGCCGGCCGGCACCGATCTCGCGCCCGGCACCTATGTCCGGCTGTCGGTGGCCGACACCGGCTGCGGCATGGATGCCGAGACCCTGGCCAAGGCCACCGAGCCCTTCTTCTCGACCAAGGAGGTCGGCAAGGGCACCGGGCTGGGCCTGTCGATGGTGCACGGGCTGGCCGTGCAGCTCGGCGGCGCGCTGCGCCTGTCGAGCGAGCCGGGCAAGGGAACCGTGGCCGAGCTGTGGTTCCCCGCCACCGGCGGCGACGCGCCGCGCCGGGACGAGAGCCCCGCGGCCGCGCCCGGGGCGACGCCGGCGCAGGGGCTGAAGATCCTCGTCGTCGACGACGACGTGCTGATCTCGATGAGCACCGTGGGCATGCTCGAGGATCTCGGCCACGAGGCGATCGAGGTCAATTCGGGCGAACGCGCGCTGGAGCTGCTCGCCCAGGACCGCCCGTTCGACCTGATGATCACCGACTATGCGATGCCCCGCATGACGGGCGTGCAGCTGGCGCGCAAGGCGCGCGACGCAAGGCCAGGGCTGCCGATCCTGCTGGCGACCGGCTATGCCGAGACGCCGGCCGGCACCGACCTGCCGCGGCTGTCGAAGCCCTATCACCAGGCACAGCTGGGCGAAGAGATCGCGCGGCTGATGGCGGCGCGCGCCTCGGCGTGATCCCGCTCAGTGCGACGACGATCGCCGCCGCGGCTCGGTGTTTCGCGCGCGCATCATGCCGGTCGTGGCATTGGCCGCGCGCTCCAGCGACTCGGCCTCGGCCTCCAGCCAGTCGGCGTAGGTGCCGAGGTTGGCCCGGTCGGCCTGCGACAGCAGCTGCGCCGACAGACGCCGGGCACGTGCCGCGCTGGCGCGCCCCTCGCGCGCGCGCTCGAGCAATGTTTCCGGGTCCGTCACGCTTCGCTCCTCCCGCGCTGCCACCAACATCGCCAACAATGACGATGCCCCGCGCCCGGTTCCGTCGCCGGCCCTGCCTTAAATCATTCGCGGTGCTGAGGACGCGGACATTCCCGCGGACCCGATCCGTTTCTGCACCACGACTGCCGTCATCGCGGCCCGATCGACGCCATTTCGGGCCCCGATAAATCCCTGTAATATCCAATGGATAGATTATCTTGCAGGCGTCTTGGTTGACGTCCGCGTGCGGTCGATGCAATAGCCGCGCGCCGCCTTCCCCCGGTTTCGCCCCTGTGACCGCCATCACCGCCCCGCCCGCAACCCACGACCTCGAGTCGCCAGCCGCCCGCTCGCGGCCGGTCATCGTCTTCGAGGACGTGCGCAAGACCTACGCCGCGCGCCGCGCCTCGCCCGAGGTCGGCGCGCTCGACGGCGTGTCGCTCTCGGTCGGCGCCGGCGCGATCGTCGGCGTGATCGGCCGCAGCGGCGCGGGCAAGTCGACCCTGATCCGCCTGGTCAACGGGCTGGAGAAGCCGAGCTCGGGCACCGTCACGGTCGACGGCACGGTGATCTCGGCGCTCGACGAGCGCGGCCTGCGCGAGGCGCGGCGCTCGATCGGCATGATCTTCCAGCACTTCAATCTTCTGTCCTCGCGCACCGCCTTCGGCAACGTGGCGCTGCCGCTGGAGATCGCCGGGCGTCCCGCGAGCGAGATCAGGGATCGCGTCCTCATGCTGCTCGAGCTCGTCGGCCTTGCCGGCAAGCGCGACCGCTACCCGGCCGAGCTGTCGGGCGGCGAGAAGCAGCGCGTCGGCATCGCGCGCGCGCTGGCCACCGCGCCCAAGGTGCTGCTCAGCGACGAGGCGACCTCGGCGCTCGACCCCGAGACCACCGCGCAGATCCTGGCGCTTCTCAAGCGCATCAACCGCGAGCTCGGGCTCACCATCCTGCTGATCACCCACGAGATGGCGGTGGTGAAGAGCATCGCCGAGACGGTGGTCGTGCTCGAGGCCGGGCGCATCATCGAAGAGGGCGCGACCTTCGACATCTTCGCCCATCCCTCGCACCCGACGACGCGATCCTTCGTCGGCTCGGTGACCGGCTCGACGCTGCCGCAGGACATCGCCGGCCGCCTCAAGCCGCAGCCCTTCGCCGGCAGCCAGGCGGTGGTGAAGGTGGTGTGGAGCGGCGAGCAGTCGGGCGATCGCGTGCTGGGCCAGCTGGCGCGCGCGCTGTCGATCGAGGTCTCGCTGCTGCATGGCCAGATCGACTCGATCGCCGGCCGGCCGTTCGGCACGCTTACCATCGCCATCCCCGATGCGGCGCTGGAGGCGGTCGTCGCCGAGCTGGCGCGCCAGGAATTGCGCACGGAGGTGCTCGGCCATGTCGCCTGAGGTCCTGCTGGCGATCTTCCACGCCACGCTCGACACGCTGATGATGGTCGCGGTCGCCGCCGGCCTGGGCACGGCGCTGGGCCTGCCCCTGGGCGTCTTCCTCGCCACCAGCCGCACCGGCGAGCTGTTCGCCTCGCCGTGGGCCAACCGCGTGCTGGGCCTGATCGTCAACGCCACGCGCTCGACGCCATTCATCATCCTCGTCGTCGCCATCATCCCCTTCACGCGGCTGATCGCCGGCACCTCGATCGGCACGGCGGCGGCCATCGTGCCGCTCACCGTCGCCGCCACGCCGTTCATCGCGCGACTCGTCGAAGCGGCGATCCGCGAGCTCGACCACGGCCTGATCGAGGCGGCGCGGGCCATGGGCGCGACGCCGCTGCAGATCGTCATCAAGGTGCTGCTGCCCGAGGCGCTGCCGGCCATCGCGCTGGCGCTCACGCTGGCCACCGTCAGCCTGATCGGCTACTCGGCCATGGTCGGCGCCGTCGGCGGCGGCGGGCTGGGCGATCTCGGCATCCGCTACGGCTACCAGCGCTTCATGCCCGACGTGATGGCCGCCGTGGTCGTCGTCCTCATCCTCATCGTCCAGGCCGTGCAGAGCCTGGGCGACCGGCTGGCGCGCCGGCTCGACAAGCGCAAGCGACATTCATAAGGAGAAGCCCCCAATGTCCTCACGTCGTCTGTTCATCACGGCCCTCGCCGCCTCGCTGCTCGCCGGCGCCGCGAGCGTCGCGGCCCAGACCACCATCAAGGTCGGCGTCACCGCCGGCCCGCCGGCGCAGATCATGGAGGCGGTGAAGGCGGTCGCCGCCAAGAAGGGACTGACGATCCAGATCGTCGAGTTCACCGATTTCATCATCCCCAACACCGCGCTCGATTCGGGCGAGATCCAGGCCAACGCCTTCCAGCACCAGCCCTACCTCGACAACCAGAAGAACGACCGCAAGTTCAAGATCGACTCGGTGGGCCAGACCTACACCGTGCCGCTCGGCATCTACTCGAAGAAGCACAAGAGCTGGGCCGAGGTGCCGGTCGGCGCCTCGATCGCCATCCCCAACGATCCGACCAATGGCGGCCGCGCGCTGCTGCTGCTGCAGGCCAAGGGCATCATCAAGCTCAAGCCGAATGTCGGGCTGAAGCCGACGCCGCTCGACATCGTCGACAACCCGCGCAAGCTCAAGATCGTCGAGATCGACGCGGCGCAGACCTCGCGCTCGCTCGACGACGTCGCCGCCGCGGCGATCAACACCAACTACGCCGTGCAGGCCGGCCTCGACCCGGCCAAGGACGCCATCCTGCAGGAGGACCCGCAGGGCCCCTACGTCAACGTCATCGCCGTGCGCACGGCCGACAAGGACAAGCCCTGGGTGAAGATCCTGGTCGAGAGCTACCGCTCGCCCGAGGTGAAGGCCTTCATGGCGCAGAAGTTCGCGAGCTTCCTGCCGTCGTGGTGAGCTCATACCTTCCCCCGGAGGGGGAAGGTGGCGCGCAGCGACGGAAGGGGGATGTCGAAGACGGACTCCTGCGTTCGTCTTCAACATCCCCCTTCCGCCCTTCGGGCACCTTCCCCCTCCGGGGGAAGGGTATTCTCGTTTCTCCGCCAGATGACTATCATGACCATATAGTCATTTGAGCCGGGAGGTGGCCATGGACAACTGGACCGTCGCCGAGGCCAAGTCGCGCTTCAGCGAGATGATCGAGCAGGCGCGGGCCAAGGGGCCGCAGACCATCACCCGCCGCGGCCGGGCCGCGGCCATCGTCGTGTCGGCCGAGGAATGGGAGCGCAAGTCGAAGCGCACCGGCAATCTGGCGGAGTTCTTCGCCGCCTCGCCGCTGCGCGGCTCGGGTCTCGCCGTCGCACGCAGGAAGGATCGGGCGCGCAAGGTCGCGCTGTGAGCTTCCTGCTCGACACCAATGTCGTGTCGGAGTGGGTCAGGCCGAGACCCGACCCCGGGGTCGTCGCCTGGCTGGCGGCGGCCGACGAGGACCGCGTGTTCCTGAGCGTGGTGAGCCTGGCCGAGCTTCGCCACGGCATCGATCGCCTGGCCGACGGCAGGCGGCGGCACAGCCTTGATGCCTGGCTGCGCGAGCAGCTGCCGCTGCGCTTCGCGGACCGCATCCTGCCGGTCGACCGGGCCATCGCCGATCGGTGGGGCGTGCTGGTGGCGCGACGCGACGCGGCGGGCCGGCCGATCGGCGCCATGGACGCCTTCATCGCCGCCACCGCCGCCGTCCACGGGTTGACCTTGGTGACGCGCAACGCGGCGGATTTCCAGTCGGTGGTGATGGAGATCGTCAATCCCTGGCGCGACTGAGCACGCCGCCCTCTTGCGGCGCGGTGGTTCGGGGCTATAACTCGACGCAGGACAGCGACAGCCGCCGAGATCTCGCCCGTGCCGCCAATCAGGTTCGCCTTCGGCCGATGACTGAAAGCCAGCGTGCCCGCGCCATGAGGTCGTGCGTCGCGCTGGCGGCCTTCATCGTCGGCGCGCTGCTTCATCTGTTCCTGACCGAGGACTTCCGCAATGCGCGATCCGTGCCGGATCCGCTGCTCGACCGGGCGTCCTTCGGCACGCCGATCGGCATAGCCAAGGCCAGCGTCGGCAAGCAGCCGTCGCGGGCGCGCCTGGTGCGCACGACCAGCGGCGGCAAGGACTTCTTCGTCGAGCGTCAGCGATTCTCGCATGACTGGGCGATCCCGGCCGCCCGCGCGGCCCGCGGATACGAGCGCCAGACCGTCGCCTCGTCGGTCGCCGGCACCGCCCATCGGCCGCGGGCCCCTCCGCCAGCCTGACCGACGCCCGGCCCGGTCGTCCCGCGCGGACGGGCGGGCGACCCGCGTCCCCATCATCGCCATCTCGCCGACAGCCTCGGGCCGCGCGCGCGCTCGCCCGCATGCCGGATCGGCCGGACGAGCCCGCATGAGACGAGCCCTCAACAGCACACCGACCCGGATCGCCAGGCGTACGGCGCGCCCGCAGTCGCCCGCGGCCGCTGCTCCGCATACAGTACGGCGATCCGCAACCTGGCCCCCGTCCCCGGACGGGGGCCGCCTTTTCGCCAGCCCGCCCTGAGATCCCATCGGGTCCCCGACATGTCACGCCAACCCGCGATCGGCGAGCGCGCCGCCGACTTCGTCCTCCCGACGCCGAGCAATCCCGAGTTCCATTTCCACGCCGCCGCCGGCCGCAGCACGATTCTCGTCTTCCCCGGCGCGCCGGCGAGCGAGGCCATGAAGGGCCTGATGGCCGAGCTGCGCGTGCTGCGCGACGCGCTCGATGACGAGCAGGCGTCGCTGTTCTTCGCCGTGTCCGACCCGGCGCAGCTCGAAAGCCTCGGCATCCGCCAGCAGACGCCCGGCATCCGCTATTTCATGGACTACGAGCGCAAGGCGGCGGCCGCCTATGGGCTCTGCGCGCCGCAGCCCGGCGAGCGCACGCGGGTCGCGCCACGGATCTTCGTGCTGGACCGCAATTTCCGCTTCCTGCAGATCGTCGAGCTCAAGGAGCGCCGGCCCTGCCTGGCGCCGATCCTCGCCGAGCTGCGCCGCCTGCACCTGCATCATGCCGCGTCGGCCGATGCCAACCACGCGCCGGTCCTGCTGGTCGAGCGCGTCTTCGAGCCGGCGCTCTGCCGCGCGCTCATCGAGCACTACCGCCAGCGCGGCGGGCAGGATTCCGGCTTCATGCGCGAGAAGGACGGGCTGACGGTCGGCGTCCTCGACCATGGCTTCAAGCGGCGCAGCGACTGCGCGATCCAGGACGAGGGCCTGCTCAAGGCGGCGATGTTCCGCATCCACAACCGGCTGGCGCCGGAGATCGCCCGCTCGTTCCAGTTCGCCGCCACCCGCATCGAGCGCCACATCGTCGCGCGCTACGGCGCCGAGAGCGGCGGCTTCTTCCGCCCGCATCGCGACAACACGACCAGGGGCACGGCGCATCGCCGCTTCGCGGTGTCGCTCAACCTCAACGCCGAGGAATACGAGGGCGGCGACCTGCGCTTCCCCGAGTTCGGCCAGCGCACCTACCGCCCGCCGACGGGCGGCGCGATCGTCTTCTCCTGCTCGCTGCTGCACGAGGCGACGGATGTCACACGGGGCGAGCGCTTCGTGTACCTTCCCTTCCTCTACGGCGAGGCCGACGCAGAGCTGCGCGAGCGGAACCGCCGCTTCCTCAAGGAACCGGGCTAGCACCGACTGTCAGTGAGGGATGACAGTGGGGCTGTAATGGGCATTTGCCATCCCGGGTACCAGAACGGCCGGCCGGCGCGCGCGACGCGCCGGCCGGCGGATGTGAACCAGCAGGAGTATTCATGACGGCGCGAATTCGCCTGATCCATCTCGTCGTCGCCCTCGCCGGCGCTCTCGTCGCCCTCGGCGCCACGCCGGCGCTGGCCGCCGGCAACGCGCCGCATGTCGACGGCGCGAAGCTTGGCCTGGTCTGGATCCTGCCGTTCTGCGGCATCCTGCTGTCGATCGCGCTGATGCCGCTGCTGGCGCCGCAATTCTGGCACCACCACTACGGCAAGATCTCCGCCGGCTGGGCGCTCGCCCTGATCGTGCCCTTCGCCTCCATGCACGGCCTGCCGGTCGCCGCCTACGAGGTCGCGCATACCGCGCTGCTCGAGTACCTGCCGTTCATCATCCTGCTGCTGGCGCTGTTCACGGTGACCGGCGGCATCTGCATCACCGGCAACCTGCACGGCTCGCCGTCGATGAACACGGCGCTCCTGGCGGCGGGCACCATGCTGGCGAGCTGGATGGGCACCACCGGGGCGGCGATGCTGCTGATCCGCCCGCTGATGCGTGCCAACGACGATCGCAGGCACAAGACGCACGTCTTCGTCTTCTTCATCTTCCTGGTCGCCAATATCGGCGGTGCGCTGACCCCGCTGGGCGATCCGCCGCTGCTGCTGGGCTTCCTCAAGGGCGTGTCGTTCTTCTGGCCGACCACCCACCTGCTGGCGCCGATGCTGCTGTGCAGCGTCATCCTGCTCGGCGCGTTCTACGCGCTCGACAGCTACTGGTACCGCAAGGAGGGCCACCTGCCGGTCGACCCGACGCCGGACTCGCCGGTGCGGATGCAGGGCGGCATCAACATCGTGCTGCTGATGGCGATCGTCGGCCTCGTGCTGTTCAGCGGCACGTGGAAGCCCGGCGTGACGTTCACGATCTACCATGTCGACGTCGAGTTGCAGAACTTGGTGCGCGACGCGGCACTGCTGCTCATCACCGCCGCCTCGATCAAGCTGACGTCGCGGGCGGCGCGCGCCAACAACGGCTTCACCTGGGCGCCGATCCTCGAGGTCGCCAAGCTGTTCGCCGGCATCTTCCTCACCATCATCCCCGCCATCGCCATCCTCAAGGCCGGCACCGGCGGCGCGATGGCGCCGCTGGTCGCCATGGTCAGCGGCGCCGACGGCACGCCGATCAACGCGTGGTATTTCTGGATGACCGGAATCCTGTCGGCCTTCCTCGACAACGCGCCGACCTATCTGGTGTTCTTCAACCTCGCCGGCGGCGACGCCGGGCGGCTGATGGAGGCGCTCGCGGGAACGCTGACCGCGATCTCCTGCGGCGCGGTCTTCATGGGCGCCATGAGCTATATCGGCAACGCGCCCAACTTCATGGTCAAGGCGGTGATCGAGGATGGCGGCATCCGCATGCCGAGCTTCTTCGGCTACATGGGCTGGTCGGTCGTCTGCCTGCTGCCGCTGTTCATCCTGGTGACGCTGGTCTTCTTCCGCTGACGGGGACGGACCACCTTGTCGTTCCGGGCGCAGCGAGGAAGCCAGGCGTTTCCGCCGGATTCCTCGCTGCGCCCGGAATGACAGGAAAGCCTGCGCCTCAGCGCAACGGCACCGTGACGCCGAAATGCACGCTGCCCAGGCCCGGGTAGATCGGTTGCGGCGCGTAGCGCACCGGCGGCGGGGCGTAGTACGCCGGCGGTGGCGGCGCGTAGTACATCGGCGGCGGCGCGTGATAGGCACGCGGCGGCAAGACATAGACCGGCGCGGCCGGCACCACGACATGGTAGTGCGGCCGCCATTTCTTGCCGCGGCCGCGCTCCCCGCCTTCGCCGCCCTCGGCGGTGGTGGCCAAGGTCGCTGTCGCGCCGATGACGCCGACCAGCAGTCCGGCTTTTCTCTTGATCGACATGACGCCTCTCGCCCGATCCTGGCCAGCAGACTGGTCGCCGAATATGGCCAAAACGTGCACGTCGCCCGGGGCCGTTCTGTGGCCACATTTCGCCGCGCAGGATGGCGCGCACGCATGATCGATCCGCCCTTCGCCAGCGCGCTGCCCGACATCGCCTTCCCCGCCGCCGTCTCGGGCCGCGGCATGGCCAGCCTGTCCTTCCTGTACCAGCTCGAGCGCAGCCAGTGGTGGCCGCCCGAACGCCTGCGCCAGGCTCAGCAGGCGCAGCTGCGCCGCCTGCTGGCGCATGCCGATTCACACGTGCCGTTCTGGCGCGGCCGGCTGCGCGGGCTGATCGAGGCGCCCGAGGGCGAGGCGTTCTGGACGCGCTGGCACATGCTGCCGCCGCTCACGCGCCGGCAGATCCAGGAGGCCGGCGACGCGCTGCTCAGCCCGAGCATGCCCGAGGGCCACGGCGATCTGTCGGAGACCTTCACGTCGGGCTCGACCGGCCAGCCGATCCGCGCCGTGCATTCGGAAATGTGGGAGCTGCTGTGGAGCGCCTTCACGGTGCGCGAGCATCTCTGGCACGGCCGCGATCTTTCGGCGAAGCTCGCGGTGATCCGCTATTCCGACAAGGGCAAGGCGCTGTGGCCCGAGGGCAAGCGCTACGACAGCTGGGGCTTCTCGACCGGCGACATCTTCCGCACCGGCCCCTGCGTCAGCCTCAACATCGCCACGCCGATCGAGCAGCAGCTCGAATGGCTCGAGCGCGAATCGCCCGACTACCTGCTGACCCATCCCACGCTGCTCGACCGCCTGCTGCGCGCGGCGGGCGACTTCCGGCCCGGGCGGCTCAGGCAGGTGCTGACCATCTCCGAGGTCCTGGCGCCGGGCCTGCGCGACTTCTGCCGCGAACGCTGGGGCGTGCCGGTGGTCGACACCTACTCGACGCGCGAATGCGGCTACCTCGCCTTCCAGTGTCCCGACGGCGCGGCGGGACACGAGCGCTATCACCTGCAGGCCGAGAGCGCGCTGATCGAGATCCTCGACGAGGAGGGCGTACCGGCGCCGCCCGGCGCCATTGGCCGCGTGATCGTCACGCCGCTGCACAACCTCGCCATGCCGCTGCTGCGCTACGACCTGGGCGACTACGCGCGCACCGCGAGCGGACCCTGCGCCTGCGGCCGCGGCCTGCCGGCGATCGAGGCCATCCTCGGCCGGCGCCAGAACATGCTGCGCCTGCCCGACGGTTCGGAGCGCTGGCCGCTGCTGTCGGCCGGCGACATCGGCGCGCTGCTGTCGCTGGCGCCGATCCGCCACTACCAGTTCGCGCAGACCGCGCCCGACCGCATCGAGCTGCGCCTGGCCGCCCGGCGCCCGCTGGCCGAGGTCGAGATCGCCCATGTGCTCGACTGGGCGCGCCGCAAGTTCGGCGACGGCTTCCACTTCAACCTCGCCTTCCCGCCCGAGCTGGGCCGCAGCGCCGCCGGCAAGTTCGAGGAGTTCATCTCGCTCGTTCGTTGAGCCTTCAAGAACCGCGAAAACAGCAAGGGTTTGCCGCCAGGCCAATCTCCATATTTCCCTTTTGAGAAAATTAAGGTTGACTTATTTTTCCATTTTTTAGAATATCCCTTTGCGCCGGTGGCACCCCTCCTTGTAAGCGCCGCCGGCAGAGGGGACAGGGGTCCCGGGCAATGCCTCCCACGCCCGGGACCCCGATGTCCCGCCCCTTCTCCCTCCGGGCGGCGGAGCCGATGCCATGCGCGAAACCACCAGGGCGGCGCTGACCGCCAGCCTCGCTGCGCTGGAGCGCATGATCGAGACGCTGTGGGCGATCGCGCCGGCGCGCAGCGAATTCGCCGACGACGCCGACAAGGAGGCCGCCAGCCGGCTGACCCAACTGCTGCTGCAGGCCGCCAGCGAAGCCTCCCGGCTGCGCGCGCGCGTGCGTCTGCCGCTTGACGTGGAGCGCGTCGAGATCGGCTGTGTGCCGGTCGACCCCGTCTGAGCGATGCGCGCGCCGGACGCCCGCCCGACCGTCGCCCCATCGACCATCGCCCCCGCGACTCGCGCCTACGCCACCGCCCGTCGCGCCGAGCTCTTCGTGCTGCTCGACAGCCTGGCCCATGCCCGCCGCCGCGGCTTCGTGCCCTTCGAGCGCCGCCTGCTGCCGCTGACGATCGACAGCATCCGCCGGCTCAACCGCTTCGCCGCGCTGGCGCTGCCACCGTGAGCGCGCCTGCAAAATGTTTGGTACAATAGCCCGGTTGCGTTTGCCTTCCGTCACATTGGTGGGGACACCGATGGCAACGTACATCATGTTCAACCCGCCGCTGGGAAAGTGGCCGCCCCGGTTCGAGGTCCGTGACTTCAAGCTGGGACAGGACGGCAAAGGTGCGGACGGCAGGGGCTATCCCGGACATATGCGCCGGCTTTGGGTACGCAGCGTGCGCGACGCCTTCGTCCACATGGCGGATCCGATCGTGAAGACCGAAGCGGACCGCAAGGCCACCCCCCAGCGCCAGGAAATCCGGGACGCAGCCGACAAGGGCACGGTCTTCAGCTCGGTCACGGTGTTCCAGCCGAACCGGCGGGTCACGATGCAGCGCGTGAAGATCGCCCGCTTCACCGCGTACATCAACGAGCCCCTGACGATGGAACTGCGCTTCGAGACGATGTCGGAAATCACCAGGTGATCGCGACCAGCGACACGCACGAGCTCACGCATCTCGCTTTCGGGGCGCGCCAGCCGGGCACGCTGGTGATCAACACCGACTGCCGATCGCCCAAGTGGCGGCGTGATCAATGATCACGCCGCGTCCGGCGATTGGTCACTGTCCTCGCCCCGCCCGCCTGCGTTAGGCTCGCACGCCGCCGCGAAGGCGCGCGGCTCGTCGCGTGGGACGCCATCATGAGGATCCTGCAGCTGGGATTGGCCTGCCTTGCCCTGGGCGCGAGTGCCTGCGATCCGGTCTACACGGTCGACCTGAGCAACGCCTGGACCTCGACGGGCTACATCAACAGCGGCGCGCGCACGCTGGGCGAGCTCTATGTCTGGAACCGCGACAACGACACGCTCACCAAGCTGATGACCATTCCCGTCGAACCCACCGCGTTGGCGCGCCAGGAATCCGGCGCCCGGCGCGAAGCCGGCAACATCAGGGGATTCGGCCTGAAGGCGAGCGGCAGCTATTCCGGCCTGGCGACGGCCGAGGCCCGGGCCGCGGTCGAGCGCAACCTCAAGATCACCTACATCAACTACCGCACCGAGCCGCTCGCCAATCCGGCCGGCTTCCTGGCCGACTACCTCAACAGCACGATCACCAACGAGAACCGGGGCGAGGTCGAGAACAGCCTTTACCTGCACGCCGCCCTGAAGCAGCCCGACATCTACAAGCTCGTCCTGGTCAGCCAGCTGCTGCGCGCCGACGAAGCGCGCTTCGAGTTCGGCACCGCGGCCTCGCTCGGCGTGCCGGTGAAGGTCGAATCGGTCGGCAGCGGCGCGATCGAGCTGAAGTTCAACCGCGGCTCCGTGGAGCGCGTCGCGGGCAAGGGCGTGGCGGTCAACTTCCAGCTCTCTGTGCTGAAGGTCTCGCAGATCACGCAAGCCGACTATACCGGCTGGGCCTTTCGGGTCGAGGCGGTCGAAACCGGCAACCTCTCCGAGCTGCTGCGCAGATCGTGGTGAGGTTCAGCTGCCGATCATCGATGCCGCGACGGTGGCGACCGTCGTCACGCCGATCAGGGTGAGGCCGGCGACCGCGACGCTGGCGGTGCCCATCGCCTGCAGGACGCGGCGCGCCACCGGCGGCCTGCGGGCGGGACAGGTGATTGCCAGCAGCCGCAGGTATTCCGGGATCTGCCACAGCGCCTCGGTGCCCTGGCGGAAGGTCAGCGTATCGCCCGGCCGCAGGGTCCAGACGCGATGGTTCTCGTCGATCACGCCGCCGGTGCCTTCGACGACATGCACCACCTCGTCGGCCTCGTAGTGGCGGCGGAAACGGCCGGTGGAATAGTCGCGCAGGCCGACCTGGGTGCCGTCGCCGGCCTGCTCGAGCGGCGCGCGGCGCGCGATCGGATCGCCCGACAGAACATCCTGCTCGGCGATGGCCTCGACCTTGAAATCGGCGAAGGCCGGATCATGGAACTGCAGCGGCAGCGCCTTGGTGTTCCGACGTCTCATCAATTTGGCCCAGAATATGACCGCGACAATATAAATCAATAATCGCTCACATATCTCTGAATGTAAAGGAGAAATTTGCACCAGTTTGGACAGTAGTTTAGCATTGCCGCCGGCTGACATCGGCGGCATGGTCCACACGCACAGGGGGAGAAAGGCGATGGCTGTCTACCTGAACGAGCTGGAAGTCGGCGAGGCCAACGACCTGGTCGGGTTCCCCCACCTCCTGGTCTGCATGGGCATCGTGGTGCTGACCAACAACAGCATGTTCGGGCTGCACATCGACACCACCCAGCCGGCCCAGCTGACCACCGCCTACAACGCCTTCAACAACTTCATCGGCGGGCGCGGCGCCGGCCCGATCGCCGCGCTGTACGGCAGCTGCAACCACGATGTCCGCTACGCCAACAGCAACAACAAGCAGGCAGCGTGGCAGGCCGAGATGACCCAGGTGGCCGGCACTTTGAACGGCGGCTGGCACGGCCCTGTACGCGGCTTCGACACGTCAATCGTCGCGCCGCGCGACGGCACCTATGTCGAGTACGCCCCCGACTATGGCGGCAGCGCGTGCTCGATCCATTACAAGCGCAACGAGAAGATGAACTACGCCAAGACCGGGCACAGCGGCACGTTGGGGTTCAATCCCGACATCAAGAAGATCAGCCTCTACAAGGGCACGCTTGTCGACGTGCTGAGCGAGACCAGCGGCGCCGCGATCAAGCGGACCTGGTCGAACAAGGGCCTGCTGCACGAGGTCAACTACGCCGCGCGGCTGCTGAGCTTCGACGCCTGACCCTTGACGTGAGGGCCGCCTCTATAGAACAAATAGCGAACATCCATGCTGAAGGAGAGGACAGCCCGATGGATCGCGCGGCCTTCATCGAGCATTTCCGCATCGTCATCCTGGTCGAAGTGATCCTGAGGATGGGCTCGCGCCTGTCGCCGGATCCGCAGGCCGAGGCGCTGGCGGCGTACGAGGCGTTGCGGCGCGCGGGCGGTGAGACCAGCCTCGCGCCACGGGCCTTCGCCGACGCCGTCGCGCCCGAGCTCGCCGGGCTGTTCTGCGAATGGCAGCGCGGCAGGCGCGTCGATGCCGCCGAGGTGGCCGGCGTCGTGTTCGACGGCCTGGCGCGTGCCGGCGCGAGCATCGAGCGGCGGCCGACCTCCTCCGCCCCGTCGCGCGCCGCCGATTGACCGCGGGACTTCTATTATTCGGGCGGCGCGCCGCCGAAGACGATCACGCCGCCTTCGTTGGCGACGCTGTGGGCGGCCGCGCGGCCCTGGGCGTTGGTCACGCCATCGACCACGTCGCGCGCCGTACGCGCGCTGAGTGTCGCGGTGCCCCCTGCGGGCGACAACGGCTTGCCATGGACGTCGACCACAGGCCGCGCGACCTGCAGCCTGAGCAGGCCATCGCCGGCGAGATCGACGGTCAATGCATCGGCGCCGCCGATGGTGAGCTTGTCCAGGGTGGCGATGATCGCACCGCTCATGCCCGACGACGGGCCGGCGAGGCCGACAAGGCCGCCCTCGCGCACGGTGATGGCGCGCTGATCGATGGGCACAAGGCCAAGGGCGGGATTGACGACGGGCGATGGCGCGCGGCCGACAGGCCGGACTGTCGCCGTCGTGACGGCGGACGGGGGCGGAATCGTAGGCGGAGGAGGAGCAGCCAGGACCATCACCCGCTGGCTGCCACCGCCCGACGCACCAGAGGTGATCGAGATGGTGCCGGGGATACCGAGGCTGCCGCCGGCGTTCAACGTGATGGTGCCGCCGGTCGCGATGGTGCCCGATATGGTGACCGGACTCACTGTCGGGGGTGCCGAGATGGTCACCGACCCACCAACCGAAACCACATGACCGCCAATCCGCTGCGCCGATGCCGGCCCGCCCGAGCCAAGCATGCCAGCACCCAGAACGACCACGACGACCGCACTCTTCAGCGCAGTCGATGCCGACTCAACCCCGCGCTTCCCCAACTTTGCCCCCCTGGGACTGCACTGGTCCTGCGACAAGTCTAGCGGATTGCTTCGTGGTTGCAAGCCGGCCGGGTTCGGCACGCCGTTGGCGATAGGCGCAATCCCCTGAACTGGTGGATTCGCTGGGCGATCGACGGTGGAGGCGGCGGTCATGACGATCAGGTTGGAGATGCGTCGACGCTGACCCCGCACGCCGCGAGGAAGAGCCCCTTATGCTTTGTTCTGCCGCTGGTTTTATGCTTTTGCAGTAGCCTTCACCAAAACGGACTAATTCCATGCGGTTGGGGAACATTCGTAATTGATTGCATTTATGATGAGTGATACAGTTTTGATATTACGTATCTTATTTCAAATTCATTTTCTCAGTCATTGGATAGGATATGAAGAATTATTTTGTCCGCCATATTTCGGCGGGCGTGCTGGCTGCCGGTCTGGCGGTCAGTGCGATCATCCCGGTAACCCACGCCACGGATGCACCTGATCAGAGCCGCCGGCTCGAGGAGTTGGTGCGCGCCTTCGACGAGAGCGCGATGCGGGTCAACGGCTCGCGCGCCCAGGAGCTGGCCCGCTGGACCGGCACGATCTACCTGGCCATCGCCGACACCCCGGGCCTCGAGCGCGTCGCGGGTGAAGCCGAGAACATGGTCCGCACCCTGGCCGCCTTCACCCGGGTCAACGTCGAGCGCGTCGCCGTCAGCGATCCACGCCGCAACTTCCTGATCAAGGCCAGCACTCGCGAGTCGAATGGCAGGACCCCCTGCCTGTCGGCCGTCGACTGGGACGACTGGGGTCGCATGGCCACGGTCGAGGTGCACGTGAACCTGACGAACGCCGCCCGGCTGACGCGCTGCATCAATCACGAGATCCTGCACGGCTTCGGCCTGCGGTCGCACCCCGAGACCGCCTACTCCGTCCTGAGCTACCGGTACGTCAATCAGGCGCACCTGACGGAGATCGACGAGGTCGTCCTCGCCACGCTGTACGACCCGCGTGTGCCGGTGACGGGTTCGATGCCGAACATCGCCCGCATCGCCTGCGGCGTCATGGCCGAGAAGCTGAACATGACCGCGGCGGCCGCGGAGCCGATCTGCGCGCGGCGCTCGGCGCCGTCGCGACAGGGATTGTTCGCATCCCTCAGCGCGAGCGGCAGCGAGCGCGAGCGCGAGCACATCGGGCAGTGAGCCTTTCGCCCCCGGCCGTCAGGCGGCCGGGGGCGCTTTCATTCGGCCGATCGCCGGCATAGACTCGCCCAGATGGAGTTCTTCCGTTTCGCGGCCTTCGCCGACGCCAATAGATGCCGACCGATCGTCCTCTCGTCACCGCGCTGATCAATTCATACAACTACGCGCGCTATCTCCCGTTCGCGATCAACAGCGTCATCAACCAGACCTATCCGAACATCGAGATCATCCTCGTCGACGACGGCTCGACCGATTTCACCCCGGCGCTGGCCGCGCAGTACGGCCACAGGGTGCGCTGGGTGCGCACGGAGAACGGCGGCCAGGGGCACGCCTTCAATGTCGGCATTCCCCTGGCGCGGGGCGAGCTCATCATGCTGCTCGACGCCGACGATTGCTGGCTGCCGGACAAGGTCGAGCGCATGGTCGCCATGGCGGCCAGGCATCCGCGCGCCGCGCTGCTCTATCACCGCTTCCAGAACATCGACCCGCATGGCAAGGAGGTCGGCCCGCCTCAGCCAGTCCCGCTGATCAGCGGCGACTACCGGCGCACCTACCTGAATTCGGGCGGAACCTGGTGGAGTCCCATCACCTCCGTCCTTGTGCTGCGCACGGCGCACATCCAGAAGGCGATCCCGATCCCGACCTACGCGGTCCGTGAGGGCGCCGACACCATCATCGCCGATTACTGCGTCGTGACGTCCGAGGTCGCCTCCGAACCGGATGCCCTGACCTTGCGGCTGCTGCACGGGTCCAATCTCTACGCCGCCGGCCGCACCCGCTACCTGTACCGCTCCAGGGAGATCCGCGAGAGCGACGTGCGCCGCATCGAATGGCGCATGTTCGCGATGCGCCAGCTCATGGACCGGCTGGGCATCCGCTTCGACGTCGACATCGACCGCAACGAGTGGCGGACGACCAACCTCTACTGGCTGGGCCGGGCCTCGTTCTGGTCGATGCTGAGGGCCTGCATGCTCAGCCCGGAGCCTGGCATCCACCGCAGGCTCGAGCGACTGAGGTGGATCATCAAGGGCAAGCGACTGTACAGGAACGGCTGACGAGCAAGGCTGCCCGAGGGCCGCGCTAGGCGGCTGCCAGCCCGCCCGCCTCGAGGATCGCGGGCAGCGCGTCGGGCAGGGCGTCCTTCGCCAGCTGTCGCGCCTGACGCTGCGCGGCGGCGAGCGGAGCGCCGTCCTTGACGATCGCCCGGAAGGTGCTGGCGAATTCGTCCACCGAGACGTTCGGCGTCCGGGTCCACTGAAACCCCATCCTGCTCGTGCTCGCGTTGAGCGCCTTCTGTTCGCGGGTCCACGGCACATGCAGCTGCGGACGGCCGAGCAGGAGCGCGCGCTGGGCAACGTCGTGCTCGCCGTGATGGATGATCGCGCTGGCATGACGCGCGTGCTCGAGGAGCGCGGCGTGCTCGTCCCAGACCGTCGCCTTCGGATGCTGCTCGAGGAAGCGCCGCATGCCGGTCGTGCCGCCATGGACGAAGACGTCGACGGCCGCGCCCGGAACACCGCCGGCCAGGGCGAGGACCATCGTCTCCACGCCGGGGCACGCGACATCGAGGAAGGCCGCCAGCGCCGGCGCCCCCTCGACCGGGCTTGGCGCCACGGCGCCGCCCAGCAGCCCGGCCGAGCCGGTGCGGCGCAGCTTCAGGTAGGGATCGAAAGCCGGCACGCCGTACAGCACCTGATGGCAGCGCCCGAGAACGTCCGACAGCGCGCCAAGCTCGGCGCGGCCGGCCCGCACGAGCGCTGCGTTGGCGTTGGCGAGCAGCGTCTCGTCCGAGGCGATCGGTGTCGAGTCCGCCGACAAACGCGGGAACGAATCGCCCAGTATCGGCGGCAGGCAGCAGCCGTGACCGAGCGCGACGGTGCGCGCGACCGATGGGCCGAGCATCCAGACGATCGGGGCGCCAAAGGCGTAGATGACGTCGGGCTTCACGCTGTCGATCAGGCGCATCCAGACGTCGACCAGCGTCATCAGCCCCTTACTGTCGTCGAAGCCGTTGGTGGCCATCGCGTCGGCAAAGCCGTCGACGGGCGGGCGCTTCGCCGCGCGTTGCAGCGCATCGCGCGGCAGTGGCGCCTGAAGGAGATCGCCGGGAACCCAGGCGCCGGCGAAATCGACGAGCGATACCGGGTCGCCGATGGCATAGCTGACGTCGCAATCGCGATCGGCGAGCGCCCGGCCGATGCTCAGCGCATCGCGCAACAGCTCCGGCGGTGCGCCGAACTCGCCGGCGATCAGGACCCGCGTCATGCTGGACTCATGCGCATGCGCGCTCGCGCGCCGACCTGCTGCGCGTGTCGCCCCTGACGCCGGGCGTCTCGCCGGTCCGTTCGAAGCCATCTACCGCCATCGGCTCAGGGCGCGTCACCGTCTCGCCCTCGACCGGCTCGAGGTCGAAGAGGTCACACAGCGCGGGCGGACGGTGCCTTCGCTGCCAGCGCGGACGTGCTTGAAGGGAAGCGCGCAGAACGTACCCGGAAATGGCGAGCCCATGACTTCAACCATGCAGGGCCTCGGCCCGCCAGCCAGACCTCGGATTGCCCTATGAATAGAATATCACGGTGCTCGACAGGAGTGGCAGGCAATAGGCAGGAATCGCCGAAGAATGCTCAACCTGCGTTTCGGCTTCGGCCGCCCGCCACCCCTGGGATTCGGACGTCGCTCAGGATCCGGCCGTGGCCGGGCCGTCGCCCGCGCCCGCGCCGGTGACGTCGCCGGCGGTATCCGGGCTGTTCGGATCCGCGTCGCGAATGATGACCGTGGGTCGCCGCACCTGCGCGAGGCGGATGATCGGGTTGGCCGACGGCTTGCTCTCCTCGCCAAAGAAGCTTGCCAGGCCGGCCGTCGCGAACGTGCCATTGCCGGACAGGCTCTGGCCGTCGGAGAACACCGACAGGCCCCGAAGCATGCCATAGCGGTCGGTCGGACCGTTCTTCGTCGCGCCGACCGCGACGTCGAGCGGGCTCGACGCGCGATGCGCGGTGTTGGCCGCCGCCGGAACCGCCAGCGAGGCCAGCGCCACGGCGACCGCGCCCGGCACCATGGCACGGCGGATGAAGTGCGCCAGCCGGCGGTGCAAGGGCGCCGACGCCGAGTCGACAGCCGTCAGGTCGCCGCGCGGCACCTTCGATGTGACCCGCAGGGCGAAGGGTCCGCCCTTCCCGATCGAGCCGAGCAGGCGCCGCTGACACTCGAGAGCGCCGGCCTGATCCGTGGCCGAGGGGATCACGACGTACATCACCCGCTGGCCGGGATGGAAATAGACACCGGTGACCCGCTTGCCGAGCTCCCGCCGGCATGCCCTGGCGGCATCGAGCAGCGCCTGGGCGCGCTGGGCCACCAGCGTCGGATCGAAGACCACGGTGCCGGTGGCGAACATCTTCAGCCAGTGCTCGATCGAACGCGGCGACGCCACGGACCGCAGCGTGTGCGATTGAACCTGCACAGCCGTCTCCACGCCGGCCAGACTGAGCGCCCTCCGTGCATCCCGGCGCGCCGCTTCCATGTCGATTCCGGCCCTGACATGCAGGGTCAGACAATTTAGGCTCTCGTCGAGCGAGGCCACAAAGGCACCCGCAGGCAGCCCGATGGCCGCCCGATTGAGGCGCTGCAACACTGTGCTCAGCATAATTTCCCCCATCATCCCTGAACCGGTCTTCGATCCACCGCCGGAACCCCCTCCTCTACCTGTGGGGGTCCCGCTGCCCTGACCCAACCCGATGCGGTGAGTCGAAACTCGAAATGCATGCTTGAAACGAAATGAATCTAACGTGATCCATTGGATATATACACAAATGATTTTTCATGCGAGATGAGATAGAACTTGAAGTAGAATTCAGAAGATTATTGAGTTAAATCAACGATCACTTAATCGCATATGAAGTGTTAGTTCATATTCATCCATCAATTTGACTGTAAACAGATCACTGAATTGATTAGTGAGCTTTCACCCCGCGACACCCTCCCCGCTAATCGTGTGAGCGACCATTCAGAAACATGTGGCAGGAACATGTTCAACCTGAGATAGAGTCCCGGCACTTCACGAATTGCGTCCGAAAGTGGCGATTACACGCGTTGGGATGGGCAAATCCCGCTCCCTGCGACCGACGAAAGCAGCGCGCCGGTCATCGCCGCCGGACGCACGGGCAGATGCAGTGTGCGGTAGTGTGGAAGAAGCTTTTCTCTCTGAAAGAGACGGGCTGCCGGCAGGGCGGCAATTCGACGCTGCCGCGCCGCCGGGCCTCTACGGCATCGGCATTCGCATCGGGCTGACCGCCGCGTAGGTCTCGTAGAGGGCGCGCACCGGCGCGGGTGTCGCCTCAAGCCACGGCTTGGCCGGCCCGGAATAGTGAAAGATGCCGCGAAACGCCCCGGCCTCGAAGCGCTCGCAGTCTTCGGCCGACAGCGCGTGCAGCAGCACGTTCCACCGGCGGTCGAGGACGTGCTTGCGGCCCGCGAACACCGCGTTGACCAGGTCCTGGTCGGCCAGCTCCATCCGCTCGGCATTGGCGTCGTGCCACGCCAGCAGCTTCTCGAGCGCCCGCTCGCGGCGCCAGCCATGGGCATTGACGATCATGACGCCGCCGTTGAGCACGGGTTCGTCCGCAGCCAGGCCGAGCCGGCCACGCTCTCGGTCGAGCCAGTCGCCGGCTCCATCGGCGGCGCCGGCAACCAGCCGCTCGCCCAGCTCCAGCGCCAGGAGCGGCTCGATATCGGCCTGCACGATGGTGTCGCTGTCGAGATACAGGAACGAATCGGCCTCGATCAGATCGGCGATCAGGAGCCTGTCGTAGGTGACCGTGCCGAGATACTCCAGTCGCGGCCGGGCGAGGCCTTCGAATCGCCGGTCGTCGACCGTGATCAGCTCGATGCGGCGGTTGAACGTGTCGGCCAGCCGGTCGATCGCGGCCAGGATTTCAGGTGTGCCGGCGCCCCTGTCGTCCGCGCGCGTGAACCAGCTCGTGTCGAAGTTCAGCGCCGGCGCGTTGAGATAGAGCGACGTCAGGCACGTCAGCGCGGCGCCGGCATAGACGCGATCGCAGTTCAGCACCACGGGCCGCGCGCAGGTCTTGCGCATGCCCGGCGATTCCCTGGTGCTGAAGCTGGGAGTCATCGTCCTCGTCGTATCGTCGCGGCGTGAGAAGCCCCTGCGATCCGCCCGAGGCGCCGATACTTTGACGGCATCCGGCCCGATTGTCGCCGTCGTTTCCGGACGCCTCCGCCCGTCGAGGCAACGCGGGGCCCGCCCGGCCGTTCTAGATACTGCCGTTCCCCCCACGGAGACAGCCCATGCAGGATAGGCGCACCAGACGGCCGCCCCCGGCGCACGAGGACGAGTACCGCAACGATCCGCCGGTCGAGCAGCTGCCCGGCAAGGGCGACAAGCGTCAGGACAAGCGCTCGCCGGACGATCCGACGGCCGGCCGCATCGATGAGCACCGCGACCGGCCCGGCAAGGAGTCGCGGGACGAATCGTGAGCCAGTCCACCACGCCCGACGTCATCCGCCGCAAGAACCTGATCGTCGCCAGCCTGATCGGCGCCGCCATCCTGGCTGCGGCGCTGGGCGGCTTCGGTGGCCTGGTCTGGCTGCTGGCGGGCTGAGCGCCGGCGGAGAATCGGGCGGCGACGCGGCACCTTGCGCGCCGTGGCGCGTTGTCCCGCCATGTCACGCACGCCCCGCCTCACGGCCGACGACCTGGCCGCCCTGCGTTCGCTAGCCTCAGGCCAGGGAACCGTCGCCCCGGTCAGCCGCTACTGGCTGTCGGTCTACGAGCTGATCGACGAGACGCCCCGGGGATGGCGGCTCACGCCGCGCGGCCACGATTTCCTGCGCGAGCCGCTGCTCGAGATGCGCGAAGAGGCCGTCGCGCCGTCGGTGCCGCGCGTGCCGGCCACCGAGGTTCGCCCGCCGCGCCGACGCCGGCGGGCGGCGGCGCTGCCGAGGCACTAGACTAGAGCATCGAGCGGTCAATCGGACCCACCTGTCATCCCGAGCGCAGCGAGGGATCCAGGGAAGCTGCCTGGATCCCTCGCTGCGCTCGGGATGACAGGGTGAGTCTGATATTGCGCGCGTCGCGCTAGCCTTCAATAGCTCGGCCTGGTCGAGAACGGCGTGAGCTGCAGCTCGTGCGTCCAGCACGAGCGGTCCTGGGTGTGCAGGTACCAGAAGGCCTCGGCGATCTTCACCGGATTGATGATCAGGTCGGGCCGGTTCTGCAGCCGCGGCATGGCGCGCGTGCCGGGCGAATCGATGGTGCCGTCGATGACGATGTTGGCGACGTGCACGCCGTGCTCGGAATACTCCTCGGTCAGCACCTGCGCGAGCGTGCGCATCATCACCCGCGGATAGTACAGCGACTGGCCGGTCATGCGCTTGCGCCCGCGCAGCGAGCTCGCATTGTTGGAGAAGAAGAACGAGCCGGCGTTCTTCCGCCGCATGGCGGGCAGCACCTCCCTGGCGACCAGGAAGGGCCCGCGCGAGGCGATGTGCTGGGCGGTGTCGAACATCTCCACCGGGATGTGCTCGAGCAGCTCCTTCTCCGGCGGCAGATCGCGGCCCTCGAGATAGCCGGCGTTGTAGACCACGACCTCCGGATCGCCCGCCTCGGCGCGGACAGCGGCGAAGGCCCGGCTCACCGAGTCCTGCGACGACAGGTCGAGCTCGACGATCATGCTCTGCCCGCCCTGCTCCCTGATCGCCGCATCGAGCGCCGCGGCGTTGGCGCTGGAACGTGTGGTCAGCACGGTGAAGAAGCCCTCGGCCGCGAATTTCTGCGCGATCGCGCCGCCCACACCCCAGCGCACGCCCACCGGCAACGCGCTGTCGTCGAGCGCCTTGCCGTGGATCAGCTTCGTATTGCGCCCGTCCGACTGCCACTTCGACGTGGCGCCGATCACCACGGCGACAGGTTTGCCCTTGGTGTTCTGCATGGCGTCGTCCCTCCCTCCTACTTCCACCCCCACCACGCCCGGATCGCATCGCCGAAGATCAGGCGCCGGTCGTTGTCGTTGAGCCACGGCACCTCGCTCAGCATGGTCACGCATTGCCGCCACGAGCACGGCATCTTGGTGATGTCGGTGCCCCAGAACATGCGCTGTGGCCCGAAGGCGTCGAAGATCTGCTTCAGGTAGCCCTGCATGATCGGGAACGGATAGGCTTCGGCCGAGTAGCCCGGCGCGCCGGTCGCCTTGACGGCGATGTTGGGGTGCTTCGCCAGCGCCAGCAGTCGCGGCATGTGCTCCATCGCTTCGTGGTCCTTGAGCGTCGTCATGCCGCCGCGGCCGCCGAGATGGTCGATGGTGAGCTTCAGCCCCGGGAAGCGCTCGGCGATGCGCCCGATATCGGGCAGCGAGTCGGTGCACAGCATGGCGACGGGCACGCCTGCCCTCTCGGCCTCCGACCACAGCCAGTCGAGCGAGCCGTCGGCCAGCCACTGTCGCACCGGCTCGTGCAGGAAGGTCCAGCGCAGGCCCAGCATGCCCGGCTGCTCGCGCCAGCGCGCGATCCTGGACCGCGACTCGGCGGGCTTGTCGAGCGGCAGCGAGCTCATGATTGCGAAGCGGCCGGGATAGTCCCGCACCGCCCGGGATGCCATCGCGTCGTTGTCCGGATCCCAGCCCACCGTGTGGATGATCGCGGCATCGATGCCGCCCTCATCCATCTCGGCGATCGCCTCCTGCGGCGTGTAGTGCGTCACCTGGCGATGCGACATGTTGCTGGGCAGCCCGGTGCCCCAGGTATGGATCTGGGCGTCGGTGATGCGCATGGGTGCCTGCTCCTCCCGTGTCGGGGCGGATATCAGCATGGAACGCGCGCGACCGCGACAAGGCGATCGCGCGCTATCGGCTGAACGATGAAGCTGCCCTCGACATAGACAGTGCAGGTCGGCTCGAGTCAGGTGCGCCGGGCTAGAGGATGTAGTCCCACGGCAGCAGCGCGCTCTCGGGCATGATGCTGTCGGGGATGCCCGGCTGGACCACGTCGCCCGCAAGGGTGCTGGACAAGCCGTCGTTGATGTTGCCGGCGTCGATATAGAACTTGACCGGCACACGGACGCTGGTGTCGGCGTACGCCCAGTCGATGACGTCCTCGAAGCCCGACGACGGCTCGCTGGTGCGCCCGTCGCCGCCATCCAGCACCTTCACATGCGGCCCGCCACCCGACGGGGGAGCGCCAAAGCTGAAGCTGCTGATCTCGAGCTGCCCGTTGAAGCCGCCGTCGTCCGTCGACGCGGTCGTGGCAGAACCCCAGTGGAAGTTGAAAATCTCGATCTCGCCCGCCGGCGCCGCGGAAGTGGGCGGGCCGTCCGCCGGGGTCAGCCCTGCCTGCTCCACCCCATCGGTCGTCAGGTCGGACGACCCGGCGTCGGTGGCCGAAGCGAGCACGTTCGCCGAGAGCGTCTTGCCGGTGCCCGACGGCCCGGCGGCATCCGGATCGAGCACCGGATCGTCCGCCACCAGCGTCGCGGTGGAGGAATCCCTGGTTTGCATCTCGCCGGTGCCGCCGTCCGGCGTGTCGGCCACGAGCGAGTCCTCGCCCTCCTCCGACAGGCTGATGCGCCTGACGTTCACGTACTTGTACTCGGGGTCGAGCGAACCGGACTCCCCGGCTTGCCCATCGACGCCCAGGTCGTCGAGATCGGGATAGATTGGCATGGAGTTTCTCCCTGTATTGGCGTTGCAGGAAACAGCGGCCCGCGTCCGCGTGGCCGGTCTCTCCTAATGATCGCGCCGTCCCTGAAATGGAACCCGCAGGCCCGCACCCAGCGAATGCGCTCTTGCATCCGTGCAGGCGGCTGATGCAGCGTTGCGGCAAGGGGCGAGATCCATGTCGTTGAACTGGGACGATCTGAAGGTGCTGCTGGCCGTCAGCCGGTCGGGCTCGCTGACGGCCGCCGCCACGCTGCTGGGCATCGACCAGTCGACCGCGGGCCGTCGCATATCGGCGCTGGAAGCCGATCTCGGTGCCATCCTCTTCGCTCGTTCCAAGACCGGCTACGCGCCGACCCCGGCCGGGGAGGTGGTGATCGCCCGCGCGCTCGAGATGGAATCGCGCGCCATCCGGCTGAGCGAGGAGGTCGCCAATGCCGGTCAGGGCGCGGTCGGGCTGGTGCGCCTGATCGGCAACGCCTGGACCATGACGCGGCTGGTCGAGCGCGCCGTGCCGGCGCTGCTGGCGGCGCATCCGCGGCTCGACCTGCGCACCATCGGCGGACCCAATCCGCGCAGCCTGGGCCGCGGCGAGGCCGCCGTCGCGCTGTGGTTCGAGATGACCCCGCGCGAGTCGGAATTCGCCGTCAAGCTCGGCGACGTGCCCTATGCCATCTATGCGCCGACCGGCGTCGATCCGGCCGGGCTGCCCTGGGTGTCGTTCTGGGACGACGAGGCGCCGCGCCGTGCGCCGATCCGCTGGATCGAGCGCGAGCGCAAGCCGGGCCAGGCGCTGCGCCTGACCGCGACGGATTCCTCCGTGCTGCGCGCGGGCATCCGCAACGGCCTCGGCAAGGGGCTGCTGCCGATGTGCCTGGCCGAGGGCGATCCCGCTTTGGTGCGGGTGAATGCCGGCGCGCCCGACCTCGTGCGCGCGCTTCACCTGCACGCCCATCCCGACACCATCCAGACCGCACGCATCCAGGTGACCATGGCCTGGCTGCGCGAATCCTTCGCCGCAGTCTTCCTGCCGGGCGACTGACTGGAATGGCGTATGCTAGGCTGTGTCGCGCCCTGCATGCGGTGGAGCGGCCCGATGCGACTCCAGAACGACGATATCGACATAGTGCGCGGCAGCTACTGGCATGTCTCGCGCATGGCGCAGGAGACGGCGGCGCTGTTCTACGATCACCTCTTCGAAATCGCGCCGCAGACCCGCTCCCTGTTCCCCGCCGATCTCTCTGAGCAGGGCACGAAGCTGATGAGCATGATGGGCTCGATCGTCGCGCGGCTGCACGACCACGACGTGCTGGTTCCGATGGTGGCCGATCTCGGCCGCCGGCACGTGACCTATGGCGTGCAGCCGGCGCACTACGAGGCGGTCGGCGCGGCGCTGATGGCGGCGCTCGAGCGCACGCTGGGCGACCGGTTCACGCCCGAGGTGGCGGCCGCCTGGCAGAACGCCTTCGATGCGCTGGCGCGGACGATGATCGAGGCCGCCTGGCCGCCGTCCGACCGCGCCGCCTGCTGAACACGCCCTTCCGCCGCGCCGGCGCAATCCTGGAGACGCGGGCGCGTGGCGCAGCCGAAGCCGTCGCCCTGCCCCTACAACAGCTGCGGCGCCAGCGCCTCGGTCTCCTCGCGCAGCACGTCGATGTACTTCTCGACGAAGCTGTCGGTCGAGGAATCCTCGACCCAGGCCGCCACGCTCACCGCGGCGATGGTAACGCCGTCGTAGCGGCGCAGCGGCACGGCGATGGCGTGGTAGCCGCGGCGCATCTCCTGCGCGGTCATGGCGTAGCCCTGCCGGCGGATGTGCAGGATCTCGTGGCGCAGCGCGGCCCGGTCGGTGACCGTGAACTCGGTCATCGCCTTGGGCTCGAGATGCTCGAGCCAGCGATCGAGCGCGGCGTCGGTCAGCTGGCTCAGAAGCGCGCGGCCGGCGGCGGTGTTGAAGGCGGGACGGCGCAGGCCGATGGTCGGCGCCAGGATGTCGGGGCGGCCGTGCAGCGAATGGGCGATCATCATGATGTCCTGGCCGTCGAGCACGGCGGCGAAGCAGGATTGTTCGGTGCGGTCGCTGATGCGCTCGCAGGCCGGCTGCACCACGGTCGAGACCATGTTGGAGCCGAGATAGGCCGAGGCCAGCTCCATCACGCGCGGCGTGAGCCGGAAGGTGCGGCCATCGCTTTGCGCCATGCCCAGGCAGGTGAGCGTGTAGAGCACGCGGCGCACGCTGGGCTTGGGCAGGTCGGTGGCGCGCGCCACGTCGCTCAAGGTCATCTGGCGCTTTTCCCGACCGAAGGCCTCGATGACCCGCAGGCCGCGCGCGAAGGCCTCGAGGAAGTCCGGCCCGAAGCCGCTTTCCGCCCGCTTCTGCGCATCCGCCGCGCGTAGCTTTGCCATCATATCCCCGTCGTCCTGAGCGCAGCGAAGGACCTCGCGGTATCGCGGCCAGGTCAAAGTGCTGTGAAGGTTGCCCCCACCGCAAGGTCCTTCGCTGCGCTCAGGACGACGAAGTGGCGGGCAACGCCCAGGCATTGTCGGCGTCGACCAGCAGGGTCACCGGTTCGCCCACCGCCATCGCCCGCGTCGCCGGGCATTCGACGTGGAAGCGCTTGTCGGCCGTCTCCACGGTGAGCGAACGGCGCGGTCCGCGGAAGACGCCGTCGATCACCCGGCCCGACCAGGCGAACTGCCCCTCGCGCACCGCCGTGCCCGGCTGGGCCAATGCCACGTCTTCCGGCCGCACCATGACCAGCACCTTGTCGCCGGCGTGGAACGAGCCGGATGCGCGGCATTCGCCCGCGCCCAGTGGCGCCTCGATCGACAGCACGTGGCCCTCGCCGTTGGGCCGGCTGGCGCGCACCGTGGCCTCGATCAGGTTGGGCGTGCCGAAGAACGCCGCGACCTCGGCGCTGGCCGGCCGGCGGTAGACCGCTTCCGGCGCGCCGCTTTGCAGCACCAGGCCGCGCTGCATCACCACGACGCGGTCGGAAAGCGCCATCGCCTCCTCCTGGTCGTGGGTGACGTAGATCGTGGTGATCTTCAGGCGCCGCTGCAGCGCGCGGAACTCCTCACCCATCTGCGTGCGCAGGCGGGCGTCGAGGTTGCTGAGCGGCTCGTCGAGCAGCAGCACCTCGGGCTCGAAGATCAGCGCGCGCGCGATGGCCACGCGCTGCTGCTGGCCGCCCGACAGGGCCGGCGCCGGCCGGTCGGCGAAGCGCTCCATCTCGACCAGCGCCAGCGACTTGGCCACGCGCTGCCTGATCTCGTCCTTGGGCACGCGGCGCACGCTCAGCGGATAGGCGACGTTGTCGAACACCGTCATGTGCGGCCAGATGGCGTAGGACTGGAACACCATGCCGAGCTTGCGCTGGTCCGGCGGCACGAAGAGCCCCGCCGCGGCGTCGCTGACGATGCGATCGCCGATGACGATGGTCCCGGTGTCGTTGCGCTCCAGCCCGGCGATCATGCGCAGGGTCGTGGTCTTGCCGCAGCCCGAGGGCCCGAGCAGGGTGACGAACTCACCGTGATCGACGGCGAGTTCGATGTTGTCGACGGCCTTCACTTCCGCGAAGTGCCGGGAGACGTGATGGAGGGCGACGCCGGGCACGTTACTTGTAGATCTCCTTGGCCAGCGCCAGCATCGCGTCCTGCTTCGGCGGATCGGTGGTACCCATCGCCGGGGTCGCCAGCAGCGTGCGGATCTCCGGCAGGGTCTTCTCGACCACGCCGCCGATCACCGGGGCGTAGCCGGCATTGGCGTAGACCAGCTGCTGCTCGGGCTCGAGGTAGTGGTTCATGAACAGCCGCGCGGCGTTGGGGCGCGGCGCGTTCTTCAGGATGGTAAGATCGAAGCGCACCCAGGGACGGCCCTCCGCCGGCACGATGGGCTTGATCGGCAGGCCCTTGAGGTTGTTGAGGTTCTGCAGCGAGAACGGCAGGTAGAGCGGGTATTCGCCGCGCGCCACCCGGCGCTCCGAGTTCTGGAGGTCGCGCGAGAAGACCGGCTTCTGCGCCGCCAGCTTCTCGTGGAACTCCCGGCCGAAGGTGTTCTGCATCACCACGAAGAAGACCGCGCCGCCGCCCAGCGCGCGGTAGTCGTCGCTGAGGATCTTGCCGGCCCATTTGGGGTCGAGGATGTCCTTCCAGCTCTTCGGCTCGTCGGCCGGCTTCACCATGTTGCGGTTGACCATCAGCGCGTAACTGATGACCTCGCACGGGATCTTGATCTCGTCGGCGACGAAGGGCGCGACGATGTTCTTCGTGTTGGGGATGTCGCCGCGCGGCTGGAAGTTGCCGTCGCGCTGCATCAGCCAGGTCGTCGTGCTGCCGTTGTGATGGATGTCGCCGAGGAAGCGGCCGGCGGACTGCTCGACCCGCACGCGCTCGCGCACTTCGCTGGCGCGCGCTTCCAGCTTCTCGATGGCGATGCCGTACTTCTTCGTGAAGGAATCGGTGGTCTGCTTGAGGAACGGGTTGCCCACGGAAGCGGTGTAGAGCACCAGCTTGCCTTCCTTGCGTCCCGCATCCTCGACCTTCTTCCAGTCGTCGGCCTGCGCCTGCGCGGTGCGCGAGAGCGCCGCGCCGGCGGCCAGTCCTGCCAGAACGTGTCTTCTCAACATGGCCCCAACCTCCCTGTGTTGCGTTGCCATCCCTCGCTGCGCTCGGGACGACAGCTAGAGCGTACTGATGCGCTTCTTGATCACCTTGAGCTGAACCCAGCGGAACACCACGACCATCACCAGCATCACCAGGCCGATGACGCTGACCTCCTCCGGCTTGCCGCCGACCCACATCTTCAGCATCACCACCGAGAGCACCTCGGTGCCCGGCGCGTAGAGCAGGATCGAGGCGGAAAGCTCGCGCATGATGCCGAAGAAGATCAGCACCCAGCCGACGGCGAAGGCCGGCCAGGCGAGCGCCACGAGGATGCGCCCGAGCGTCTGCCACCAGTTCGCGCCGTGCACGCGCGAGCATTCCTCGATGTCGGTGGCGATCTGCTGGTAGGCCGCCGAGGTCACCCGGACGGCGATCGGCGTGCCCAGCGCGACATAGGCCAGCAGCAGCGCCAGCAGGGTGCCGTAGATCGGGATGCCGTGCGGCAGCGTGGCGAAGCCCCACAGGAAGCCGATGCCCAGCACCATGCCCGGCATCATCCACGGCAGCCAGGCCAGCGCGTCGATCAGCCTTCTGCCGCGCCACTTCGTGCGCGTGGTGACATAGGCGACGATGCCGCCCAGGGTCATGGTCGCGGTGGCGCCGAGGAAGCCCAGCAGCAGGGTGTTGCCCATGGCGCGCCAGAAGGTCTCGTTGCCCCAGACGCTGCGGTAGTGGTCGAAGGTGAGCATGTCGGCCTGGTAGAAGCCGAAGAACCGGAAGAACGAGCTGAGGATCAGCTGGCCGACCGGCAGCGCCACGGTCAGCAGGAAGAACAGCACGCAGATGCCGAAGGTCACCCAGCGCATCCAGCCCAGCCGCGTGACGTTGGGCGCATAGCCCTTGCCGGTGACGGTGGCGAAGCTGCGCCCGCCGAGCAGCCGGCTCTGCCCCAGCAGCAGCAGGAACATCAGCCCGAGCGCGGCGAAGGAAAGCGCCGTGGCCGACTGGTAGTCAGGCTGCGCGCGTTGGGTGATGGCGTCATAGATCTCCGTCGTGATCACGGTGATGCCGGCGGGGGTGCCGAAGAACACCGGCGATTCGAAGGACTCGATGCCGCGGATGAAGCTCAGGATGAAGGCGCTGGTCGTCACCGGCAGCATCAGGCCGAAGGTGATGCGCCAGAAGGTCTGCCAGCGGCTCGCGCCCGACATGCGGCTCGATTCCTCGAGCGCCGGATCCATGGCGCGGAAGGCGTCGACGATGAACAGGAACATGAAGGGCGTCGAATACTGCATCATGTGCCAGACGACGCCGCCCCAGGAATAGACGTCGACCAGCGTGCTGTCGGAGCCGCTCAGCCAGCGCCAGGCGAGGTTGATGGTGCCGACCTGGGCGTTGCCCAGCATCGCCCACGCCGTCGCCGTCAGGATCGGCGGGATGAAGAACGGCAGGGTGATCAGGATCTCGAGCGTGCCGCGCGCCGGCGTGTCTGTGCGCGCCACGATCCACGCCAGCAGGATGGCGAGCGCCACGGCGAGGATCGTCTTGACGAAGGACAGCAGGACGGTGTCGAGCAGGATCTGCGCGTTGCGCGCCGTCAGCAGCCCGATGTAGCCGTCGAGATTGAACTCACCGGCGACGCCCGGCGGCGCCGAATGCAGGCTGCCGTAGAGCAGCATCGCCATCGGATAGAGCGACAGGAAGCCGAGAATCAGCACCAGCGCCGTCATGCCCAGCGGCCGTCCCCAACGCCACAGGCCGCGCGGCAGCACGGGGGTTGAGGTGGGCAGCTGGACGGCGACGGTCATTCGATTCCCTTACCTTCCCCCGGAGGGGGAAGGTGGCGCGGAGCGACGGATGGGGGATGCCTCAACGACTCCTGTGTTCGTCTTCGACATCCCCCATTCGCCCTTCGGACACCTTCCCCCTCCGGGGGAAGGTAGACGTGCTCTACTCTGCGGCCATCGGCAGGCGGTTGAGCAGGCCGAGCGGGCTGTCCGCGGTCTGCAGGTGATCGGCGTAGGCGGCGAGCCAGTCCTTGCTGGCCGGCGCCACGAAAGCACCGCCGCGCGCGCGGCGACAGAGGTCGGGATTGTCGACGGTGGCCGGAGCCTCACCCTTGTCGCGCAGCGCCTCGGCCGCGGCGATCAGCCGGCGCCGCGTGATCATGATCATGCGGTCCGAGGGCGCCAGATGCTCGAGCGAGCGATCGACGATCTCGCCCATGCACTCCACCGCCGCCTGGTCCTGCCGGCCGATGCCCTGGATGCCCGTGTAGTTCACGTGCTTCTGCATCTCGCGATCAATGAAATAGTCGTTGTCGCGCCGCGCCTCCAGGCGATGGCGCCCGTACCAGTCGGTGGTGTTGGGCAGGTACTTCGCATCCGGCGCGAGGCCCGGGATCCAGTCGCCGTTGGCGAGCGTCTCCAGCGGCCTGGTCTTCTTCTTCCAGGCCAGATTGTAGGTCATCGTGTGCGTGTCATCCATCGGCACGTTGAAGGTGCAGGCGATCTGGTCCTCGAACGAGCCGTTGGGCGTGAAGGTGATGAACGGGAAGAGGAAGTGGGCGAAGCGGTAATAGTAGGAGCCGGGCTCGGCCGGACGGTAGGCGGCGTACATCGTGCCCCACTCGGTCTCGGTCGACTTGTAGTCGGGCGCGCGATCGCCGACGCCCCATTTGTGGATGGTCTTGGGATCGACGTCCTCCATCTTCAGCCCGCCGATATGCAGGAAGCCGAAATGCGAGGTGTCGATGTCACCTTCGAGCGACTGGAACCAGTTGCACTCGCGCTGGTGCACGCGGGTGAAGCGCTCCTCGTCGGAGAGCGCCAGGATCTCGATGCTGTACATCGGCGGCGGCGCCGACTGGCGCTTGCCCATGTATGTCCAGACGATGCCGTTCTTCTCCACGACCTTGTAGGCCTTGGCCTTGATGCGGTCCTTGAAGTCCTGCGCCGGCGGCACGTTGGGCATGTCCAGGCAGTTGCCTTCGACGTCGAACTTCCAGCCGTGGTAGACGCAGCGCAGCCCGCCTTCTTCGTTGCGTCCGAAGAACAGCGATGCGCAGCGATGCGGGCAACGATGCTCCATGATGCCGACGCGGCCATCGGTGTCGCGGAAGGCGATGAGCTGCTCACCGAGCAGCAACAGGCGCATCGGCTCGCCGTCGGACTTCAGCTCCGACGACAGGCAGGCCGGAATCCAGTATTCGCGCATCAGGTTGCCCATCGGCGTGCCTGGTCCAACGCGCGTCAGAAGCTCATTATCGGACACAGAAAGCATGATTTCCTCCGCTTTCGTCCGTTCTTCGGACGTTCGTACGATTTTACCACGGAGTGAAATACCCCACAATTGGCGGGCACTTCTTTGACTGTGACAAACGCCGGACTGTCGTCGTGAGCACCGCGTAGGACGCCGGCGCTCCCAGTAAAGGCCACGGAGGATGAGAGACCATCGAAGCTGCTGGAACGCATCCGCGCAGATCAAGTCACTTTGCCAGGCTTCTCCACTGAATTCCTCGCTGCGCTCGGAATGACAGTGGAGTTACGTGGATGGACTTGCACTAGGCTTGCAAAGGACTCGGGGAGAACGACATGGACGACTACTACGATCTCGGCACCTACTCCCGGCCTGTCACGACGCGATCGCCGCAGGCGCAGGTGTGGTTCGATCGCGGACTGAACTGGCTGTTCGGCTTCAACCATGCCGAGGCGATCAAGTGCTTCGGCCTGGCGCTGCAGCACGATCCGGATTGCGCCATGGCGCATTGGGGCGTCGCCTATGCCGCCGGCCCCAACTACAACCTGCCCTGGCACCTCTACGATCCCCAGGGCAAGGCGCAGGCGCTGGCCACGGCCTACGACGCCATGCAGCGCGCGCTGACGGCGGCGCCGGGTGCGACGCCGGTCGAGCAGGCACTGATCAGGGCGCTGCCGCAGCGCTATCCGCAGCGCGAGGCGATCGAGGATCAGTCGGCCTGGGACAAGGCTTTCACCGTGGAGATGCGCAAGGTCTACGCAACCTTCCGCGGCGATCTCGACGTCGCCTCGGTGTTCGCCGAGTCGATCATGAACGAGACGCCGTGGCAGATGTGGGATCTCACGACGGGCGGCGTCGCCAAGGATGCCGGCACGGCCGAGGCGGTCGAGCTTCTCGAGGGCCTGTTCCGCGACGCGCCCCTGTCTTGGAACCATCCCGGCCTGCTGCACCTCTACGTCCACCTGATGGAGATGTCGCCCTTCCCGCAGCGCGCGCTGCGGGCCGGCGATCGGCTGCGCGAACTCGTGCCCGATGCCGGCCACCTCGTGCACATGCCCACGCATATCGACGTGCTGTGCGGCAACTACCGCGACGTCGTGGTCTACAACCAGAAGGCCGTCGCGGTCGACCGCAAGTACCTGGCGCGCGACGGCGCGATGAACGTCTATTCGCTCTATCGCACGCACGACCATCACTTCGTGATCTACGGCGCGATGTTCCTCGGCCAGTACACGCCGGCGATCGAAGCGGCGCAGGAGCTGATCGACACCACGCCCGAGGATCTGCTGCGCATCCCTTCGCCGCCGATGGCCGATTTCATCGAGGGCTACCTGTCGATGAAGCAGCACGTGCTGATCCGCTTCGGCAAGTGGCGCGAGATCATCGCCCAGGAGATGCCGAAGGACCCGGCGCTGTACTGCTCGACCACGGCGATGATGCTCTACGCCAAGGGCATCGCCCATTCGGTGCTGGGCGAGATCGCCGAGGCCGAGAAGATGCGCACCGCCTTCCGCGCCGCCTGCGCACGCGTGCCCGAGACCCGGCGCGTGCACAACAACCGGGTGATCGACCTGCTGGCGATCGCCGACGAGATGCTGATCGGCGAGCTGGAGTATCGTCGCGGCAATTTCGATCTGGCCTTCGCGCATCTGCGCCGCTCGGTCGAGCTCGACGACGCGCTGCCCTACGACGAGCCGTGGGGCTGGATGCAGCCGGCGCGCCACGCGCTGGGCGCGCTGCTGCTCGAGCAGGGTCATCTCGCCGAGGCCGAGGCGGTCTATCGCTCCGACCTCGGCTTCGACGGCACGCTCAGCCGCGCCTGCCAGCATCCCGACAACGTCTGGAGCCTGCACGGCCTGCACGAATGCCTGACGCGCCGCGGCGATGCCGTCGAGGCGCCGCTGATCAAGGCGCGGCTCGACCTGGCGCTGGCCCGCGCCGAGGTGCCGGTGCGCGCCTCGTGCCTGTGTCGGAGACAGGCGGCGTGAGGGTCCGTGGGCACATCTGTCATCCCGAGCGCAGCGAGGGATTCAGGCGACATCCTGGATCCCTCGCTGCGCTCGGGATGACATTGATGGATAAGGGCGAGCCGTTGCTCACGGCGCTTCGAGCACGGCGCGGATGCGGCGGGCGAGCTCGGCCTTGCGGTAGGGCTTGTTGAGGATCGACTCGCTGGACACGGCGCGGCTGTGGGTGTGCAGCGTCTCCAGCGGATGGCCCGAGGTCAGCAGCACCTTCATGCCGGGCCGCAGCGCACGGGCGCGCTGGGCGAGGTCCCAGCCGCTCATGCCGCCGGGCATCACCACATCGCTGAACACCAGGTCGATGGCCGCGCCCTGCATCAGCAGGCGCTCCGCCTCGCGCCCGCTCTCGGCCGAAGTGACGTGGTAGCCCAGGCTCTGCAGGCAGGAGATCGCATAGGCGCGCACATGCGGGTCGTCCTCGACGACCAGCACCCGCTCGCGGCCGCGCTCGACGGCTTCGGTCGCCGGCGGCTGGGCGGCGGTGACGGCGCGCGCGGCAGGATCCATCGGCAAATAGAGCCGGATCGTCGTGCCCAGCCCGACCTCGCTGTAGATGCTGACATGGCCGTTGGACTGCTTGACGAAGCCGTAGACCATGCTGAGCCCCAGGCCGCTGCCCTTGCCGACCTCCTTGGTGGTGAAGAACGGCTCAAAGGCGTGGTCGCGCACCTCGGGCGACATGCCCTGGCCGTTGTCGGTGACGGCGATCACCACGTAGGTGTCGGCCCGCACCTCGGGATGGTCCTGCAGGTAGGCCTCGTCGAGCTCGGCCAGCGCCGTGGTGATGGTGAGCTGGCCGCCGTCGGGCATCGCGTCCTGGGCGTTGATCGCGAGGTTGAGCATCGCCGATTCGAGCTGCGCGCGATCGGCGAAGGCCTGCGGCAGCGCCGGTGCCAGCGCCGTCGTCACCTCGATGTCCTCGCGCAGGGTGCGGCGGATCAGGCGCGCCATGCTCCCGACCAGCGCGTTGGGCTCGAAGGCCACCGGCTGCAGCACCTGGCGGCGGCTGAAGGCCAGCAGTCGGTTGGTGAGCTCCGCGCCGCGCTCGGCGGCGCCGGCGATCATCTCGGCGAGCTCGCGCAGATCGGGTCGCGCCTTGAGCGCCTCCGACAGCGTGTCGGCGTTGCCGACGATCACGGTCAGCAGGTTGTTGAAGTCGTGCGCCAGGCCGCCGGAGAGCTGGCCGACGGTCTCCATCTTCTGCGCCTGGACGAGCTGCTCCTCGGTGCGCTTGCGGTCGCTCAGGTCGTGGATGATGCCGACGAAGGACGAGCCGCCGCCCTCCTCCTTCACCTCACCGACCGACAGATCCATCGGGAAGGTCGTGCCGTCCTTGCGCCTTCCCACCACCTCGCGGCCGATGCCGATGATCTGCGCCTGGCCGGTCTCGCGGTAGTTGCGCAAATAGGCGTCGTGCTCCGAGCGATAGGGCTCGGGCATCAGGACCTTCACGTTGCGGCCGATCACCTCCTGGGCGTCGTAGCCGAACAGCCGCTCGCAGGCGGGATTGAGCATCAGCACCGTGCCCTTCCCGTCGATCAGGATGACGCCGTCGACGGCGGTGTCGATCACCGCCTTGAGCCGCGCGGCGCTGGCCAGCGCCGCTCGCTGCGTGCGCTCCATCTCGCTGAGGTCGCGGATGATGCCGACGAAGCCCGACGGGCCGCGCTCGTCGCCGGTCTCGCCGACCGACAGGCCCATGGGGAAGGTCGTGCCGTCCTTGCGCCGGCCCACCACCTCGCGGCCGATGCCGATGATCTTGGCAATGCCGGTACGCTTGTAGTTGGCGATGTAGGCGTCGTGCTCGTCACGATAGGGCGCCGGCATCAAGAGCTTCACGTTGCGGCCGATCACCTCGTCGGCGCGATAGCCGAACAGCCGCTCGCAGGCCGGGTTGAACACCAGGATCAGGCCGGCGGCGTCGATCAGGATCACTCCGTCGACGGCAGTCTCTATGACAGCGCGAAACCGCTGCTCTTCGCTGCGTTGAATCACCCCACTGCTCCCCCGACCCCCCAATGATCGAATGAGCTACACACTCATAGCGAGAATGTAACACGGACCGTCCGCACGCGCGAGGGGTCCTATACGCCACCCGTCACGTCGATTGTGATGCCGGTGACGAAGTCGGCGTCGCACGAGGCGAGGAAGCAGATCACGTTGGCCTGGTCGACCGCCTCGGCGACGCGGCGCAGGGGCGTACGCTCGATCTCCTCGGCCTGGGCGGCCTGCGAGCGCTTCTCCCAGTGCGGGCGGATGCGCTCGGTGAGCGTGACCGAAGGCGCGATGGCGTTGACGTTGATGCCGTCGGGGCCCAGTTCGTGGGCCAGCTTGCGGGTGAAGGCGATGATGCCGCCCTTGGCCGCCGCGTAGGCGCTGGAGCTGTTGAAGCTCAGGCCCCGGCCGGCGATCGAGGCGAGGTTGACGATCTTGCCGCCGCGCTGGCGCTTCATCACCGGGATCACCGCGTGCGTCACCAGGAACGTGCCGTCGAGGTTGAAGGCGATCAGCCTCTGCCACTCGGCAAGCGTGAGCTGCTCGGTGGTCGCGGTCGGCCGCTCGATCACCGTGCTGCCGCCCACCGCGTTGACCAGGATGTCGATGCGGCCATGCGCGCGCTCGACATCGGCAATGAGCGCGTCGACCTGCTCCTGGCTGAGCGCGTCGACCAACCGGCCGTCGACCCTGCCGTTGCGGCCGGCATCCTGCGTCAGCGCCGGCACCGCCTCGTCGAGCCTGGCCTGGTTGTTGTCGACGGCGACCACGGTGGCGCCCTCGCGCACCATGATGCTCGCCGTGGCGCGGCCGATGCCGTTGGCCGCCGCCGTGATCAGCGCCACCTTGTTCTGGAACCGCATGGCCGTTCTCCCTCGATCTTGTCATTCCTCGCTGCGCTCGGAATGACAGTAGAGTAGTGTGCGCCCAACGAAGACAGGGAGGTAACGCACCAATGAGGACACTGGTGCGCGTTCTGCTCGCGGCTCTTCTGCTCGCGCCTGCGCCCGCCTTCGCACAGGGGGCCTGGCCACAGAAGCAGGTGCGCATCGTCGTGCCCTTCCCGCCCGGCGGCTCCAACGACACGCTCTGCCGCATCGTCGCCGAGAAGCTGTCGGCTTCGTGGAACCAGCCGGTGGTGATCGACAACAAGGCGGGCGCCGGCGGCAATGTCGGCGCCGACATCGTCTTCCGCGCCGATCCCGACGGCTACACGCTGTTCTGCAGCGCGCCCGGACCGCTCACCATCAACCACAACCTCTACAAGGCGCTGCCCTACGACTGGGCGAAGTTCGTGCCGATCACCGTGCTGGCCCAGGTTCCCAACGTGATCTCCGCCAAGATCGGGCTTCAGGCCGACACCGCCGCCGAGCTGATCGCCTATGGCAAGGCCAACCCGGGCAAGCTGCAATACGCTTCGCAGGGCAACGGCTCGACCTCGCACCTCTCGGCCGAGATGCTGGCCACCATGGCCGGCTTCACCATGCAGCACGTACCCTACCGCGGCGAGGGACCCGCGTTGGTCGACCTCGTCGCCGGCCGCGTCGACATCTATCTCGGCAACATCGCCGGCGCGCTGCGCTTCCGGCAGAGCAAGCAGCTGAAGTTCCTTGCCGTCACCAGTCGCACGCGCAGCCCGGTAGCGACCGACGTGCCCAGCGCCGTCGAGATCGGGCTGCCTGACCTCGTCGCCACCGCCTGGTTCGCGCTCGTGGCACCACCGGGCACGCCGGACGGGATCATCCAGGCCACCAACAAAGCGGTCGCCGCCGCGCTCGCCGCACCTGAACTGCGCGACAGGTTCCTGCTGCAGGGCGCCGAGCCGGTCGGCCGCTCCAGCGCCGACACCGCCGCGTTCTTCAAGGAGGAGGAAGCCCGCTGGCGCGCGGTGATCCGTTCGGCCAACGTGAAGCTGGAGTAGAGCAGATCCTCCTCTGCCCGCGCATTGCAGCGCGATCGGCTTTTCCTTCCCCCGGAGGGGGAAGGTGGCGCGCAGCGCCGGATGGGGGATGCCTCAACACATCAGGTGTCCGTCTTCGACATCCCCCTTCCGCCCTTCGGGCACCTTCCCCCTCCGGGGGAAGGCATGGAGTTCGCCGTATGCGATCGCCCAGCACGCGGGGCTACACTGCCGGCATGGCATCGCGTGTCCTGATCCTGGGCGTCACGGGCTTCATCGGCTCGGCGCTGGCGCAGCGGCTGCTCGCGGCGGGCATCGCGGTGCGTGGCGTGTCGCGTCGCAAGCCGCCGGCGCCGATCGAGCACGTCGCGATGGATCTCGCCGCGATGACCGACGCCGCCGCCTGGAGCGCCCATCTCCAGGGCGTCGACGCGGTGATCAACTGCGCCGGCCTGCTGCAGGACGCGCCGGGCGAGCGCGTCTCGCACGTGCAGCGCGACGCCCCCGCCGCGCTGTTCGACGCCTGCGAGGCCGCCGGTGTGCGCCGCGTGATCCAGGTCTCCGCCATCGGCGTCGGGCGCGCGGACGACACGGAGTTCGCGCGCACCAAGCACGAGGCCGATCTCGACCTGCGCCAGCGCGGCCTCGACTGGGTGATCCTGCGCCCGTCGGTCGTGATCGGCGACGCCGCCTATGGCGGCAGCGCCTTGCTGCGCGGGCTCGCCGCCCTGCCGGTCGTGCCGGTGGTGAAGGGCATGCCGCCGTTGCAGCCGGTGCTGCTCGACGATCTGCTGTCCGTCATTGAGCGCTTCATCGATCCGGGCACGGTCGCGCGCGTCACGCTCGACCTGGCCGGGCCCGAGACCTGGCGCTTCGAGGAGCTGGTCGCGGGCTTCCGCCGCTGGATGCGCTGGCCGCCGGCCCGCGTGCTGCCATTGGGTGCGGGACTCGGCGCGCTGCTGTTCAGGCTGGGCGACGCCGCCGCGCTGCTCGGCTGGCGGCCGGCGATGCGCACGACGGCCGGCCGCGAGCTGCGCCGTGCCGCGCTGGTCGAAGCATCAGCGGGCCTCGCACTGCGCGGCCCCTCGGCGTTCTTCGCCGCGCGGCCGGCCTCGGTGCAGGAGCGCTGGTTCGCGCGGCTGTTCTTCGTCAAGCCGGTGCTGATCGCCGCGCTGGCCGTCTTCTGGTTCGCCACCGGCGTGATCTGCCTCGGTCCGGGCTGGCGCGCCGGGCTGGCGATGATGGAGGCGGCGGGCCTGGCGCCCACGCCGGCGATGCTCGCCGTCGCCGGCGGCGCGCTCGCCGACATGGCGGTGGGCATCGCCATCGCCTTCCGCCGCAGCGCGCGCCTGGGCCTCTGCGCCGCGCTCGCCGTCACCCTGGGCTACGCCGCGCTCGGCACCTGGCTGCTGCCGCGCCTGTGGGCCGACCCGATGGGCGCGCTGCTGAAGATCATCCCCATCGTCGCCCTGCATCTCGCCGCGCTGGCGATCGTCGAGGACCGATGACGCTCTACCTCGCGCTCAAGTACCTGCACATCGTCGGCGCCGCGGTGCTGCTGGGCACCGGCGCCGGCATCGCCTTCTTCATGCTGCTGGCGCACCGCACCGGCGAGCCGCGTACGGTGGCGGCGGTGGCGCGCATGGTGGTGATCGCCGACTTCGTGTTCACCGCCAGCGCCGTCGTCGTGCAGCCGGTCACCGGCTTGCTGCTGATGGACCAGCTCGGCATTCCGTTCGACGAAGGCTGGATCGTGCTGTCGCTGATCCTCTATGTCGTGACCGGCGCCTTCTGGCTGCCGGTTGTGTGGATGCAGATGCGCATGCGCGACCTCGCGCGCGAGGCGGCTTGGCGCGGCGGCGCCCTGCCGCTCTCCTACCACCGCCTGTTCCGCGCCTGGTTCTGGAGCGGCTTCCCCGCCTTCGCCGCCGTGATGGCGATCATCTGGCTGATGATCGCCAAGCCGGCAATCGGCTTCTGAACTGGCAACCGGAGTCGCGGTCTCGACCACCGCCCGCAACTTCTTCTCGTCGAGATGGAGATCAGGAGTCGAAGAGAGGAGCCTCGGATTGTCGGTAGCGTTTGATTGTCGCGGTTGCCGCGTACGCCAAATTGTGAACTGAGTAGTGCTCAGGCGGCTCGGTACTCTTGGTGGCGAGCCGAGGCCAAGGATAAGGGATTCTGGTCCACCGTGAACATCACCCGCACCACCCTGTTCGAGGCCGAGACGCTGCAGATCGGCCTGATCGACACGCGTCCGACATCAGATGCGGTGAGCGGCATCGAATGGCAGAGCCGCAACGTCGTGGTGCTGCCCTATGCCGGCGTCTTCTCCAAGCTCGATGCGCCGGACCGCGAGGCGATCGGCACGCCGAGCCATGCCGTCTTCGTCGCCGCCGAGACGCCCTATCGGCTGGGCTTTCCCGGCGGCATCGGCGACCGCGCGCTGGTGTTGCGCTTCGGCGAGGCGCTGGCACCCGACCGCCTCGCCGATCGCCCGGCCTCGAGCGGGCTGCTGCCGGCCGCGGCGATGATGCGTCGCAACCTGCTGCTGCGGCGGCTCAAGAACGGCGAGGCCGACGCCTTCGAGATCGAGACCGCGGGGCTCGAGCTGCTCGACCTCGCGCTCGGTGCGCTGGAGCCCCGAGTAGCACCAGCGCGCCACGCCACCCAGATCAGCCGCCTGCGCGCGATCGAGCGCGTCAAGGAGGCGGTGGCGGTGGCGCCGGCACGAAAATGGAGCGTCAACGGCCTGGCTCAGATCGCGCACCTCTCGCCGTTCCATCTCTGCCACGTCTTTCGCGCCATGGTCGGCACCTCGCTGCACGACTATGTGCAGCACGAGCGCCTGGCCTGGGCGCTCGATGCGCTTCTCGACGGCGGCGACGATCTGACCAGCATCGCGCTCGACGCCGGCTTCTCGAGCCACAGCCATTTCACCCAGCGCTTCCGCCGCTTCTTCGGCTGCACGCCGACTTCGCTGCGGCGTGGGGAAGTCCGCACGATCATGACAGCGCGACGGGAGCGTCGTGCCCTAGCCTGACCTCCGCTCTCGTGGAGGTCGCTTGGTCCGCGTTCCCGCCCTCGATTTCAGGCTGCGCATCGCCGTGCGCTTCGATGCGCCGCGCGTCATCGCCGAGGGCCCTCTCGGCGCGCGGCGCCTGCTGCATGCCGCGCATGGCACCTTCGAAGGCCCGTCGCTCAACGGCAGCGTGCTGCCGGGCGGTGGCGACTGGGTGCTGACCCGCCGCGACGGCGCCGCCGAGCTCGACATCCGATTCGCGCTGCTCACCACGTCGGACGAGCTGATCTACCTGCGCGCCAACGGCCTGTTCGTCGCCGCCGACGCCGTCGCCGCGCGCATCCGCGGCGGCGAGGACGTGTCGCCCGACGCCTACTACTTCCGCACCGCCATCCTCTTCGAGACCGGCGCGGCACGCCTCGCCGATCTCAACCGCACCCTGCACATCGGCGTCGGCCAGCGCACCGCCACCGGCATGGTCACAGACGTCTTCGCGCTCAGTCACAGCCACCCTGTCATCCCGAGCGCGGCGAGGGATCCAGGCCCAGCCGTGGATCCCTCGCAGCGCTTGGGATGACGGGAAGCCAGAGGATCATCACCATGGACATCGCAAGCTTCCACGCCGGCCGCAAATTCGCCGAAGTGAGATCGGGCCGCATCGCCTATATCGAGCGCGGCCAGGGGCCGGTGACGCTGTTCGTGCATGGCGTACCACTCAACGGCTATCACTGGCGCCACGTCATCGCGCGCGTGCAGGAACGTCGCCGCTGCGTCGCCATCGACCTGATGGGCCTGGGCTACAGCGAGATCGCGCCGACGCAGGCGGTCGACTTCACCGCTCAGGCGCGGATGCTGGCGGAGGTGCTCGACGCGCTGGGCGTCGAGACGGTCGACCTAGTGAGCAACGACAGCGGCGGCGCCATCGCGCAGATCTTCGCCGCGCATCATCCGCATCGCCTGACCTCGCTGACGCTCAGCAATTGCGACGTGCACGACGGCTGGCCGCCGCACCAGGTGCTGCCGATCATGGAGCTGGCGCGCCAGAACGCGCTGGCGCCGATCTTCCAGTCCTTCCTCGACGATCCCGCAGGCGCCCGCGCGCGTTACCTCGCGGGCCAGTCGGCGCCGCTGTTTCGCAGCTACCACGATCCGCACCAGCTCACCGACGAGGCGATCCGCTGCTATCTGCAGCCGCTGCTGTCGACGCCGCAGCGCCTGGACGCCTTCAACCGCTACTGGCTGGGCTTCGACTGCAAGCACACGGTCGCGGTGCACCGGCAGCTCAAGCGGCTGCAGGTACCGACTCTGATCATTTGGGGCCTGAAGGACATCTTCTTCGACAGGACATGGGCCTACTGGCTGAAGGACACCATTCCCGGCGCGCGCCGCGTCGTCGAGGTGCCGGAGGGCCGTCTGTTCCTCCCCGAGGACCTGCCGGATGCGTTCACCCAGCCGATGCTGCAGTTCTGGGAGGAGCTCTGATGCTCCTTCCCGCACACGCGGGGTGAGGGAAAGTCAGGCCGTTTCCTCCTCCGCCGCCGGCACGTGCGTCAAGCCAGTCTACCGGACTTTGGGAGCATTCTTGGTCACCTGAAAAAGGGGGGAGTACACCTCGCCTGACGAGTTCCACCGGACATTACGAATGGAGGAAGCGGCATAAGACTTTTCGTTCCACGGATCCACCACGACGGCGCGCGGCCCCCATTCCTTGTCCACTGCAGCCTTTCCGGGCTCGTATCCCATCAACACGAACAGATGGTCTCCGTTCGCGATCTGCATCCAAGCCAAGGTCGACGTACCTTCGGTATCGGTCTTATTGATCCACCAATCGTACAGCCAGAGGAACGCAACCGTCGATTGCTCATCGCAGTTGCCGCAACCCACCGCCATTGCAACTCTAGCCTTCTTCCTCATTCTCTCCAGCATTTCGCCGTGGGTACCCATCCACGTAGCCCTCACTGCCGCCACGCAATAATACGATCCGCCTGACGTCATCAGACTGTCTAGGCGCCTGTTGCTGGCGAAAAAGATGTGCCGGGTCGCCCACTCAACCGCCCTTTTGCCCCAACTGAGATGATTCCCCAGGGCTTGACCATCTGTGCGGATCGCAATCCCTTCCGGCGTGGGAACGCCGGTCTTCGGATGGAGCGGAAACTCGACCTTGCCCTCGGAGTCGATCAAGGGTGGTTTGAACTGGAGTTCGTAGGGTTCCATGCATCGCTCCAGTGGCTACGTCCGCCCGGAGAAATGAACAATCAACGTGATCATATCACAGTGTGTTAGTAATGACAGGGCCCGTGGACACCAAACATATCGCCCGGGCCAATTCTCTCAAACTAGGCATGGTGGAAAAAAAGAAACTCAGGCCGTCAACTGTTCCGCCGCCGGCACGCGCGCGACCTCGTGCGCCTGCAGGATCGGCAGCACGTCGCGCGCGAAGCGGCGGATCTGCTCGATGAACATCTCGTGGGGCATGGCGCCGCGGTTGAGCCCGATCTGCACCATGTTGGCGCCGGCAGTGTCGGCGGCGGCGATGATGCGTTCGGCGACTTCCTTCGGCGTGCCGTAGGGCAGGTTCTCGGCCTGGCGCGCGAAGGCTTCCTGCGTGAGCCCACGGAAATCCTCGCGCAGCAGGGCTGCGGCGCGCTGGTTCTCGGGCCGCACGTAGTCGGTCGAGGTCTGGCTGACATAGCCGGCCTCGCGCTGCGCCGCCGTCTCGGTGAAGCTGCCGTGGCTGAACAGCGTGCGGTTGAAATAGAGGTGGTAGGGCCCGACCTCCCTCACCGCCTGCGCCTTGGAGTCCGCGACATAGGCGTTGAGCGCCAGCGACAGATGGTTGGGCGAGATGCGATGGCCTGACGCGGCGAGGCTCCTGGCGTAGTGCCGGATGATGTCGTCGCGCAAGCCCCCGCCGGCCAGGCCGGGCGTGATGCCGATGTCGTGCTTCGCCGCGAACTCGATCGATTCCTTGCTGCCGACGATCGGAATCATGATCGGCGGTCTCGGCCGCTGGATCGGCCGCGGCCAGATCGCCACGTCCCTGTAAGACCAGTACTTGCCCTCGTAGGTGAAGACGTCCTCGCTCCAGGCGCGGGTGACGATGTCGAAGGCCTCCTCGAAGCGCTCGCGCGACTCACTGAGAGGCACGTTGTGCACCTGGTACTCGCGGGGGATGCCGCGCGCGAAGCCCGAGATCAGGCGGCCGTTGGACATGCAGTCCAGCATCGCCAGCTCCTCCGCCAGCCGCAGCGGCTCGTGCAGCGGCAGCAGGTTGCCGTAGATCAGGAGCTTGAGCCTGGTGGTGCGCTGCGCCGCGGCGGCCGCCATCAGGTTGGGCGAGTTCATCAGCCCGTAGGGCGAGCAATGATGCTCGTTAAAGCCGACACCGTCATAGCCCAGCCGGTCCATCTCCTCCCACGCCTGCAGATGCTCGGCGTAGGTCTTGACCGCGACATCGGCCTTGAAGTGCCGCCGGCTCAGCGGATAGGGCAGCTCGGCGCCGGTCTTGATGTGGTCGAGGTTCTCGTCATAGGCGAGCAGGTCGAATACGAAGACTTTCATCGGATCACCGTTGCTGCCCTGCCGCTCCATGGTAACAGTTCGGTGGGCACTGTGAACGGATCGCAGGAGGCCACCATGCCGAAGCTCTTCGCCGCCGCGCTGGCGCTGCTGGGCGCGCCGCTGGCCGCACTGGCGCAGGCCGGCGACGACGACTGGCGAAGCTGCGCCGGCCGCGAGGCCGCTGATGTCGTCATCGCCGCCTGCTCGGCGGTCATCGGCCGAGGCGACGTGAGCAAGCAGAGGCTGGTCGAAGCGCATCACAAGCGCGCCCATGCCCATGCCGCAAAGGGCGATCATGCGCGCGCGATCGAGGACTACGACGCCGCGCTGCGGCTGAAGCCGGGCGATCCTTTGTCACTGACCTGGCGCGGCGATGCCCATGCCACAGCCGGACGAGTCGAGCGCGCAATCGAGGATTACGGCACCGCGATCGCCATCGACGCCAATTTCTCGCCGGCCTGGAACGGCCGCTGCAACGCGCAGGCGCGGCTGGACCGTCTCGAGCAGGCGATGGTCGACTGCAACGAGATGGTGGCGCGCAGCCCGCACATCGCCTTCGGCTACAACAGCCGCGCCCGCGTGCATCTGCTGGCCGGCCGCCTCGACGCGGCGATCACCGATTTCGACACCGCGCTGCGCTTCCTGCCGCGCCTCGCCGCCGCGCTGCATGGCCGCGGCATTGCCCGGCAGCGCAAGGGCGACGCCACCGGTGCCGCCGCCGACTTCGCCGCCGCACGCGCGATCAAGGCGGACGTCGCTGAGGAGCTGGCGACATACGGGCTGCGCTGAAGCGTGATCCGATCGATCGGTCGCATCTGTCATCGCGAGCGCAGCGTGGGATGCAGGCCGGCCCTTGGTCCCTCGCTGCGCTCGGGATGACAGCCCTGATTCAGTCCCTCACCCGGCCGGCTGCGGCTGCTGGCGATAGGCGTAGTTCTTGTCGAGGCGTTCGATCAGGTAGTCGCCGTAGCGCACCGGCGCCGGTGGTGTCTGCCGCGCGGCGCAGGTCGGCAACACCTCGACGACGCTGTCCATCGCCATGTCGAAGAAGTACGGGCAGGAATAGCGGTCGCCGCCGGAGAGGTTCTTCACGCGATGCGGCGTCGACAGCCAGCGGCCGTTGGTCCAGCGCGCCAGCATGTCGGCGACGTTGACGACCCAGGTTCCGGGGATCGGGCTGGCCGCAAGCCAGGTGCCATCGCGCCGGCGTACCTCCAGCCCGCCCTGCGCGTCCTGGCAGAGGATGGTGATGAAGCCGTAGTCGGTGTGCGGCGCCGAGCCATAGGCGTCGTCGGGCGCATCCGCGGCATGGGGCGGATAGTGCAGCAGACGCAGGAAGGTCGTGGGCTGAACGAAATGCGGCGCGAACCAGTCGCGCGGCAGGCCCAGCGCCAGGGCGAGCGGTCGCAGCAGCAGCAGGCAGAATGCATGCATGGCGCGCTCATAGGCCTCGACCGGCTCGCGGAAACCCGGCAGGTCGGGCCACAGATTGGGCCCGTCGAGCGGCCGGCCATACCGCGGATCGTCCGGCGCCACCTCGTGCATCAGCATGAACGATTCGGAATCGTTGGGCCGCGTCACCCTGGCCACGGTCGAGGTCTGGATCACCGATGTCCTGGGCGCCATGTAGCCGCGATGGAAGCGGTTCATGGCGATGGCGTCCTTGTCGGCGCGCGGCTGGGCGTGGAAGCGCCTCGACGCTTCGAAGACGCCATCGACCAGCAACGGATCGACGCCGATGCCGCGGAAATAGCAGAAGCCGATGTCGCAGAAGGCGGCGTCGAGCTGGCGCGCCAGGCTGTCCTCGTCGGCACCGGCGAAGTCGATAACGGGCAGCGCGGTGCAGTCGGTCATGTCAGGCGATGCCCAGCAGCCTGGCCGCCGTGCCGCCGAGGATGGCGACGCGTTGCTCGTCGTTCAGATCGGGCGTCGAAAGCACGAGATCGATCTCGGTACTGGTCCACGGGAAGGGATAGTCGGTGCCGATCATGATCTGCCCGGGCCCGGTCTCGGCGATCAGATGGCGCAGCGCCTCCGGCGTGAAGACGATCGTGTCGAAGAACAGCTGGCCGTCCTTGAGGTAGGCCGTCGGCGGCTTCTTCGGCAGCTTCCCGACGCGGTTGGGGAAGGTGCGGATCACTGCGTCGGAGCGGTTGGCGTAGGACGGCAGGAAGCCGCCGCCGTGCGCGGCGCAGATCTTCAGGCCGGGAAAGCGATCGAGCGTGCCCTCGAAGATCAGGTGCGACAGCGCGATCGTGGTTTCCAGCGGATTGCCGATGGTGTTGGTGAGCAGCCCACTGCCGGCAAGACGGCCGCTGGGCTCCAGCTCGCGCGTGCCCAGCGGATGCATGAAGACCAGCACGCCGAGCTCCTCGCACTTCTTCCAGAACGGATGGAAGCGCGGATTGGCCAGCTCCTCCCCGGCGACGCTGCCGGCCACGCCGACGCCGCGAAAGCCCAGCGTCTTGACCGCGTGCTCGACCTGCTCGGCGGCGAGATCCGGGTACTGCAGAGCCGCCGTGGCGAAGGCATGGAAGCGGTCGGGGTTGGCGGCGCAGAACTCGACCAGGGTCTCGTTCTGGATGCGGATCAGCTCGGCCGCCTCGTCCCTGCCGGCGCGGTACCAGAACGGGTTGATGCTCAGCACCTCGACATCGATGCCCTGCGCGTCCATCGCCGCGATGCGCGTGCCGGTGTCGTCCATCAGCAGGCCGGGCGCTTCGAGGGGATGATTGATCACCGCCATCGCCTTGGGCACGCAGCAATGGGCGTGCACGTCGATGGTCCTGACCCGCCTGCCGTTGACCACGACCTCGCGCCGCCTGGGCTTCGTCGCCGCACCCGAACCGGAGCCGGTCTCCGGCATCATCGCGCAGGTGCAGAAATTGATCAGGGCCATGGCGTTCTCTCCCGAACTCGGGCCGGAGCATAACACCGCTGTCGTCCTGAGCGCAGCGAAGCACTGGATCCTTCGCTTCGCTCAGGATGACAGAGGAGTGTTATTCTGCGACCCAACGGAGGGATGAGTGATGTCGCAGGCGGCCTTTCTCGCAGCGCGGGACTTTCTGCTCGAGCACCGGACGGACTACGACGCGGCCCGTCGCGGTTTCCGCTGGCCGCGTCTCGACCGCTTCAATTGGGCGCTCGATCATTTCGACGCGATGGCGCGCAGCAATGAGCAGCCGGCGCTGTGGATCGTCGACGAGGCCGGCTCGGAGACGAAGCTGTCCTTCGCCGAGCTGTCGCAACGCTCCAACCGCGTTGCGAACTTCCTGCGCTCAAGGGGCGTCAAGCGCGGCGATCGCGTCCTGCTGATGCTGGGCAACATCGCGCCGCTGTGGGAGTGCATGCTGGCGGCGATGAAGCTGGGCGCCGTGATCATTCCCGCCACTACGCTGCTGACCCACAACGATCTCGCCGACCGCTTCGCGCGCGGCCGCGTGCGCCATGTCATCACCAGCGCCGAGAACACGGCCAAGTTCGACGCGCTGCCTGGCGAATACTCGCGCATCGTCGTTGGCGGCGCGGCCGCAGGTTGGGAGTCGTATGACGCGGCGGACAACGCGTCCGCGGAGTTCACGCCCGATGGCGAGACCAAGGCCACCGATCCGCTGTTGCTCTATTTCACCTCAGGCACGACCAGCAAGCCCAAGCTGGTGCTGCACAGCCACCAGAGCTATCCGGTCGGCCATCTCTCGACCATGTACTGGCTCGGCCTGCGTCCGGGCGATATCCATCTCAACATCTCCTCGCCGGGTTGGGCCAAGCACGCCTGGAGCTGCTTCTTCGCACCGTGGAACGCCGGCGCCACGGTGTTCCTGTTCAACCAGCCGCGCTTCGCCGCCAGGCCACTGCTCGACACGATGGTGCGCTGCAAGGTCACCACCTTCTGCGCGCCGCCCACGGTGTGGCGCGTGCTGGTACAGGAAGACCTCGCGGCGTGGAAGACCAGCCTCACCGAACTGATCGGCGCCGGCGAGCCGCTGAACCCCGAAGTCATCGAGCGCGTGCAGCAGGCCTGGGGTCTGACCATCCGCGACGGCTACGGCCAGACCGAGACCTCGGCGCAGATCGGCAACAGCCCGGGCCAGCGCGTGAAGCCCGGCTCGATGGGCCGCCCGCTCCCCGGCTACACCATCAGGCTGTGCGATCCCGATGGCAACGAGCAGCAGGAAGCCGAGATCAGCCTGCCGCTCAGCGGTCGGCCGCTGGGCCTGATGCAGGGCTACCAGACCGACGATGGCCGCATCGCCGGCCTCGACGGCGAGGTCTATCGCACCGGCGACGTCGCGGTGCGCGACGAAGACGGCTACCTCACCTATGTCGGACGCGCCGACGACGTCTTCAAATCCTCGGACTACCGCATCAGCCCGTTCGAGCTCGAGAGCGTGATGATCGAGCATCCCGCCGTGGTCGAGGCGGCGATCGTGCCCTCGCCCGACCCGCGCCGGCTGGCAGTGCCCAAGGCCGTCATCGTGCTCGCCGCCGGCCACCAGCCGGACCGCGACACGGCGCTCGCCCTCTTCCGCCACGCCCGCGCCAACCTCTCGCCGTTCAAGCGCATCCGGCGCATCGAGTTCGCCGATCTGCCGAAGACCATCTCGGGCAAGATCCGCCGCGTCGAGCTGCGCACCACCGAAGCCGGGCGCGTCGCGGCCAGGCAACGCGGCGCGCACGAGTTCTGGGAAGAGGATTTCCCTGATCTCGCTTGACTGTCACCGGGAGCGCCGACGTCCCGCCGGCCAACAAGAAACATGTCCGAGGTCAGCGTGTGCTGGCTCGATCTTGGTTCGCCGGCAACAACACATAGCCCTCCCCTTGTGAGCAGGGCGATCGTGTATGGCCCTCAAGAGGCTGGGGGCGCGCCACTCCAGTGGCGCGCCCCGACCAGGCAGCGTCATTCAAGGCGTTCGGGCCGCGTCGCTCCAGCGACGCATCATGAGCGTCGCTGGAGCGACGCGGCCCGAAGACAGTCACCAAACCATCTCGCCGGTGACAACTCATGAAGATGCCGGGGGACGCCGGCGCTCCCAGAAGAGATCCGACAGAAGGGTCAGCGGCGCTCCGCCGGCGGCACGCGGATCAGCGTCAGGCCGCTTTCGGGATCGTGGCGCTTGCACAGATGCGCCGGCTGCTCGGTCACCACCAGCTCGAGCGTGGGCCGCACATGCGCCTCGACGAGATGGCCGGCGAGCGCACTGAGGTCGTGCCGGCCGAGCACGGCGTGGATGTGGATTGCCGGCTTGCCGTCGGGGCCAAGCGCGACATCGCCGGTGAGCGAGGCGACCTCGACCTGCTCGGCCACCTTGCGGCGCTGGTACTGCTTCGTTTTCCAGTCGAAATAGGCCAGCACGACGTCGCTGAAGGCGCCGATCGCCGAGAACTGCGCCGCCGTCACGGATTCGCGCCGCGCGAAATCCTGCACGTTCTTCAAGAGCTCGTCGCCGGTCTCGAAGATCAGCGCGAAGGTCCTCTGGCCCTCGTCCTCGTGGAGCAGCTGTGTTTGCATGACGAAACCTCCTGACGGCGAACGCTCCGGCGCGGCTGTCGTTGCTTGCCATCGGCGCCGTCGTGCCTATGCTCGGCGCCGCATGACACGCGTACCCGCATGACGGCCGCCCTGCGGCGTCAAGGCCTGCTGATCGTCGCGACGCTTGCGACCGCCTACGTGGCCAGCCACTTCTTCCGCGCTGCCAACGTCACCATCGGGCTCGACCTGATGCGCGATCTGCGGATCGGGCCGGAGGCGCTGGGTGCGCTGACCGGCGCGTTCTTCTTCGGCTTCTCGGCGATGCAGATCCCGGCCGGCTTCCTGTTCGACCGCTACGGCCCGCGGCGCACGATCAGCGCGCTCCTGATGCTCGCGGTGCTCGGCGCCGCGATCTTCACGGCGGCGACAAGCTGGCCGGTGCTGCTGACCGGTCGCACGCTGATGGGCGCCGGCTTCGGCTGCATGCTGATCGGCAGCATGATCGTCATCGCACGCTGGTTTCCGCCCGACTGGTTCTCGACCCTGTCAGGCATGGTGCTGTCGATCGGCCTGATCGGCAATCTGATCGCCACCACGCCGCTGGCCTGGGGCACCGAGCAGATCGGCTGGCGCGGCGTGTTCGGCGTCATGGTGGGCTTCAGCGCGCTGGCGCTGATCGCGGTCTGGCTGGTGGTGCGCGACGCGCCGCCGGGCCATCCCTTCCTCGCGCGCAGGACGGAGTCCGGCGTCGAGATGCTGCGCGGCCTGCTGGAGGTGCTGCGCAGCCGCAACCTGCCCTTCATCCTGGTGCTGAACTTCTGCAACTACGCCTGCACCTTCACCGTCCAGGGCCTGTGGGGCGGGCCGTTCCTGCGCGAGGTGCACGGCTATTCGATCATCGAGTCCGGCAACGTGCTGCTGATCGCGGTGATCGCCTACCAGCTCGGCATGATGACCTTCTCGCCGCTCGACCGCGTCTTCGACACGCGCAAATGGATCGCCATATCGGGCACGCTGGTGATCGCCGCCATCCTTGCCGTGTTCGCGCTGTTGCAGGGCCCGCCCGCCTGGCTGATCGCCGGCGGCATCATCGCCATGGGCTTCGTCAGCGCGTCCAGCACCATGGTGATGACGCATGGCCGCGCCCTCTTCCCCGACCGCCTGATCGGCCGCGGCATGGCGACCATGAACACCTGCGTCATGCTGGGCGTCGCCTGCATGCAGACGCTGTCGGGGGTCATCCTCGGCGGCTTTGCGCCGCTGGCCGACGGCACGCGTAGCGAGCTCGCCTACCGCAGCCTGTTCGGCTTCATGGCGGTGGTGCTGATCTTCGCCGTCGCTGTCTACGGCCGCGCGCCCGACATCCGCCCGAGCGACGAGCTGAAGGCGCGAGGGGCGCGGTAAAGGCTCGGTCGACGCGAGCGAAGGGATTGCCCGGGCCAGTCACGCCTCATACGATCCGATACAGCAAGGTGGGACGCTTCCCCTGGGCCGTGAACAGCGAAGACTGGCGGCGATCCTGGCCGCCGACGTTGTCGCCTACTCCCGCCTGATGGGCCGGGACGAGGACGGGACGCTGGCGCGCCTTCGGATGCATCGTGGCGACATCCTGGAGCCGGCCCTGGCGCACTACAGTGGCCGCCTGGTCAAGCTGACGGGCGATGGCGTGCTGGCAGAATTCGCCAGCGCCGTCGAGGCGGTCGGTGCCGCCATCGCGATCCAGCAGGCGACGCTCGAGGCCAATCGCGACCGACCGACGGACCACGCGATCGTCTTTCGCATCGGCGTGCATCTCGGTGACCTGATCGTCGACGGCGACGATCTGTACGGCGACGGCGTGAACATCGCGGCCCGGCTCGAGGGCGAGGCGCCGGCCGGGGGCATCGTCGTGTCGGGCGACGTGCACAACACGGTCGCGGGGCGGCTGAAGGCGACGTTCCGCAGCCTCGGCGATCTGGCGCTGAAGAACATCGCGCGGCCCGTCAGCGCCTTCCGGGTCGAGTGGGATGCGGACGACTGGCACAATCCGCGGGCGGCGGCGCCCGTCCCGGGTGTGCGCGAAGCGCCGTCGCTCGCCGTTCTGCCGTTCGTGAACATGAGTGGAGACGCCGACCAGGAGTACTTCGCCGACGGCATCACCGAGGACATCATCGCGGCTCTGTCGCGCTTCCACGAGCTCACGGTGATCTCACGGGGATCGAGCTTTGCCTTCAAGGGCAAAGGCCTGGATCTGCGACGGATCGCCGAGCAGCTCGGCGTCCGTTACGTGCTGGGCGGCAGCATGCGCAAGGCGGGTAATCGCATCCGCGTGTCGGCCGAGCTGACCGACGCGGCAAGCGGCGTGCAGGTCTGGTCTGATCGCTACGATCGCGACATGGCCGACGTCTTCGACCTGCAGGACGACATCAGCCGCACCGTCGCCGCCGTGGTCGACCCGGCGGTCCGCGGCGCGGAGATCGAGCGGGCGCGGCGCAAGCCGCCGGCCAGTCTGTCGGCGTACGATCTGTACTTGCGCGCCCTCCCGCATCTATGGGCCGGCACGCGCGATGACATTCCCAAGGCCATCGATCTGCTGCGCCGCTCGATCAGCCTCGATCCGACGCGAGCGCCGGTGCACGCGGCTCTCGCCCTCAGCCTGGTTTTTGCGGCGCCGGCCGGCGCGGGGATGGAAATCGCCGTCGAGGCGGTCAGCATGGCACGCCGCGCCGTCGAGCTGGATGGTGCCGACGCCTTCGCCCAGTCAGCCTACGGCTACGCCCTGATCGGCGTGCTGCGCGACGCCGATCAAGCGCACCTGCATGCCCGCGAGGCCGTGCGCCTGAACCCGAGTTCGGCCTTCGCATGGGGTACGTTGGGGATCATCGACAGCATGACCGGCAGTTTCGAAGCGGCCATCGCCGAGCTCACCCGCGCGCTCGGCCTCAGCCCGTTCGACACTCTGCTCTACATGTGGTTGCAGGGCTTGGCGGCGTCCTGCTTTGCGCTCGGGCGCTTCGAGGAAGGCGCGAACTGGGCACGCAAATCGGTGCAGCACAATCCCCGCCACGGCACGTCGCATCGCCTGCTGGCCGCGAACCTGGCGTCGGCCGGACGGCTCGACGAAGCGCGCGAAGTCACGCGCCGGCGCGACGCCGTGCAGAAGACGACGATCGGCGAGATGCGCGCGCTGCGCCTGTTCACGTCCGACGAGGTTCTCGAGCGCTATCTCTCGGCCCAGCAATCGGTCGGCGTGCCGGAGTAGGTGCGGATCCGACCAGGCTTCACAGCGCGCCCACCGACTGCAGCAGGATGGCAAGCGTCATGACGGGCACGACCAGCCGGACCAGCCACAGCCAGACGATGCCGAGCCGGCTGGCGCCAAGATCCGCCTGGGCGAGGACCAGCGCCTTGTCCAGCCGCCAGCCGGCGAACAGCGCCGTACCGATGCCCACCGCCGGCAGCAGAAAGACCGATACGCCCTGGTCGATCGCGTCGAGGATGGCGCGCGAACCGATGCGCAGTTCGGCCAGCGTGCCGTAGCTCATGGCCGACGGCAGGCCGATGACGAACACAAACGCACCCATCACCGCCGTTGCCCGCCAGCGCGGCCAGCCAAGGCGATGCACGAGGGACGCCACCGGAATCTCGAGCAGCGCCACCATCGAGGTGACCGCGGCCATGGCGAGCAGGCCGAAGAAGACGATGCCGACGATGGTTCCCGCCGGCATCTCGACGAATACCCGCGGCAGCGTGATGAAGGCGAGCTCTGGCCCCGCGGCGGCATTGCCCTGCAGGGCAAACACGGCAGGAAAGATCGCCAGACCGGCGACGATCGCGAACAGCGTATCACCGACCGCGATGACCCCGGCGGAAGCCGACAACGGAAACGTCCGCGGCATGTAGCTGCCATAGGTGACGAAGAACGCCACGCCGAGCCCGAGGGAGAAGAACGCCTGGCCGAGCGCGGCGGCATAGACCTTCGGCTCGCCAAGCGCCGTCCAGTCCGGGGCGAACAGGAACCGCACGCCGGCGGCCGAGCCAGGCAGGCTGAGCGCGTAGCCGGCGAGCACGACGATGATGATCGCCAGGAACGGTACCAGCAGCCGGTTCACGCGTTCGATGCCGGCCTGGACGCCGCCGACCACGATGAACATCGCGATCAGCAGCGTCGCCGCCTGCCAGGCCACCGGCTGACCGAGATCGGAGATGACTCTGCGGAAATAGCCGCCGAACTCGGCCCCCGTCACGCGCCACAGCCCGCCGGTCGCGGCGCCGGCGAAGTACTTCAGCGCCCAGCCCGCGATCACGGCGTAGTAGCTGAGCATGAGCGTCGCGGCGAGTACACCGAGCCAGCCGACGAGGCGCCAGCGCTCCGACCCTTGCGCCGAGCCGAAGGCGGCGACCGCATCGGCACGGGCGTGGCGTCCGATCGACAGCTCGGCGATGACCAGCGGCACGCCGATCAGTGCCACGAAGACGACATAGACGAGCAGGAACGCCGCGCCGCCATTCTCGCCGGCGACGTAGGAGAACCGCCAGATATTGCCCAGGCCGACCGCGCCGCCGATGGTCGCCAGCATGAAGCCGGTACGGCTCGCCCATTGCTCTCGCGCTCCGTGCGCCGTCTCGGAAGGCGACATGTCGGCCCCGCGTTGCTCCCGCCTCCGTCCGCGAACCGGGCGCGTGGCACAGGCGACGGCGGGAGACTATGCTCATGCGCATGACGATACACCATCACGCGTGGCGTCCCGCATGACCTTCGGCCCCAAGGATGCGGCGAGACCGCTGCCGGCGCCCCTGCTGCGGCGCGTCACCGATCCGACGACACTGCGCGAAGACTTGCGCGGAACACCGGTCGGCGACGAGCTGATCGGGCAATCGCGGGCGACCGACGCGATCGGCTTCGGCAGCGCGATCCGCAAACGCGGCTTCAACCTCTACGCCATGGGGCTGCAGGGCACCGGGCGATTGGCATCGATCCGCGCCTTCCTCACCCGGCGCGCACAGGCCGAGAAGCGGCCCGACGACTGGGTGTACGTCAACAATTTCGAGGTGCCGGAGAAGCCGCAGGCGCTTCGCCTGCCACCCGGAACCGCAGTGCGGTTCCGGGCAGAGATGGACACCCTCATCGCCGATCTCTCGATCGCCATCCCGGCACTGTTCGACTCCGACGAATACAAGGCGCGTCGCGGCGCCATCGACCAGGAGTTCGAGGAAGCCCAGGAGCAGGCGTTCTCGGCGCTGAACGAGGCCGGTCGCGCCAAGTCCGTCACCGTGATGAAGACTCCGGTCGGCTTCGCCTTCGCGCCGGTCCGCGGAGGCGAGGCCATCAAGCCCGAGGAGTTCAACGCGCTGCCCGACGCCGAGCGCGAGCGGATCCAGACCGACATCAAGGCGCTGCAGGAGCAGCTCAAGGGCATTCTCATGCGCATGCCCGCCAGCGAGAAGGCGCATCGCGACCAGGTCCGCCAGCTCAACAGGGAAATGGCCGGCGCGACGGTCGCCGTCGAGATGCGCGAGGTCGCCGAGGCGCTGGGCCACATCCCCACGATCCAGGCGTTCCTCGACGCCGCGGCCAATGACCTCGTCGCCAATCTCGAGATCTTCCTGGAGACGGGAGAGGCCACCCCGAACGCCCCGGCCCAGGCGCGCAACTTCGGTACGCCTGGCAACCCCAGGCTCAAACGGTACCGCGTCAACGTCATGGTCGGCGACGGCGATGGCGGCGCCGGCTCTCCAGTCGTCCTCGAGCCGGACCCGACCTACCACAACGTGATCGGGCGCATCGAGCACATCTCGCAAATGGGTGCGCTGCTCACCGATTTCACCCTGATCCGTCCCGGGGCGCTGCACCGCGCCAATGGCGGCTACCTGATCCTCGACGCGCGCGAGATTCTGTCCCAGCCCCTCAGCTGGGCGGCGCTGAAGCGCTCGCTCAAGAGCGGGCTGATCACCGTCAAGTCCATGGCCGAGCAGGTCAGCCTGGTGTCGACGATCTCGCTCGATCCCGATCCGATCCCGCTCGACGCGAAGATCGTCCTGATCGGCGATCGCTGGCTCTACTACACGCTGATGGCGGCCGATCCCGACTTCATCGAGCTGTTCAAGGTCGAGGTCGACTTCGACGACGAGTTCGATCGCACCGCGGACAACACCCGGCTCTATGCGCGGGCGATCGAGGCGCTGACCGGTCGCGAGAAGCTGCGGCCAATCGACGACGCCGGCCTTGCACGCATGGTCGATGAAGCGTCGCGCCTGGCCGAGGATGCGGAAAAGCTGTCGCTTCGCATCGGCGTGGTCGCCGACATCCTGCGCGAAGCCGACCATTGGGCCGGCGAGGCCGGGCACGAGCGCATCGGCGCCGACGATGTCGCGCGCGCCGTCGCCGAGCGCCGGCGACGGTCGGAGCGCATCGGCCTGCGCGTGCGCGAATCGATCACCCGCGACATCGTCCTAGTCGCCACCGATGGTGCGGCGGTCGGCCAGATCAACGGGCTTTCGGTCAGCCAGATCGGCGCGCAGAGCTTCGGCCGTCCCACCCGCATCACGGCGCGCACAAGGCTCGGATCGGGCAAGCTCATCGACATCGAGCGCGAGGTCGCGCTCGGCGGCCCGCTGCATTCGAAAGGCGTTCTGATCCTCTCGGGATTCCTCGCCGCGCGCTACGCGCCCGACGTGCCGGTGTCGCTGCACGCGAGTCTCGTCTTCGAGCAATCCTACGGCGGCATCGACGGCGACAGCGCCTCGTCGGCCGAGCTGTACGCGCTGCTCTCGGCGCTCGCCGAGGTGCCGATCCGCCAGTCCTTCGCCGTCACCGGCTCGGTCAACCAGTTCGGCGAGGTCCAGGCGATCGGCGGCGTCAACGAGAAGATCGAGGGCTTCTTCGACATCTGCGTGCAGCGCGGGCTGAGCGGCGCGCAGGGAGTCCTGATCCCGCTGGCCAACGTCAAGCACCTGATGCTGCGCGAGGATGTCGTCGAGGCCTGTTCCCAGGGCCGCTTCTCGGTGACGCCGGTCGCGACCATCGACCAGGGCATCGAGATCCTGACCGGGCTCGCCGCCGGCGCTCGCGACGACGCGGGCCACTTCCCGGCGGACAGCGTGAACGGCCGCGTCGAGGCCCGGCTGCGGGCATTCGCCGCGTCGCGCCGCAGGTTCGGCATCGGCCGGGCGGGAGTCGAATCCGATGCCGACGCCACCTGAGCGATCGCACGCCAGGCGAAGGCTTGTCCTGCACGTCAGCACGCGCCAGGACGTCGAAGCCGAGCTCCAGGTGTCGCTCGACCTCGCCGCCGCCATGGACACCGAGCTGACGACCTGCTTCGTCATGCACGAGGCCTCGATCGCCGCCTGCACGCTGCCGTTCCCGACCGTGATCGGCTTCTCGGGCGGCGAGCTGGACGTCAGCGAAGCGCAGCTCGACGCAGCGCTGCGGCGCGAGGCGCGCCTGTGCCGGCAACTCGTCGCCGCCGCCGCCGAGCGATCCAGCCTTTCCTGGACGTTCGAGACCTTGCGCGGCCAAGTGCCTCGCCGGCCGCCGGCGGACGAGAGTTCGACGGGAGACATACTGGTGTTCAGGCTCGACCGCCTGGGACTGTCGCTCGCCGAGCTCGTCGCGACGGCCAGGCAATTCGCCCCTCGGCAGGGCGGCGTCATGCTGGTGCCCGAGCACCCCGCGCGGCACCACGGCGGTCTGGTCACGATCGACCGTCTGCCGGGTCCGCGCGATTCACTGGCGCGCTTCGCCGCCTCGCTCGCCGCCGCCATGGGCACCCGCGTCTCGCACGCCGTGGTGTCGGACGCCCCCATCGCCGCGCGGATTGGCGGCGCGCGGCTGCTCCTGGTCAGCCTGCAAAGCCCGCTGCTGGCCGACGTGAGCGCGCTCGGCCGCCTGATGTCGACGTTGCGCACCCCGCTGTTGCTGGTCCCCGACGATCCGGACGATGCCGCCTGAGCGGCGGGTGCGATCAATGGAAGGTGCGGCCCGAATCGATCACCAGGGTCTGGCCGGTCATGGTGTTGGTGCGGCACATGGTGACGACCTGGTCGGCGCAATCGTCCTTGTCGGCGGCCTTGCCCAGCAGCGAGGCCTTGCGGCCGGTCTCGATCACCTCGGGCCGCAGATTCGCCGTGGCGCGCGTGCCCTCCAGCAGGCCGGGCGCGACGCAGTTCACCAGCACTTCCGGCGCCAGCGCCACCGCCATGCACTTGGTGAGATGGATCAGCCCGGCCTTCGACACGGCATAGGCGATCGACGAGCCGGTCGGGCCCAGCCCGGCCACCGAGGAGATGTTGACGATGCGGCCACTGCCCTGGCGCTTCATGACCGGCGCCACGGCCTTGGTCAGCAGCATCGGGCCGGTGAGGTTGATGTCGAGGATCTTGTTCCATTCCTCGTAGGTCAGGCCGTCGAGATCCTGGAACTTGATCGACTTGTTGTAGGCGGCGTCGTTGATCAGGATGTCGAGCCGGCCGAAGCGCTTGACCACGCCGTCGACCAGCGCCTGCACCTGCTCGCGCTTCGTCACGTCGCACTGGAACGTCGCGGCGCTGACCTGGTGGCGCTCCAGGTCGCGCGCCACGCCTTCCGCCTGGTCCCTGCTCTGCGCATAGACCACGGCGATGTGACAGCCCTGCGCGGCGAGCGCGTGGCAGATGCGCTGCCCCAGCCCGCCATTGCCGCCGGTGACGACGGCGACCGTGCCCTTGAGTTCCATGCGTGTCCTCCCCTACTTCAGCTTTGCCGCCGCGTCCCGTGCGCGCACCGCAGCCTCTCGCGCCATGTCGGCGCACAGGCCGGTATAGGCCGTCGGATCGAGCAGCCTGTCGATCGCCGCGCGATCCATGTGCGCGGTCAGCCGCTGGTCGGCAGCGAGCAGGTCGGAGAACGACCTGCCCTCGACGAAAGACGCTTGCGCTGCATCGTAGACCACGTCATGGGCGTGCTGTCGGCCGATCGCGCCGCCCAGCTCGAGCATCACCGCCTCGGCCATGATCAGCCCGCCGCCGAGATCGAGGTTCGATCGCATGCGCCTGGGATCGACGCGCAACCCGCGCATGATCTCGCCCAGCCGGCCCAGCATGTCCCCCGTGGCGATGCAGGCGCGCGCCTCGGCGCTGTCCATCATCAGGCTGGTGGTGCGATCGGCCTCGTGCTCGGTGGTCATCGCCTCGAGCGCCAGCGGCACCATGGCGCGGATCTCGGCCGCAGCGGCGATCACGTCCTGGCAGAGCTTGGGATTGCGCTTCTGCGGCATGGTCGAGCTGCCCACCGTGCCCGGCGGCACCGGCTCCTCGACCTCGCCGAACTCGGTCTTCATCAGCGTGTAGATCTCGCGCCCGATCTTGCCTGACGTCGCCGCCAGCAGGCCTAGGATGCAGACGTTCTCGGCGAGGTGGTCGCCCAGCGCGCGCGAGGGCACGGTCATCGAGCCGAAGCCGAGCTGGCGGCCGATGCCTTGCTGCACCGGCGGCCCCATCCGGCCCAGCGAGGCGAAGGTGCCGGCGCCGCCGCCGAGCATGGCGACGAACAGGCGCGGTGCGGCCTGCTGCAGGCGCTCGACATGGCGCAGCAGCTCGTCGATCCAGACCGCGACCTTGTAGCCGAAGGTCGCCGGCACGGCGTGCTGGCCATGCGTGCGGCCGGCCATCGGCATGTCGGCGGTGCGCTCCGCGAGATCGGCCATGGCGGCCAGGATCTCGCCGAGCTGCTTCAGGAAGATCGCGTGCGCCTGGCGCAGCACCAGCAGGTCGCCGGTCTGGGTGATGTTCTGCGTCGTGGCGCCCCAATGCACCCAGCCGCCATGCGGCTCGCCGACCACGCGGCCCAGCTCCCACACCAGCGGCACCAGGGTGTGGCCGGTGCGGCGGAAGCCCTCGTCGATGCGCGCACGGTCCATCAGCTCGAACTTCGCCTTGGCGGCGATGGTTTCGGCCGCGTCCTTGGGCACGATGCCGAGCTCGGCCTGCGCGCGCGCCAGAGCCGCCTCGACGTCGAGCCAGGCCTGCCAGCGATTCTCCTGCCGGTACAGCGCGCGGATGCCGGGATCGGCGACGCGCGTCGCGGTGGGCAGCGAGTCGGTGGTGGCGGACATGACGATCAGCTCCCAAGGACTCTGTCATCCCTCGCTACGCTCGGGATGACAGCTTTAGCCAACTTTGGTCAGCGGGAAGTGGCAGGCTACCGCACAGCCGGGCGCGATGGGACGCAGGGCTGGCACCTCGGCGGCGCAACACTCCACCGCATGCGGGCAGCGGGTGCGGAAGCAGCAGCCCGACGGCGGGATCGGGCCCGCGTTCCGCCAAGGCGGATCCTATCCCAGCTTGCGGAGGCAGCTCTGGAACGCTCCATTCACCGTCGCGGTGCCCTGCAATCCCAGGATCCAGGCCGGGAACTGGTTGTCCTTGAAGTCGATGCGCAACTGGCTGCTGTCGCGAAACTCCCGCGCGAAGTTTTCCATCTGATTGCGGTGGACTGCGAACTGCAGCCCGGCATCCCCGTCATCGAAGTGGAAGCCCGTAGCGGTAGCCCGCCAGATCGGATGGCCGTCGAAGCGCATGGTCAGAGGCACCTTGGCGCCTTTCTCGATCTTCCACTGAGACGTGCCCATCTGGATGTCGAAAGTCGTTTGGCCGCCGAACAGCTTCAACCCGAAATAGCGACCGCCAGGTTCGGCCGAAATGCCGCAGACGCCCGTACCGTCTGTGGCCGTCCCGCCGAACGCCTCCCAGCTTCCCGAGCGAGCAAGCGTCTTTGTCTCCGCGGATGCACTGACCGCGATCGCCACAAGTGCCAGCGCGAACGCGAGCGCTCCCCATCGAGCCATGGCTCCCCCCGTGCCAGTCGATTGGCAGAAAACCTTAGCACAACGGCATATCGGGGCCAGTGGCCCGACCGGCAGTCATGGCCGCGCGACCTTCAGTTCCTCCGAGCGGTCGGTGGCCGGCGGCGGCGTGCGCGACAGATCGGCGATCCTCGCCCGCAGCTCCGACGTCATCGCGATGTCGACGGAAGCCAGCGAGTCCTTGAGCTGGTCGGTGTTGCGCGCGCCGATGATCGGCGCGGTCACCGCCGGATGCGCGCCGACCCAGGCGATCGCCGTGCTCACCGGATGCAGGCCGTTCTCCTGGCAGAAGGCGACGTACTCCTCGGCGACCTCGAACATCCAGGCATCGCCGTAGCGCGCCTCGTACATCTTGTTGGTCTTCAGCCGGCCCACGCCCTGCCTGGCGTACTTGCCCGACAGCAGGCCGGCGGCGGCGGGGCTGTAGGGGATGACGCCGATGCCGTTGGCCTCGGCCATCGGCAGGATCTCGACCTCGGCCTGGCGCTTCACCAGGTTGTACATCGGCTGCATCACCTGCAGGCGCGCCCAGTTGTGGCGCTCCTGGATATCGATCGCGCGCTGCGTCTGCCACGCCGACCAGTTGCTCACCGCCGGATAGATCACCTTGCCCGAGCGCACCACGTCCTCCAGCGCGCGCATCATCTCGTCGATCGGCGTGCGGGTATCGAAGCGGTGCAGGAACAGCACGTCGATGCGATCGGTGCCCAGCCGCCTGAGGCTGGCCTCGACCGCCTGCACGACATGCCGGCGGTTGGCGCCACGCGCGTTGATGTCGGGACCGGTCGGGTTGAAGCACTTGGTGGCGATCACCAGATCGTCGCGCTCGCCCTTCATCAGCCGGCCGAGGATCTCCTCGGACCTGCCCTTGCTGTACTCGTTGGCGGTGTCGAAGAAGTTGATGCCGGCGTCGCGCACCGCCTTGTACATCGCGGCAGCCATCGCCTCGTCGGCGTCGCCGCCGAAGGACATGGTGCCGAAGCAGAGCTGGGAAACCTGCAGTCCGGTCCTTCCGAGTGCCACGAATTTCATGCCGGTTCGCCTTCATGTGACGGTGGCGGGAGACTCCACGATAGCTCAGAGCGCGACGGTCGCCGACTGCGTCCCGATCTCAACTGTTGTGCCGAAGGGCTTCGACAGCGCGGCAAAGCGCTCGAGGATCGCGCGACCCTCCTCGCCCTTGGCCAAGCGCGGCCGGCCGCGCTTGTGGCGGGCTTCCTTCCAGCCCAGGCTGATCGGCATCAGCTCGATGCCCTTCAGCGCGCCGGCCTCGTAGGTGAGCACCGGCACCACCGACTCCCAGTAGCGCGGGTCGGCGGGAAAGCCGACCTGGTCGTTCTGGACACGCCTCTGATAGACCTGCCCCGGCGTGAGCTCGGGCTCGGCGCGGAAGCGCTCGTAGCCGTCGGCCGGTATCTTCGGCACCAGCTCGTTCTGGCCGATGAAGTTGCCGAGCGAATAGAAGATCGGCTTGCCCTTGTAGAGCTCCAGCCCGCGCAGCAGATGCGGCCCGTGGCCGACGACGAGATCGGCGCCCGCGTCGATCATCTCGCGCGCGAAGACCGGGATGAACTCGGCCGGGATCTCCTTGCTCTCGGCCTGCTCATGCGCATGCAGGCTGACCAGCACCACGTCCGACAGGCCGCGCGCTTCCCTGATCCAGCGCGTCATGCCGTCGATGTCCTTGCGGTTCGCCGTCATGCGCACCGCGGGGCGATTGGCGGCGCGGAAATTCATCGTGCCGAGCGGGAACAGCGCCGGATCGGATGGCGCGAAGGCAAAGCCCATCTTGATCTTCTGCTGGCGCTCTGCCTCCAGCCCGAGCTGGTCGGCGATCTCGCGCAGCGCCTCGAGCTGCGGCGGCGTCACCTCGTGCACCGTCTCGAAGCGCAGCGGATTGAGGCCGGGCCGGCCCGGCAGATCCGGCCGCTGCGCCGACGCCTCCTGGCCCTTGGCGAAGGACGAGGTGCACGAGAGCATCGCCACGGTGCCGTGCGGATGGGTGTGATAGACCGGCCGCCGCGCATCTTCGAGGTTGCGGCCGATGCCGGCGAAAGACAGCCCGCGCGCCTCCATCGCCTGCAGGGTGTGCAGCAGCCCCGCCACGCCATAGTCGAGACTGTGGTTGGTGGCCGTGGCGAACAGGTCGAAGCCGGCCTCGACCAGCTCGTCGAGCACCCAGGAAGGCGCGCCGAAATGCGAGCCACCGCTCTCCAGCACCGGATCGCCGCGGTAGTCGTTGGCCAGCACCTCGAGGTTGGTGAAGGCCACGTCGGCCGCGCGCACGCGATCGAACAGTGGGCTGAGGACATCGTCGGCGCGGCTTTGCAGGCGTCGCTGCAGGATGCTGTCACCGGTGAGGAGGATGCGGAGCGGCTGGGCGGACATGAACCCCTGTCTAGCGCAAAGTCCTGCCATGCCGCCACCGGGCCTCGACTCCTGAGCCGCCGCTGTCACTATTGCGGCAACACGAAGTACGACCAGGAGGCACGCCATGGACGTCGGCATGATGATGGTGTTCGCCAGCTACGGCTGGGACAACTGCTCCGATCAGCGCGTGTGGGACGAGGAGATCCGGCTGGCCCGGCTGGCGCACGATCTCGGCTTCGACTGCCTGTGGTCGGCCGAGCATCACTTCAACGACTACTCCTTCGTGCCCGACAATCTGTCGCTGATGACGTATCTGACGGCCCTCTGCCCCAACATCGATGTCGGCACCGCAGCGGTGATCCTGCCATGGCACGATCCGCTGCGCGTGGCCGAGAATGCCGCCGTGCTCGACATGCTGAGCAAGGGCCGCCTGCGGCTGGGCCTGGGCCGTGGCCTGGCGCGGCGCGAGTTCGCCGCCTTCCGGCTGAGCATGGACGAGTCGCGCGGGCGCTTCGATGAAGCAGCACCGATGATCATCAACGCGCTGAAGACCGGCTTCATCGAGGGCGACGGCCCCTACTATAAGCAACCGCGCATCGAGATCCGCCCGCGGCCGCAGCACTCCTTCGACGGCCGCATCTACGCTGTGGCGTCGAGCGAGGACTCCATCGATTCAGCCGCCAAGCTCGGCGCGCATATCGTGATGTTCGCCGACCGGCCCTGGGAGATGCGCCTGCCGATGATCGAGCACGGCCGCAAGCTGCACCGCCAGTATCACGGCACCACGCCGCCCACCGTGCTGCTTACCGAATTCGTAGTCTGTGGCACCGACCTCGCCAAAACCGAGGAAGAGGCGCGCCAGTACCAGGGCAAGTTCGTCGAGAGCAACTTCCACCACTACGAGTTCCTCGGCGAGCACTTCAAGACGGTGAAGGGCTATGACGCCTACCAGCAGAAGGCCGAGATCGCGCGCAAGAGCGGGCTGGAAGGCGCGGTCAACGGCTTCATGCAGGCCGCGAGCTGGGGCACGCCGGACAAGATCCTGCGCGGGCTGGAGGCGCGGCGGAAGGTGGTGGGCGATTTCGAGATGAACGTCGCCTTCCGCTTCGGCGGCACGCCCTTCGAGGTCTGCGAGCGCGGCCTGAAGCTCTTCGCCAGGGAGGTGCTGCCGGTCGTGAAGTCGTGGAAGCCTGCGGCGGTGGCCCAGGCGGCGGAATAGGCGTTTCCTACCCCGTCGTCCTGAGCGCAGCGAAGGACCTCGCGGTATCGCGGCCACACAACGGCGTCTTGACTGATCGTTCCACCGCCAGGTCCTTCGCTGCGCTCAGGACGACACCAACCAGGAGACCACCATGGCCGGCAAGGTCGGATTCATCGGGTTGGGCGCGATGGGCGGGCCGATGGCGCTGAACCTCGCGAAGGCCGGCTTCGCGCTGGTGGTGAACGACATCGACGCGACCAAGACCGAACCGCTGAAAGCGAAGGGCGCCGAGGTTGCCGATACGGCGGAGCAGGTCGCCGCCGCGGTCGAGCGCACCATCGTCATCGTCGAGACCACCGAGCAGGCCGAGCAGGTGATCATCGGCGCGCACGGCATCATCCGCGGCGCCAAACCCGGGCACATCGTGCTCTGCATGTCGACCATCGATCCCTTCGCGGCACGCGGCTTCGCCGATCGCCTCGCCGCGCTCGACATCGGCATGCTCGACGCGCCGGTCAGCGGCGGCACCGGCCGCGCGCAGTCGGGTGAGCTGTCGGTGATCGTCGGCGGCGCAGCGGAGGTCTTCGCCAAGTGCCAGGACTTGTTCGATGCCATGGGCAACCGCGCCTTCCATGTCGGGCCGCTGGGCAGCGGGCTGGCGATGAAGCTGATCAACAACATGCTGGTGCAAGTCAACACGGTCGCCGTCGCCGAGGCGCTGGTGCTGGGCGTCAAGGCCGGGCTCGATCCGAAGACCATCTACGAGGTCGTGCGCGTCTCGACCGGCGCCAGTGCGGCGTGGGAGCTGCGCGTGCCGCGCATTCTCGCCGGCGACTACGCGCCGGGCGGCACGGTCGACATCTCCTACAAGGACCAGGAGCTGGAGACCGCCTTCGCCAAGCGCCTGGGCGTGCCGCTGCTGCTGGCCAATGTCACGCAGCAGGTCTATCAGATGGCGCGCGCCCAGGGCCTGAACAAGCAGGACGGCTCGGCCGTCGTGAAGATCTTCGAGCGGCTCGCCGGCGTGACGGTGAAAGACTGACGACATGCCGCACGACGAACCGGCCCGCTCGACCACGCTGTCGGGACGCTTCTATGTCGACCCGGACGTTCTCGCGCGCGAGCGGACGGCGCTCTTCTTCCGCGCATGGCACTATGCCGGGGGCTTGAGCGAGCTTGAGCGGACCGGCGACTACGTCACCGCCCGACTGCTCGATCAGAACGTCATCGTCATGCGCGGACGCGACGGCGTGCTGCGCGGCTTCCACAATGTTTGCCAGCACCGCGCGCACGAGCTGCTCGACGGACGCGGCAATACGCGCACCATCGTCTGTCCCTACCACGCCTGGTCCTACGCCGACGACGGCCGCCTGCTGAGTGCGCGCGGGCTGGAGCGTCAGCCCGACTTCGACGCAGCCCGCCTGTGCCTCAAGCCGGTGCGCGTCGACGTGCTGGCCGACGCCTTTGTCTTCTTCAACCTCGATCCCGACGCGACGTCGCTCACCGCGCTTGCCGGCGACCTCGACGCCGATTTGCGCGCCATGCTGCCGGCCCTGCCAAGCTACAGGGCCCGCCCCTTCGGCGAACCGAGGCGCATCGCCGCCAACTGGAAGGTCGTCGTCGACAATTTCCTCGAATGCTACCACTGCGCGCCGGCACATCCGGGCTTCTGCGACCTGGTCGACATGGCGAGCTATCGCATGACGGTGCAAGGGCTGTGGTCGTCGCAAAAGGGCGCACTGCGCAGCGGCAACAACGCCGCCTACCCGGTCGCCGACGACGCCGGTGAGAAGCGCGCGCTCTTCTGGTGGCTGTTTCCTTCGACGGTGATCAATGTGATGCCGGGCACGCCGGAGGTCGCTGTCGGCACCATCCTGCCCGACGGCACGGGCCACACCGTGCGCCGCTTCCAGCGTTTCGCGCCGTCGGGAGCCGGGTTGGATTCGGCGCGCGCGGCCTATGAGCGCGAGGTCTTCGGCCCCGAGGACGTGGCGATCTGCGAGAGCGTGCAACGCGGATTGAATTCGCTGGGCTACGATCGCGGCCGCATCGTCCACGACGCCGCCAACCCGCATCACGGCGAGGCTGCGGTGCACCACTTCCATCGCCTGGTGACGCGGGCGCTGGAGGGCTGAACCGTGCGCATCGGACTGGTCGGATATGGCGCCTGGGGCCGCGTGCACGGTCAGGTGATCGCCGCCATCCCCGAACTCACGCTCGCATCCGTGGTCTGCGGCGACGAGGAGTCGGCCCGCGCCGCCGCCGCGCTGCCTGGCGTGGACGTGCATCGCGACTACGAGGCGCTGCTGCGCGATCCACGCATCGACCTGATCGACATCGTCACGCCCAACCACCTGCACGCCGGCATGACGCTGGCGGCGCTCGAAGCCGGCAAGCACGTGCTGCTGGAGAAGCCGATGGCGACCACGCTGGCCGATGCGCGTCGCGTCGTCGACGCGGCCGAGCGCTCCGATCGCTATGTCGGCGTCGGCCTGCAGCTGCACACCTCGCGCCAATGGGGCCGCATCCGCGACCTCGTCGACGAGGGCGCCATCGGCCAGCCGCGCTATGCCAACAGCCTGCTGTTCCGTCGCCCCTTCCGCGGCGGCGCCGCGAACTGGCGCCTCACCGGCGCACAGGTCGGCTCATGGGTCCTCGAGGAGGCAGTGCACTACATCGACCTGCTGCTGCTGTACTTCCAGGGCAGCGGCCTGCCGGTCGAGCTGTCGGCCGACGGCCACCTCTCGCCGCTGGGCGAGGGCATGCACGATTCCTTCACCTGCACCATGCGCTTCGGCGATGGCGCTTATGCCTCGTTCTCGCAATGCCTCGGCGGCTTCGAGCATTCCCTGGTGACCGAGATCGCCGGCACCGACGGTGCGATTCGGACCTGGTGGGCCGGCGCCACCGACCGCACGCCGACCGCCGATTTCGAGCTCAAGCTGCGCCGCAAGGGCAGCGGCGACGCCGAGATCGTGCCGATCGAGAAATCCGGCGAGGTCTACGAGCTCGAAGAGCAGATGCGCCGCCTGATCGCGGATGTGCCGCGCCGCGCACCGCTGGTCTCCGCCCGCGCCGCCCTGCCCAGCCAGGTGATCTGCCTGGAGATCGAACGCGCCATCCGCGAGCGCCGGGCGATCCCTCTGGACTGGAACACTCCGTCGTCCTGAACGCAGCGAAGGACGACGGGCTTTGCTCACCCGCTATTTCGCAACCCCGCCGCGATGCCGTTGATGCTGAGGTGGATGCCCTGCACGGTGGCGGGATCGTTGTCGCCGGCGCGGTGGCGTTTGAGCAGTTCGATCTGCACGTGGTTCAGCGGATCGATATAGGGAAAGCGGTTGCGGATCGAGCGCGCCAGCAGGGGATTGCGCTCCAGCAGGGTTTTCTGGCCGGTGATGGTGCAGACCGCGTCGATCGCGGCCCGCCACTCGGCCCGCACGCGGCCGAAGATGGAGCCGCGCAGCGCCTCGTCGGCGACCAGCTCGGCGTAGCGCGAAGCGATGGCGATGTCGCTCTTGGCCAGCACCATGTCCATGTTCGACAGCACGGTGCGGAAGAACGGCCAATCCGCGTGCATCGCCTGCAGCCGCGCCATGCCGTCGGCATGCGCCGCGACAAAGGCCTGCACCGCCGCGCCGAAGCCGTACCAGCCCGGCAGCATCAGCCGGCACTGCGCCCAGCTGAAAACCCACGGAATCGCCCGCAGATCCTCGATGCGCTGCTTCTGCGAGCGCGATGCCGGACGGCTGCCGATGTTGAGATTGGCGATCTCGCCCAGCACGGTCGATTCGCGGAAATAGCGGTCGAAGCCCTCGGTCTCGTAGACCAGCGCGCGATAGGCGCCGAAGGCGTGCGCCGACAGCTCTTCCATGACGGCGATATGCTCGTCCGGCGGCGGCTGGTCGGCGTCGAGCAGACTGGCCTCGAGCGTTGCCGCCGCCAGCGTCTCGAGATTGCGCCGGCCGACCTCGGCGTTGGAGTACTTGCCGGCGATCACCTCGCCCTGCTCGGTGATGCGGATCGCACCCTGCACCGCGCCCGGCGGCTGGGCGAGGATCGCCTCGTAGCTCGGCCCTCCGCCGCGCCCGACCGAGCCGCCGCGGCCATGGAACAGGCGCAGCCCGACGCCGTGGCGCTTGAAGAGGTCGACCAGCACCAGCTCTGCCTTGTAGAGTTCCCAGGTCGAGGTGAGATAGCCGCCATCCTTGTTGCTGTCGGAGTAACCCAGCATCACTTCCTGGACGCCGCCGCGCGAGACCAGCAGGCGGCGATAGGCCGGCAGGCCGAGCAGCTCGTCCATGATCGGGCCGCAGCGCTGCAGATCGCCGATGGTCTCGAACAGCGGCACGATATCGACCTCGAGGCGGCCCTCGCGCGGCCGCAGCAGACCGACCTCCCGGAGCAGCACCGCGACCTCCAGGATGTCCGAAACGCTGTCGGCCTTGGAGATCACGTAGTGCGGCATGGCGGCGGCGCCGTAGCGCCGGTGCGCATCGGCGGCGACGCGCAGCATGTCGAGCTCGGTGGCCGTATCCTCGCCATAGGCCTGATAGGCCGATGCCAGTGGCCGCATGCTGGCGAGCTCGCCCACCAGCAGCGCCGCGCGCTCGGGCTCGGGGAGCGCCAGATAGTCGTCGCACGTGCCCGCCGCCTCGAGCAGCTCGGCCATGACACGCTCGTGCACGTCGGAATTCTGGCGGATGTCGAGCGCCGCGAGATGGAAGCCGAAGACGTCGACCGCACGGCGCAACGCGCGCAGCCGGCCGCGCGCCAGACCGAGCGAGCCGTGCCCGCTCAGCGACTGGTCGATGGCGTCGAGATCGGCCTTCAGCGCGGCGGCCGATTCGTAGGGCGGTGCCGGCGCGACCGGCGGTACCGGCGCCGCCATGCCGTCGAGCGCCTGCGCCGTCGCCGCCAGCCGGGCGTAGATGCCGACGATGGCGCGGCGGTAGGGCTCGTCCTGGCGCTCCGGCGCGCGATCAGGCGAGGCCTCGACCAACGCGCCGAGGGCATCGGAGATCGCGACGACGCGCCCGTCGAGCGACAGTTCACTACCCAGGCGATGCAGCTCGTCGAGATAGAACCGCAGCGCGCGCTGGCTTTGCATCGACAGCGCCTGGCGCGTGACCTCGGCGGTGACGTAGGGGTTGCCGTCGCGATCGCCGCCCATCCAGCTGCCCATGCGCAGGAAGGACGGCACCTCGATGTCCTGCCACTGGGGGACGGCGGCCAGTCGGTCCTCGAGGTCGGCGTAGAACGCCGGCAGCGCGTGGAGGAAGGTGTGGTCGTAATAGGCCAGCCCGTTGGCGACCTCGTCGATCACGCGCAGGCGCGAGCCGCGCAGGATGCTGGTCTGCCACAGGGTGAGCACGGCACGACGCAGCGCGCGGCGGTTGGCGGTCAGCTCATCGGGCGTGAACTGGATGCGGTCGCGCTCGTCGAGCAGGTGCGCGATCTCCATCTCGCGGTCGATCGAGCTCTTGCGGCGGATCTCGGTGGGATGCGCCGTCAGCACCGGACCGACGAGCGCCCTTTCGAAGAACGCCTGCAGCCGCTCGCGCGACACGCCGGCCTCGCGCGCCCGGCCGAGCGTATAGGCCATCGAGCCCGGCCGCGGCGGCGCCTTGGCCAGCGCATAGGTGCGCGTGCGCCTGATATGGTGCTGGTCCTCGGCGATGTTGGCGAGGTGCGAGAAATAGCCGAAGGCACGGATGATGCGGATCGCCTGCCCCGTCGGCAGGTTGCTCATGATCGCCTGCAGCTCGCGGCGGGCGGCCTCGTCGGCTTCGCGGTGGAACTGCACGCCGGTGCGCCGGATGCGCTCGACCAGCTCGAACACCTGATCACCCTCCTGGGCGCGCACCGTATCGCCCAGGATGCGGCCCAGCAGCCGGATGTCGTAGCGCAGCGGGAGGTCTTTCTCGGGTGTCACGGCCTGGTTCGGTTCCATCGGCACCGTCTCCGTTCCCTCGGGAGCATTCCCTGCAAGCTTCATGCTAGCGCGATCACAGGCGCTGAACTAACGTTCAATGGCAAGGAGGCGTTTCATGACCCATACGCTCGAGCAAATCGGCGCCGAGATTCGCGCCGCCCTGAAGGCCGATCCCGGCGCGGCAGGCAAGCAGGCGGTCTGCGCCATCGTGGCCAAGGTGCTGCGCGACGATGCGTTCATCGCCCGGCACCTGACGGCCGACCAGTGCAAGCCGCGCAAGGTGCTCTACGAGGACCCCGAGCTCGGCTTCTGCATTTGCGGGCACGTCTACGAGAAGCCGGCGCACGGCGCGCCACATGACCACGGCCCGAGCTGGGCGATCTATGGGCTGGCCGAGGGCGACACCGAGATGACCGACTGGCGCATCGTCAAGCAGGGCGACGAGACCTCGCCCTCGCTGGTCGAGCCGACGACGACCTACGTGATGAAGCCGGGCGACGCGCATTTCTACGACGTCGGCGTCGTGCACTCGCCCAAGCGCGACGGGCTCACCCGCCTGGTGCGCATCGAGGGCAGCAACCTCGACCACATCAAACGCTCCAACATCAAGGCGGCCACGCCAGCGCCGGCCAAGTAAAGCCTTCCCCCGCAGGGGGAAGGTGCCCGCAGGGCGGATGGGGGATGTCGAAGACGGACTCGGAGTGCCTTGAGGCATCCCCCATCTGTCAGCGCCTCGCGCTGCCACCTTTCCCCTCCGGGGAAGGTAAGGGGAAGGACGCATGCAGATCGGCTTCAACCTGCCGAATTCCGGTCCGCTGTCGGCGGTCGGCTCGATGCTCGACATCGCCGCCGCCGGCGAGGCGCTGGGCTTCGACTACCTGACGCTCACCGACCACGTCGTGCTGCCCGACACCAAGGTGCCCGGCTACCCCTACTCCGAGACCGGCGAGTTCTACGAAAGCGCGCCGATCGAGCGCCACGAGCAGCTGATCGCGATGGCCTACGTCGCGGCCAGGACGCAGCGCATCCGGCTGGTCGCCGCCGTCATGGTGGTGCCGCATCGTCCGGCGGTGCTGGCGGCCAAGATGCTGGCGACGCTCGACGTGCTGTCGGGCGGACGGCTGGTCGTCGGCATCGGCGCCGGCTGGCTCAAGTCCGAGTTCGACGCCGTCGTCACCACGCCCTTCGCGGAACGCGGTGCGGTGACCGACGAGTACATCGACGCCTTCCGCGTGCTGTGGCGCGAACCCTCGCCGCGCTTCGCCGGACGCTATGTCAATGTCGACGGCGTCGTGCTCGAGCCCAAGCCGTTGCAGCGCCCGCATCCGCCGATCTGGGTCGGCGGCGAGAGCGGGCCCTCGATGCGCCGCGCCGCGCGTGTCGGCGATGCGTGGTATCCGATCGGCTCGAACAACCAGCACCTGCTCGACACCTTGCCGCGCCTGCGCGCCGGCATCGCGCGCCTGCGCAAGCTCGCCGCCGAGCGCGGCCGCGATCCGCACTCCATCGGCGTCGCCTATCGCGTGAAGCGCTACGGCGCGGCGGTGCCGCCGCTGGCCAGCGACGGCGAGCGCCGACTGTTCTCGGGCAGCGACGCCGACGTCACCGCCGATCTGCGCGCGCTGCGCGACCTGGGCGTCACCGCCATCGACATCGATTTCGGCCGCCCGAGCGCCGCCGAGGTGATCGCCGAGATGCGCCGGTTCAAGGCCGAGATCATCGCGAAGATCTGAGCAGCGCTCCGTATCCTTCGATCGGATCCTTCACGCCGGCGTGCCGCAGGCAGCGCCACAGGCTGGCCTGGTTGGCGGTCACGACAGGTCGTCCCAGTTCCTTCTCCAGCGCCGCGATGATGCCCACGCAGCGAAAGCCGGTGCCGCCGATCAGCACGCCGTCGGCGGTGGGCGGGCACGCCGCCCTGATCTGCTCGTAGAGCGACTCGACGTCCTGCTCGAAGCCGAAGCCGCGCGGATAGAGTTCGACGGGCGGCACCTCGCGCCAGGTCGGGCCGGGATCCATGCGCAGATGGCCGGCCATCTCGACGCCGTGGTCGCGGAAGTAGCCCAGCGCCGCCTGCACCGTGCCGTCGGGGAACCACGGCGGCACGACGAGGAACGGCCGCTTCATGCCGCTGGCCGCGAGTGCTGCAAGGGTATCCTGGCCATTGGTCGTCACCAGCGCGCCGCCGCCCAGCGCCTGGCTCATCGCCGTCACGGCGGCATCGTCCCAGCCCTTGCCGCCGACGACGCTGCTGGAGGTGTGCGCCAGCACCACGGCCGACAGACGCATGCCGGCGAACTGCCGGCAACCCTTCGCGAGATCGTCGGCCAGCTCGACACCACTCCTGTCCGCGCGCCAGCGCGCCCAGGGCGTGTTGGCGGTGATGCGCGCGGCATGGATCGACACGCCAGGCGGTGCCATCGCCCACCACTCGGCTTCCGGCACCGCCTCGACGCCGACGATGAACAGGCCGATGCGCGCGCGCGTACCCCAGTTGTCGTTCTGCATCACAACCAACCCCTCAGGCGACACGGGTCGAGTATAAGGTGATCGCACGGACGCGACAGAGGACCTGATGATGATTCGACTCGACGGAAAGGCGGCACTGATCACCGGCGCGGGCCGCGGCCTGGGCGAAGGCGTGGCGCGCGCGATGGCCGCGCAGGGCGCTGCGGTGATGCTGATCGCGCGCGATGCGGCGGCGGTGCAGGCGGTGGCGCGCGAGATCACCGCATCGGGCGGCAAGGCCGAGGCGATGGCCTGCGACGTGTCGGACTACGCCGCCGTCGAGCGCGTCGTGGCGGCGACGCGGCAGAAGCTGGGCGGGCTCGACATCCTGGTCAACAACGCCGGCGTGATCGAGCCGATCGCCGAGCTGGCGACGTCGGACCCCGCCCTCTGGGCACAGAACATCCAGATCAACCTGGTCGGCGCCTACCACGTCGTGCGCGCGGTGATCGGCGGCATGCTGGAGGGCGGCGGCGGCACCATCGTCAACGTCTCCTCCGGCGCCGCCTACCGGCCGCTCGAGGGCTGGAGCGCCTATTGCTCGGGCAAGGCCGGGCTGGCGATGATGACGCGCGCCATCGCGCTGGAGAGCGAGGGCAAGGGCATCCGCGTCTTCGGCTTCTCGCCCGGCACGATCGACACCGCGATGCAGGTCAAGATCCGCGCCTCGGGCATCAACATGATCAGCCAGATCCCGCGCGCCAACCTCGCGCCGGTCGAGCACGCGGTGCGCGCGCTGATGTACCTGTGCGACCCCGCCGCCGACGACCTGATCGGCCAGGACGCCTCGACGCGCGACGAGGCGCTGCGCAGGCGGGTCGGCCTTCCGCTGTCATCCTGAGCGAAGCGAAGGATCCAGGGAAGATGACTGGATCCCTCGCTGCGTCCGGGATGACAGGGGAGGCTCTACGCACCGCCGAGATACAGCTGCTTGACGATCTCGTTCGACCGCAGCTCCTCGACGGTCTTGCCTTCGAAGGCGATCTCGCCGTGGACGATGACATAGCCGCGATCGGCGATGCGCACGGCCTGGTGGAAGTTCTGCTCGGCCATCAGCACGGTCAGCCCGAACTTCTTCTTCAGCTCCTCGATCTTGCTGATGGTCTGGCTCACCAGCAGCGGCGACAGGCCGACCGAGGGCTCGTCGATCAGCAGCAGGCGTGGCGAGGACATCAGGGCGCGGGCGATCGCCAGCATCTGCTGCTGGCCGCCCGACATGGTGCCGGCGAGCTGGCGGCGGCGCTCGGACAACACCGGGAAGGCGTCGTAGGCGAAGGCGATGTTCGAGGCGGTCTGGGCGCGCGCGCTGCGGCGATAGGCGCCCAGCATCAGGTTCTCCTCGACCGTCAGCTTGGGGAACAGGCGGCGGCCTTCCGGCACCAGCGCCACGCCCAGCCCGACTACCTGTTCTGGTGGCATGCGCGTGAGATCGTGCGTCGCGCCCTCGATCTCCAGCGTGATCGAGCCCGACACCGGCCGCACCAGCCCCATCAGGCATTTCATCAGCGTGCTCTTGCCGTTGCCGTTGGTGCCCAGCAGCACCACGGTCTCGCCGCCGCCGACCTCGATCGAGGCGCCGTTGAGCGCGCGCACTGCGCCGTAGCGCGCGTCGATGCCGGAGGCGACCAGCCTAAGCGCCAAGATAGGCCTCCTGCACGCCCTTGTCGGCCATGACCTCCTGCGGCGTGCCCTCGCAGATGATGCGGCCGGCATCGAGGCACATCACGCGCTCGGAAAAGCGCATCACCGCCTGCATGATGTGCTCGATCATGATCACCGTGATGCCTTCGGCGTTGAGCTTGCGCAGCACCTCGAGCACCTCCTCGACCTCGGCGCCGGCCAGTCCGGCCATCGCCTCGTCGGAGATCAGCAGCTTGGGCCGCGCCGCCATGGCACGCGCCAGCTCCAGCTTGCGAAGCTCGACCTGCGAGAGCTGGCTCGACAGCGCCTGCGCCTTGCCGGCCAGCCCGATCTTCTCGAGGATCACCATGACCTCGTCGTCGGCCTGGCGGCTCGACAGGCCGTGCCCGATCACCGCGAAGTCGATCGCCACCAGGAGGTTCTCGAGCACGGTCATCGACCTGAACGGCCGCGGCACCTGGAAGCTGCGCGCGATGCCGCGGCGCGTGCGCTGGTACGCCGGCAGCCAGCGCATCTCCTGGCCGAGGAAGCGGATCGAGCCGCTGTCGCTCGCCAGCACGCCCGAGATGCAGTTGATCAGCGTCGTCTTGCCCGAACCGTTGGGGCCGATCAGGCCGAAGCGCTCGCCCGGCCGGATGGCCAGCGAGATGTCCTGCAGCGCCGTGAATCCGCCGAAGCGCTTGGACACGTTGTCGACCTGCAGCAGCGCCTCGCTCATGGCCGGCCCCGCCGCCAGATCCGGCGCACCAGGCCGATGATGCCCTCGGGAGCCGCGACCACGAACAGCACAAGCATCACGCCCAGCACCAGCACGTTGATCTCCGAGGAGATGGTAACCGTGAGCAGCTGCTGCGTCGTCGCCAGCAGGATGGCGCCGACCACCGGGCCGATCCAGTGCGCGGTGCCGCCGATCAGCGACATCGCCAGCGCCGAGACCGAATAGTTGAGGTTGAACGCCGACGCCGGATCGGCGAACTGCAGGTACATCGCCGACGGTGCGCCGGCGGCGCACATCAGCGCGCCTGACAGCGCGCAGGCGCGCAGCTTCAGGTTCAGGGTCGGCACGCCCGAGCATTCGGCGGCGATCTCGTCGTCGCGCACCGCGCGCAGGCCGCGGCCCATGCCGGAGACCTGGATGTAGCGCGCCAGGCTCACCGCGATGACCACCAGGACGGCGGCCACGACGAACAGCATCTTGACGTAGGAGTCGAAGGGCGCCGTCGGCGGCGGGCGCAGCAGCTGCACGCCGGTGGCGCCGCCGACGAACTTCCAGTTGGTGATCAGCGTCTCGGCGATGATGATGATGGCGACGGTGGCGATCGAGAAGAAGATGCCGCGCAGGCGCAATGTCAGCAGGCCGACACCCAGCCCCAGCGCGGCGCCGACCAGCGCCGCGGCCCCGATCTGCAGATAGAGCGGCGCGTCGACGAACTTGACCAGCGCAACGGCGGTGTAGACGCCAATGCCGTAGAAGGCCGCCGTGCCGAAATTCACGTAGCCGGCGTAGCCGCCGAGGATGTTCCATGCCGTCGCCAGCACGACGAACTGCAGGATCACGAAGCCGGCGAAGAAGACGTACTCGTTGCCAATCGTGAACGCCGCGACGATGGCCAGCGCGAGGAAGACGCCGGCGCCGATGATGAATGGCAGGGCGCGGGAACTCATATCTTCCCCCCAAGGGCGCGCTTGCGCGACTGGAGGTAAGGGAAGGTATCGGCGATTGCCCCCTTCATCGCCCGAACAGCCCCTGCGGGCGCACGCCGAGGATCAGCAGCAGCAGCGTGAAGGAGATCGCCGGCGCCCAGGAGGCGCCGAACAGCGTCAGCACGATGGTCTCGGCGATGCCCAGGATCAGGCCGGCGACCAGCGTGCCGGACATGCTGCCCAGCCCGGCCATCACCACCACGCAGAAGGTGCGGCCGATATAGGCGCGATCGAGCGTCGGCTCGACTGGCTGGACGATGATCAGCAGGGCACCGGCGAGAGCGGCGACCGCGGTGGCGATGCCGAAGGCCCACTGCTTGATGCGCACGGGATTGGCGCCCATCAGCCGCAGCGCTTCCTCGTCCTGGGCCACGGCGCGAATGGCGCGGCCGAGAAAGGTCCTGGCGAAGTACACCGCCAGCGCCAGCGACAACAGCAGCGCGATGGCGAAGGCTGCGAGCATGCGCATGGGGATGCGGATATCGAGGATCTCGACGCTCTTGCCGATGTAGAAGGCCTGCACCGTGCGCTGATCGACGCCGAAGGCGATGATGATGCAGACCTCGATGATGAAGACGACGCCGAAGAAGAAGGCCAGGCCGCGCACCCCCGCCTGGCTGCCGCGCCTCTCGAAGGTCTCGTGATAGAAGCGGTAGAGCGCGACGCCGATCACGAAGAACAGCGGCATCAGGATCAGGCCGGCGACGATCGGGTCGATACCGAAGTCGCCCAGCAGCCAGGCACCGTACGACGCCAGCACCAGCAGCGCTGGATGCGCGACGTTGGGCACGTCGAGCAGGCCGAACGAGATTGACAGCCCGATGCTGACGGCGGCGTAGAAGCAGCCCACCATCGCGCCCAGCACGATGGCGTCGAGCAGCAATTCCCAGGAGAACATCGGCTAGGCCACGGCTGTCATCCCGAGCGCAACGAGGGATCCAGGCCGACCCTGGATCCCTCGCTGCGCTCGGGATGACAATCTCGCTGCAGTGGACAATGCGTCAGCCCTTGCGCGCCTTCTCGAAGGGCTGCACCAGGTCGCCGGTCTTCCACTTCTCGGGGAACAGGATGATCTGCTTCCCGGGATTGCGGAACTGCTCGAGGTTCTTGTCGACGACGCCGCGGTACTGCGCCATCAGGGTCGCCGATTCCTTGCGCTCGCCGTCGGCGGCAAAGGCGATCGGGCCGACGATGGTCGGCATCTCGCTGCTGCGCAGGAAGTCGGCGAGCTTCTTGTGATCGATCGACTTGGTCGCGGCCGCCGCCTGCTCGATCATCTGGCCCATGGCGTAGCCGAAGGGCGCCAGGTAGTAGCCCAGCGGATCGACCTTCGCCTCGACCGCGCGCTTCTGGTACTTGGCGAAGAACTCCTTCGACCCCGGGAACTCCATCGACTTCTCGGGCAGGTAGGAATTGTAGTTGACCACGCCGTTGAGCAGCGAGCCCATCGCCTCGGCGACGGCGCTGAACTGCAGGCCGACCATGCCGCCGCCAAACACCTTGACGCTCTCGCCGACGCCGATCTCGTTGACGGCGCGCAGGAGGCCCGCCGAATCGGGCGGATAGGAGCAGACGAAGACCATGCCGGGCCGCGCCGCGCGGATCGCCCGCACCATGGCGGAGAACTCGACGGTGGCCGGCGGATAGCTCTGCTCGTAGACGACCTTGAGCTTCTTCTCCTCGGCGATCGCCTTGGCGATCTTCAGGAGGTTCTGCGCGAATTCCTGGTCGGCGCCGATCAGCGCGATCGACTCCGCGCCCGACTTCATGCCGAGCTCGACGAAGGCGCGCGCCCAGGAATCGGCCGGCCCCCAGGGCGCGTTGTTGAACCACTTGTCGTGCTTGACCGTGCGGTTCACCTGGAACGAGAAATTGCCCATCAGCAGCAGGTCGCGCTGCTTGACCATGGGCATGATCGGCGCCGTCGGTACCGTGGCATAGGGCGCGAAGATCAGGTCGACCTTGTCGACGTCGAGCAGCTTGGAGTAGATCGCCGGCGTCTCCGCCGCGCTCGACTTGTCGTCGTAGACGATCATCTCGACCTTGCGGCCGAGCAGCCCGCCCTTCTCGTTGATGTCGTCGCGCCAGACCTCGATGCCGAGCAGCGCCGACTTGCCGCCCGCCGCCAGGCCGCCGGTCAGCGGCATGCTCATGCCGATCTTGATCGGCCCACCCTGAGCCAGCGCCGGCAGCGGCAGGCCGGCGGCGAGGGCGCCGGCAACGGCGGTACGGCGACGAATGCGACCCATTCCCATGGCAGCTTCCTCCACGACATCTTCATTTTTCGTCCGACAGCATAGGCGCACGGCCGCGCCGCGTCCATTGGCCCGGGACTTGCCATGTGTCCCACGGGAGGAGTCATGCGCATCCTGCTTCTGAACCCGAATACGAGCCTGGCGATCACCGGGCGTCTGCGCGCGGCGGCCCAGACCGTCGCGCAATCGACGACCGAGATCGTGCCGCTGACCGCGCCGCGCGGCGTGCCCTACATCGCCACCCGTGCCGAGGCGCAGATCGGCGGCGCGGTGGCGCTGGAGATGCTGGCCGAGCACCACGACAAGGCCGACGCCGCGATCATCGCGGCCTTCGGCGATCCCGGCCTGATGGGCGCGCGCGAGCTGTTCGACATCCCGATCGTCGGCCTGGCCGAGGCCGCCATGCTGGCCGCCTGCATGCTGGGCCGCCGCTTCGCCATCGTCACCTTCGCGCGCGCGCTGGGCCCCTGGTATGAGGAATGCGTCGCCATGCATGGGCTCAGCGGCCGCTGCGCCGCCATCCGCATGCTCGACGAGAGCTTCACCGACATCGCCGACGTGCAGGACGAGAAGGAGGACGTGATCGTCGCGCTCGCCCGGCGTACCGTGATCGAGGACGAAGCGGATGCGGTGATCCTCGCCGGCGCGCCGCTGGCCGGACTCGCCGCGAAGGTCGCGGACCGCATCCCGGTGCCGGTGGTCGACCAGGCGCAGGCGGCGCTGAAGCTCGCCGAGGCACTGGTGGCGTTGAAGCCGCGCAAGGCAAGCGCCGGCGCCTTCCGCCGCCCCGCGCCCAAGCCGACCCAAGGCCTCGCACCGGCACTCGCCGCCCGTATCGAGCATCGTTGACTGCTGTCATCCCGAGCCCAGCGAGGGATCCCTATGCTGCGGAAAGATCCTCGCCGGGCTCGGGATGACGGCTTGGCTGGGTCGTTCAGCGCTGGGTATTGGCCAGCCAGTGGCGGGCGATCTCTTCGCGGCGGGCGAACCAGACGCCGGGCTTCGACGTCATGTGGGTCAGCAGCTTCTCCAGCCCGCCGATGCGGCCGGGGCGGCCGATGATGCGCAGGTGCAGGCCGACCGACATCATGCGCGGGGCGTGCGCGCCCTCTTCGTACAGGCGGTCGAAGGCATCGATGCAGTAGCGCGCGAAGTCGTCGCCAAAGACGAAGCCGCCCTGGCGCGTGAAGCGCATGTCGTTGGTATCGAAGGCATAGGGCAGCACGAGATGCGCCCTGCCGCCGACATCGACGAAGTACGGCATGTCGTCGTTGTAGGCGTTGGAGTCGTAAAGGAAGCCGCCATGCTCCAGCAGCAGGCGCCGCGTGTTGACCGACGTCGCCGAGCGCGTGTGCCAGCCCAGCGGCGGCGTGCCGGCCGCCGCGGTGATCGCCGCCACCGTGCGCGCGATGGCGTCGCGCTCCTGCGCCTCGCTCATGTGCGCGTGGCGTTCCCAGCGCCAGCCATGGGCGGCGACCTCGTGGCCGTCCGCGACGCCCTCGCGCGCCAGCCAGGGCGAGAAGGCGAGCGCGCGACCGTTGGCGTTCAGGGTCGCGCGCACGCCGTGGCTCCTGAGCAGCGCGCGGATTCGCGGCCAGCCGGCCCGCGTGCCGTACTCGAAATGCGACTCCATGCACAGGTCGCGCACGCCCTCGATATTCTCCACGACCTCGTAGACGCTTTCGTTGCGCTCGTCGCCGTGACCGAGCGAAAGCTCGGCGCCCTCCTCCACGTTGACCACGACGGAGACCGCCAGCCGCGAATCGTTGGGCCAGCGCACCTGTGGCGGCGTGCCGCCATAGCCGAGATAGTCGCGATCGGTACTGAATCCCGGGAGCATCACAGGTCCACCATGCGGCGCAGCCCGACCAGCCTGTCGCCGACAAAGAGCACGGACGCGGCCAGCAGGATCAGCAGGGTCGAGATCGCCGCGATCATCGGATCCGGACTTTCCTCGACATATTGCAGCATCTGGATCGGCAGCGTCTTGGTCCAGGCATCGGCGAAGAAGATCGAGATCGGGTAATTGTCCATCGAGGCGAGGAAGGCGAACATGCCCGAGGTCAGGAAGGCCGGCGCCAGCGAGGGCACCAGCACCTTCAGGATCGCCCTACCGTACGACAGTCCAAGCGTGCGCGCCGCGTCGATCAGGGTGAAGTCGAACAGCGCAAGGGCTGCGTACACGGTACGCACGACATAGGGCAACGTGATCACGACATGGGCGATGGCGAGGCTGGCCCAGACGTTGCGCAGCCCCATGCCGCGGAAAGCCTCGAGCATGGCGATGCCGATCACCAGGCCCGGCAGCATCAGCGGCGAGACGAGGAAGGTCACCACCGCCTCGCGGCCGCGGAAGCCGCCGCGCAGCAGGCCGATGGCGCACAGCGTGCCCAACACCAGTGCCACGGCCGTCGACAGCGCGGCGAGCTGCAGCGAGGTCGCGGCCACCGGCCACAGCTCGCGCGAGCGGCCCAGCGCCTCGTACCAGCGCAGCGACCAGCTCGGCGCCGGCAGGGTGAAGACCGGGCTCGAGCCGAAGGACACCACCACCGTCACCACCAGCGGCGTCAGCATGAAGACGATGGTGGCGGCGGCGAGGGCCCAGACAACGGCGCCGGCGATGCGTTCGGTCGCCGTCACGTGCCGCCTCCCAGCCGCTTCGACAGGGTGGCGCTCAGCATGACGATGGCGACGGTCAGCACCAGCAGCACCACGGCGGTGGTCGAGCCGAGCTGCTCGTTGCGCATGAACAGGAAGGAGCGGCCGGTCAGCGTCGCCAGCGTCTGGAAGCGGTCGCCGATCAGCAGGCTGGGGATGACGTACATCGAGGCGGCCATCGAGAAGACGAAGGCGATGCCGGTGACGATACCCGGCAGCGACAGCGGCAGGGCGACGGTGAAGAAGCGGCGTACCGGCGAGGCACCCAGGGTCGCCGCCGCCTCGCCCAGCCGCGGATCGATCAGCTTCAGCACCGAGTAGATCGGCAGGATCATGAACGGCACGAAGACGTTGGCGGCGCCGATGACGAGACCCGCCTCGGTGAATAGCAGGCGCTGCGGCTCGTCCCACAGCCCGGTGCCGATCATGAACTGCGATACCACGCCGTCGCGGCGCAGCACGATCTGCCAGGCGAAGGCCTTGACCACGACGCCGACCGACAGCGGCAGGATGATCGCGATCAGGATCAGGATCTGCACCGCGCCGCGCGCGCGCGTCAGTGCCAGCGCCGTGGGATAGCCGATGACCAGGCAGACCAGGGTCACCAGCAGGGCGATGCGCAATGTGTTGCCGATCACCGCCCAGTTGAACGCGTCGCCGAAGAAGCCGATGAACGGCGCCAGCGAAGGCGTGCCGTCGGAGAGAACGCTGCGGCCCAGCAGCATCAGCAAGGGCGCGCCGTAGATCAGCGCGAGGTAGGCCACCGCCGGCACGGCCAGCAGCAGGACCGGATCGAATCGGCGCAGGGTGCTCATGAAGCGGCCTGGGCCGCCGGATAGACCAGCGTGTCCTCGACCGACCACGACAGCGTCATTGTCGTGCCCGGCCCGGCGGCGGCCGGCAGGCTGGGCGCCTCGGCGAGAATGCGGCCGTCCGCCGGCGCGTCGAAGTGCAGCTGCACGCGCGCGCCCTGGAATGCGACGTCGCGCAACGAAGCGGTGATGCGGTTCTCCCTCGTCTCGCCGATGGCGATGCGCTCGGGCCGCACGCCGACCAGCACCGGGCTGCCCGGCAGGAAGTTCGCCCTGCCGCGCACCGGACCGATCTCGGTGTCGACCACGACCATACCGTTGGCCGCCTGCGCCACCCTGCCGCCGAGCCGCGTCGAGAGGCCGACGAAGTCCAGCGCGAAGGGTGTCGCCGGCCGTTCGTAGATCGCCGCCGGCGTGTCGAGCTGCTCGATGCGCCCGGCATGCATCACCGCGATCCGGTCGGACATGGTCAGCGCCTCGTCCTGGTCGTGGGTGACGAAGATCGCGGTGGTGCCGACGTCGCGCAGCAGGCGCTTGAGGTCGATCTGCATCGCCTCGCGCAGCTTGCGATCGAGCGCGGAGAACGGCTCGTCGAGCAGCAGCAGCTTGGGGCCGACCACCAGGGCGCGGGCCACCGCGACGCGCTGCTGCTGGCCGCCCGACAGCCCCTTCACCGAGCGCGACGCGAAGGCGCCCATCTGCACCAGATCGAGGAAACGTGCGACCGACGGCGCGATGTCCTCGCGTCTCGCCCCGTGCGCCTTCAGCCCGAAGGCGACGTTCTCGGCCACGCTCAGATGCGGGAAGAGCGCGTAGTTCTGGAACACCACGCTGACGTCGCGCCGGTGCGGCGGGCGGCGCGTGATGTCCTCGCCGTCGAGATCGACCCGGCCCCGCTCCGGTGTCATCAGCCCGGCGACGATGCGCAGCAAGGTGGTCTTGCCGCAGCCCGACGGGCCCAGCAGCGAGATGAACTCGCCGCGGCTGACCGACAGGTCCACGCCGTCGAGCACGGTCGCGGCCCCGAAGGTCTTGGCCGCACCCGTGATCGAGAGGAAGCCCGGCGCCACTGGCGTGCGCCTACCGCGCCATCTCGCGGTCCCAGCGCGTCACCCACTCGGTGCGCTTGGCAGCGACGTTGGCCCAGTCGATCTGGTGAATCCTGACGTCAGTCGACAGGCCGGCCGGACGCGGAACGACCTTGTTGGTCGCCAGCGAGAAGGTCGGGCCGGCGAGCTTGCTCTGCAGCTCGACGCCCAGCATCTCGTTGACGTAGGCGAAGGCCAGCTCCTGGTTCGGCGAGTCCTTGATCACGGCGATGCCCGAGGGCATGGCGAACACGCCCTCCTTGGGCGCCGCGAGATCGATCGGCGCGCCGGCCGCCTTGCGCTCCAGCGCATAGGACGACATCGCCGGCGCGATCATGTAGGCCTCGCCCTGCTCCAGCAGATTGAAGGCCTGCGGCTGCTGCGTGTAGATCGTCAGCAGGTTGGGCTTCAGCGTCGCCAGCTTCTTGAAGCCGGCGTCGGTGTCCTTCTGCGCGTCGGCGACCGATACGCCGGCCAGCATGCCGGCGGCGAACAGGTTGGGCAGGCCCTCGGTGTTCTGCAGCGAGGGGATGATGATGCGGCCCTTGTACTTCGCGTCGAAGATGTCGGCCCACGAGGTCGGCGGCGTCTTCATCACCTTGCTGTTGTAGGCGACGCCCAGCCAGGGCTGCAGGTAGTTGGCCCACATGCCGTCCATGTGGGTCGAGCCGGGCAGCAGGTCGGGCAGGTTGGACGCCTTGGCCGCCGTCAGCGGCTCGAGCAGCCCCTCCTTCACCGCCAGGATCATGACCGGATCGTCCATCTGCACGACCGACATGTACTGCTTGCCCTTGTTCTTCTGCATCTTCTCGAGGTTCACGAGCGAGCGCGTGCCCTCGAAGATGATCTTGGCGCCGTACTTCTTCTCGAACAGCGGCGCGACCGTCGCCTCGACCCACGGCTTGTGGCCGGCGGCGCCGCCGACGACCAGTTCCTTCGCCTGCCCCCGCGCCACCGCGGGCGCCGCCAGCAAGGTCACGAGGCCCGCACCCGCCCGCAGGACGGCGCGCCGGCCCGGCCTTGTCGATTGAAGCTTGTCCATCTCTCGCCCCTCTCGCCCGCCGCAGAAATGCGGCATTGGCGATACGGGTCGCAATGAGTGTGCCAAGCGCGAGTCGAAAAAAGTTTCCTTTAGAATCAATCATATGGCCCTATTCAGCCCAGACATAGACCAGCCCTCAGCGCCATTTTTGTGCACAATCCATACTTTTTTGTGCGTGATTCTCAAGCGATTGGCACGGTCCATGCTGGCAATCCGGCGATGAGAAGCGATACCCTCCGGGCCATGGAAGAGTCGGAGATCCACGCGCTGCTGTCCCGCCTGTTGCTGGCCGGACGGCTGCCCGGCGGCGTGAAGCTGCGCGAGCAGCGCCTGGCGGAGATCTTCGGCGTCAGCCGCGAGCGCGTGCGCAAGGTGCTGCACCGGCTGGGCCACGAACGGCTGCTGATGCTGGTGAAGAACCGCGGCGCCTTCACCATCAAGCCTGACCTGCGCGAAGGCCATCTGGTCTATGAGGCGCGCCGCATCCTCGAGGCCGGCATCGCCGCCCATCTCGCCGACCATCTCACCGACGAGCAGGTGGCCCGGTTGCGCGCCCACGTCGACAGCGAGGCCGACGCGCTGCGCCGCGACGATCGCGCGACGTGGCAGCGCCTGTCGGCCGAGTTCCACTACGTGCTGGCGGCGATGACCGGCAATCCGATCGTCGAGCGCCAGGCGCGCGAACTGGTGGGCCGCACCATCATGCTGGTGACGCACTACGAGACCAGTGTCGGCTCGGCCTGCGGCTGCGAGGAGCATCGCGCGATCTTCCGCGCGCTGGCCGCCGGCGAGCGCGCCAAGGCGGTAAAGGCGATGAGCCAGCATCTGTCGCTGGTCGAGACCCGCCTGCGCCCGCTGATCGCCGCCGAGGAGGCGCCCTCGGTCGACGACATCCTGATCGAGGAAGTCGCCGCCTGGCGCCGCGCCCGCGAGGAGACGGAGTCCTTGCGCGCCTGATCTTTGGGCGCGCCGGCGTCCCGCCGGCAGGCGGCGCTTGGCGCCGCCATCATGAGCCGGCGAGACGCCGGCGCTCCCAAGAGGACGAAGATTGACTAGACTGGCCTCCGCCCAGCCATCGCCAGGGAACCCCGTAGTGCCGGATCAATACCAGGGTCAGTCGCTCAGTCGCCTCGAGGATGCGCGGTTTCTTACCGGCCGCGGGTCCTACGTCGCCAACGCGATTCCTCACGGGTGCCTGCACGCCCATGTGCTGCGCTCGCCGCATGGTCACGCACGCATCGACCGGCTCGACGCCGGCGCCGCGCGCCGGCTGCCGGGCGTCGCCGCGATCTACACCGAGGCCGACCTCGCCGCCGACGGCATCGGCAACCTGCCCTGCGCCGCGGCGATCGAGTTCGTCGAGAAGCTGATCGTGCCGCCGCGTCCGGCGCTGGCCAAGGACGTGGTGCGCCATGTCGGCGATCCGGTGGCCTGCATCATCGCCGAGACGGTCGAAGCGGCCATCGAGGCGGCCGAGGCGATAGAGGTCGACTACACGCCGCTGCCCTCCGTCGTCGACGCCGCCGCCGCGCTGGCGCCTGATGCGCCGCGACTGTGGCCGCAGGTACCCGGCAACTCCGCCTATCTCTATCGTCGCGGCAACAAGGAGGCGGTGGACCAGGCGATGGCGGCGGCGAAGCACATCGTCGCCGCCGATCTGCTCAACAGCCGCGTCGTGGTCGCGCCGATCGAGACGCGCGCGGCGATCGCCACCTACGACGCGGCGCAGGATCGCATGCACCTGATCCTGACCGGCCAGGGCGTGCACGGCATCCGCCGCCAGCTCGCCGAGTCGGTCTTCCGAATCCCGCCGGATCGCCTGCGCGTGAGCGCGCCGGATGTCGGCGGCGGCTTCGGCATGAAGAACTTCGTCTATCCGGAATGGGTGCACGTGCTCTACGCCGCGCGCAAACTGCGACGGCCGGTGCGCTGGGTGTCGGAGCGTGTCGAGGATTTCCTGACCTCGGCGCAGGGCCGCGATTTCCGCGCGCGGGCGCGCCTGGCGCTCGACGAGGCCGGCCGCTTCCTCGCGCTCGATGTGCAGGCGATCGCCAACATGGGCGCGTACCTTTCCGGCAACGGTCCGGGAAGCTCGACCGTGTCGGCGGGTAACGCGATGGGCGGCGTCTATGCCATTCCCGCGGTGGCGATGGAGGTGCGCGGCGCCTTCACCAACACGCCGCCGATCGACGCCTATCGCGGCGCCGGCAAGCCCGAGGCCAACTATCTCATCGAGCGCCTTGTCGATCAGGCGGCCGAGCAGACCGGCATCGACGCCGTCGAGCTCAGGCGGCGCAACCTGATCGCGACCTTCCCGCATCGCACGCCCACGGGCATGCAGATCGACGGCGGCCGCTTCGTCGCCAACCTCGACGATGCGCTGCGCGTCGCCGACCGGCAGGGCTTCGAGGCGCGCCGCAAGCGCTCGGCGGCGACCGGGATGCTGCGCGGCTGGGGCCTGTCGTGCTTCCTCGAGACGGCGCGCGGCGCGCCGGGTGAGGTGGCGCGTGTCTCGTTCGACGCCGACGGCGGCGTGAGCCTGGCGCTGGGCACAATGTCGAACGGCCAGGGACACGAGACGACTTACCCGCAGGTCGCCGCTGACATGCTGGGCCTGCCGATCGAGACTTTTCGATACCGCCAGGGTGACACCGACCTGCTGCCCAGCGGCAACGGCCACGGCGGCGCACGTTCGATGCAGATGGGCGGCACCGCGCTGGTGATGGCGATCGAGGCGGTGCTCGAGAAAGGCCGGCGCATCGCCGCGCATCTGCTGCAGGCGCCGGTCGAGGGCGTGCGCTTCGTCGAGGGACGCTTCATCGTCGATGGCACGGACCGCGGCATCGGCCTGCTCGACGTGGCGGCGGCCGCGCGCGATGCCGCCAACCTGCCGGAAGGCGTGACGCCGGGGCTCGATGTCCTGGCCAACAATTCCAGTGACCGCTTCGACTTCCCCAATGGCTGCCACGTCGCCGAAGTCGAGATCGATCCGGAAACCGGCGCGGTGCGGCTCGATCGCTACACCCTGGTCGATGACTACGGCCGCCTGCTCAATCCCATGCTGACCCTCGGCCAGGTGCATGGCGGCCTCGCGCAGGGCATCGGCCAGGCGATGCTCGAGCACACCGTCTTCGACAGCGACAGCGGCCAGATGCTGAGCGCCTCGTTCATGGACTATGCCCTGCCGCGTGCCGCCGACCTGCCGAGCTTCGCCGGACATCTCGATCCGTCAGCGCCCACCGCATCGAACCTGCTGGGCGTGAAGGGCGCCGGCCAGGCCGGTTGCATGTCGGCGCCACAGACGATCATGAGCGCCATCCTCGACGCGTTGCGGCCGCTGGGCGTGAAACACCTCGATATGCCCGCCACGCCGCAGGCCGTGTGGCAGGCGATCCGCGCGGCGCGCTCATCATGACGCTCTTCTCTTCACTCCCTCTCCCCGCAAGCGAAGAGAGGGTTGGGGTGAGGGGCTGCGCCAAGTGGCGCACCGCCGCCCTGCGCAACTTGAGACTCCCCCTCACCCCGACCCTCTCCCCGCGCGCGGGGAGAGGGAGATAGAAGCATGACCGGCACCTCCACCCGCCTCGCCGTCGATATCGGCGGCACCTTTACCGATCTCGTGCTCGACCTCGGTGGACCGACCCTTTCCGCCAAGGTGCTCACCACGCACGACGCGCCGGAGCGCGGCGTCCTGGAAGGAACCGCCGTGGTGCTGAAGCAGGCCGGGCTGAAGCCCGCCGATCTCGGCCTGATCATCCACGGCACCACCTTGATCACCAACGCCCTGATCGAGCGCAAGGGTGCGCGCACCGCGCTGGTGACCACCGAGGGCTTCCGCGATTCGCTGGAGATCGCCTACGAGCATCGCTTCGAGCAGTACGACATCTACATGGAGCGGCCCGAGCCGCTGGTGCCGCGGCCACTGCGCTACGAGGTCGCCGAGCGCATGGCGGCCGACGGCTCGGCGCTGCTGGCGATGGACGAGGCCGCCGTCGAGCGTCTCGCAGACCGCCTCGTCGCCGACGGCATCGAGGCGGTGGCAATCTGCTTCCTGCACGCCTACCAGAACGACGCGCACGAGCGGCGCGCGCGGCAGATCATCGCCAGGCGCATCCCGGAGGCGGTGATCGCGATCTCCAGCGAGGTCTGCCCGGAGATCCGCGAGTACGAGCGCACGTCGACGACCGTCGCCAACGCCTATGTGCTGCCGGTGGTCGAGAGCTACCTGCGCCGGCTCGAGCAGGGCTTCCGCGATCTCGGCTCGAGCGCGCCTCTGCTGATGATCATGTCCTCCGGCGGCATCACCACCATCGAGACCGCGCGCCGCTTCCCGGTGCGGCTGGCCGAGTCGGGGCCGGCGGGCGGCGTGGTCATGGCGCTGGGCGTGGCGGCGCAGAACGGCATCGCCAAGGCGCTCAGCTTCGACATGGGCGGCACGACGGCCAAGATCACGCTGATCGACGACCTGCGCCCGCAATACAGCCGGCATTTCGAGGTGGCGCGCGCCGCACGCTTCGTGAAGGGCAGCGGCATTCCCGTACGCATCCCGGTGATCGACATGGTCGAGATCGGCGCCGGCGGCGGCTCGATCGCGCGCACCGACGCGCTGGGCCGCATCACCGTCGGACCCGACAGCGCCGGCTCGGTGCCCGGCCCCGCCTCCTATGGCCGCGGCGGCACCCTGCCCACGGTCACCGACGCCGACCTGCTGCTGGGCTGGCTCGACCCGCGCGGCTTCGCCGGCGGCCATATCGAGCTGACGCCGTCGGCCGCCGAGAGCGCCGTCGAGTCCTTCGTCGGCAGCAAGGTCGGGCTGGAACGCACGCGCGCCGCCTACGGCATCGCCGAGCTGGTGACCGAGACCATGGCCAGCGCCGCGCGCGTGCACGCGGTCGAGAACGGCAAGGACATGGTCGGCCGCACGCTGATCGCCTTCGGCGGCGCGGCGCCGCTGCACGCCGCGCGGCTGGCGCAGAAGCTGGGCATCGGCCGCGTCGTGATTCCCGTCGGCGCCGGCGTCGGCTCGGCGCATGGCTTCCTGCAGGCGCCGATCTCCTACGAAGTCGTGCGCTCGCGGCTCGTGTCGCTCGCCGCCTACGATGCGGCGTTCGTCACGGAGCTCTTCGCCTCGATGCGCGCGGAAGCCGAGGGCGTCGTGCGCCTGGGCGCGCCCGACGCCGCCCTGCACGAAGAGCGCACCGCCTATATGCGCTATCGCGGCCAGGGCCACGAGGTGCGCGTGCCGATCGCCGACACCTCGTCCGAGACCCTGCGGCTGGCCTTCGAGGACGTCTACCGCGCGCTCTATGGCCGCATCATCCCCAAGCTCGAGATCGAGGTGGTGAGCTGGACCTTGTCGCTCAGCGAAGCGCGCAGCCTGCCGGGGCGCGAGCCGTCGGTCGCCGCGAAGCCCGCACCGGCGCGCAACGGCACGCGCGCGCTGATCGACCCGGTCAGCGGCATGCCTGTCGATGCCGGCGTCTATGCCCGCGACACGCTGGCGCCGGGCGCACCGGTTCAGGGCCCGGCGATCATCGCCGAGTCGGAGACGTCGACGCTCGTTCCACAGGGCTTCACCGCCACGCTCAACGGCGCGGGCCACGTGGTCGTCGAAAGGAACGCGGCATGAGCGCGCTTCTCGTCTCTTCTCCCTCTCCCCGCGAGCGGGGAGAGGGTTGGGGTGAGGGGCTGCATCGAGTGGCGCACCACCATTCTGCGCAACCACAATCAACCCCTCACCCCGACCCTCTCCCCGCTCGCGGGGAGAGGGAGGAAGAGCTGGAGATGAACCCATGAACAACCGTCTGGGCGAGATCGAGAGCCAGGTGCTGTGGAACCGCCTGATCTCCGTCGTCGAGGAGCAGGCGCTGACCCTGGTGCGTACCGCCTTCTCCACCGCGGCGCGCGAGGCCGGCGACATCTCCGCCGGTGTCTTCGATCGCCAGGGACGCATGGTGGCGCAGGCGGTCACCGGCACGCCGGGTCATGTGAACACCATGGCGCGCGCGGTCCGGCATTTCCTCGACGCATTTCCGATCGAGACGCTGAAGGCCGGCGACGTGCTGATCACCAACGATCCATGGAAGGGCACCGGGCATCTCTTCGATCTCACCGTCGTCAGCCCGACCTTCAAGGACGGCAGGGCGGTGGCGCTGTTCGCCAGCACCACGCATGTCGTCGACATCGGCGGCATCGGCGCGAGCCCGTCGGGAAGGCAGGTCTATCACGAGGGCCTGCAGATCCCGCTGATGTACCTGGCGCGCGAAGGCAGGATGAACGAGGACCTGCTGGGCATCGTGCGCGCCAATGTGCGCGAGCCGGTGCAGGTGGTGGGCGACATCTACGGGCTGGCCGCCTGCAACGACACCGGCAGCGCGCGGCTGATCGAGATGATGGAGGAGTTCGGGCTGAGCGACATCGAGGAGCTCAGCGAGACCATCATCGGCCGCTCCCGGCAGGCCATGGTCGAGGCAATATCCAAGCTGCCGCGCGGCAGCTGGAGCGCCAGCATGACCGTCGACGGCTTCGAGGCGCCGGTCGAGCTGAAGGGCACGCTGACGATCGAGGCCGACGTCGTCAAGGTCGACTACACCGGCACGTCGGGGATCTCGAGCTACGCCATCAACTGCCCGTTCTGCTACACCGACGCCTACACGGCCTTCGGCGTGAAGTGCGCCATCGCGCCGTGGATCCCCAACAACGCCGGCACGCTCGACTCGATCGTCGTCAGCGCGCCGGAGGGCTGCATCCTCAACGCGCCGCATCCGGCCGCGGTCTATGCCCGCTCGGTGCTGGGCCACATGCTGCCGGACATCGTCTTCGGCTGCCTCGACCAGGCGATCCCCGAGACGTTTCCCGCCGAGGGCACGTCCTCGCTGTGGAACCTCTCGCTGGTGGCGGCGCACGGCCAGACCGGCCATGCGTCCGAGATCAAGACGCCGTTCAACGTCACCACCTTCCATTCCGGCGGCGTCGGCGCGCGGCCGCATCTCGACGGGCTGTCGGCGACGCCCTTCCCCAGCGGCGTGCGCAACGTGCCGGTGGAAGTCACGGAGTCGATCACGCCCATTGTTGTTTGGCGCAAGGAGCTGCGCGCCGATTCCGGCGGCGCAGGCCGGCAGCGCGGCGGGCTGGGCCAGGTGATGGAGGTCAGCAACCGCGAGGCCTCGCCGATGGGCGTCTTCCACCGCTTCGAGCGCGTGAAGTATCCCGCACGCGGCCGCGCCGGCGGCAGGGACGGCGCCACCGGCTTGCTCAGGCTGAAATCAGGCAGGGAATTTCCCGAGAAAGGCCTGCACATTGTCCCGCCCGGCGACCGGATCATCATCGAGATGCCCGGCGGCGGCGGCTACGGCGATCCGGGTGCGCGCGACCCCAGGCTCGTGGCGCGCGACGTCGAATACGGCCTGGTCAGCCCCGAGGCGGCGCGCGCGATCTACGGCTTCAAGGGGACGTAACGCCGGGACGCCACGCGTGCTAGACTCGCTCCGCGTGCGGCACGACCGGCCGCATGCGGCGGAGGTGGCGATGGCGTCATGGGACGGACGACGCGACTTGACGGCGGGCCTGCCGCGCCGGGCGCTGCTGGCCGGCATCGGCGCCGCGGCGGCGATCCCCTCGTTCGCGCGCGCCTCCGCTCCCTGCCCGGAGGAGCTCGACCGCCACGTGGCGATGCACCAGTACCGCCTGCAGTACCAGTCATGGTCCGGCCTGGTGCCGCGCGGTACTGGCACAGTGGCGGGCCAGAGCCAGCACTTCATCTCCCATTGCGTGCGCAACGCCTCTTCCACCGTGGTCTTCGTCGACTGGAAGGGAGCCGGGCTCGCCGGTTACGCCGACAACACCAGCCCGATGTTCGGCTATCGCACCTACAGCCACGGCGAGTTCACGCGCGAGGCGGCCGTGCTGTGGTACGGCAGCCGGCCGACCGACCGCGACACCGACATCGCCATTCCGAGCCGCGCGGCGATCGGCTTCGACGCGCCGCACTCCAGCACCGGCGCCTTCAACCTGCCCAGCGAGGCGATGGTGCGCGCCGCGTGGAGCGGCAGCATCGGCGCCGATGAGGGCCTCGCCAACCTGCGGGCGCGGGCCGAGAAGACCGCCGCCGCCGAGTTCATGCGCGTCAGCCTGTGGTTCTCGGTCACCGTCGAGAAGGGCGACCGGGCCGAGGCGCCGGCGCGCGCCAACTATCACGGCTCCTGCACCATCGACACGCGAGGCAATGCGCTCACCGATCTGTTCGGGCTGCGCATCGGCAGCGCCGCGCACCACCGCGCGATCTTCGGCTCGGCGGCGCCGCGCGCCCTGCCCGGCGGCCGAGGCCGGGTGTCCGACGAGTTCGGCGCCAGCGTCGATCTCGAGGCGCGCACGCCCGCCGCGCTCCTGCTGCAGCCGGCGCGCCTGATGATCGTCGGCCCCGACGGCACGACGCCGATCGCCAGCATCGGTATCGGCGTCATCGCCTAGAGCAGCGAGCGAAGATTCGAAGTCACCTGTCATCCCGAGCGCAGCGAGGGATCCAGGCCGACCGTGGATCCCTCGCTGCGCTACAGGGGCCGCGGACGGCCCCGGGGATGACAGTTGCGTTTATTTTGTCGCTCGCCACGCTACGGCGCATACAGCCCCTTCGACGCCGCCAGGCTGACGCACAGCGATTCGATGGCGTCGAGCGTCGGCGTCTCGAGGCCGGCGCTGCGCGCGAAGGCCAGCGGCGCGCGCACGATGGCCTCGACCTCCATCGGCCGGCCGTATTCGTAGTCCTGCAGGATCGACGGCCGGTGATCGGGATAGACGCGGCCGGGCCCGTAGCGCTTGTCCGGCGAATCGTCGAGCACCACGCCGTGCGCCGCGGCGACCGCCAGCGCCTCGGCATGCGCGCGCCGTACCAGGCGATTGACCATCGGCGTCGCCTGGATGGTGTTGGGCTGGCCGAGGATCAGGCAGACGGTCGAGCCGGTGAGGTTGGCCATCAGCTTGTGCCAGACGTCGTAGCGGATGTCGCGCGTCGGCGGCGAGGCGATGCCGGCTCCGATCAGCGTGGCGCGCAGGCGATCGATGCGCGCGCTCTGGCGGTCGTCGGTCTCGCCGATCCACAGCACGTTGCGCTCGGGCGAAATGTTCAGAACCACGCCGGGCTCGATGACGTGGTTGGACGAGGTGACCACGGCGCCCACCGCGCGCTCGTAGCCGACAGCGCGGGCCAGCGCGCCGCCGGGATCGAGGCGCGACAGATCCGGCGCCGGCGGGCGCGAGGCGCCCAGCCCGTGGCCGTACCACCAGGGAATGCCGTTCTGCACGAAGAGCACCGGCGTGTCGGCGCGCAGCAGCGGACCGATGGTCTCGGCGATCGCCGGCAGGCTGCAGGCCTTCATCGTCACCAGCACCGCATCCTGCGGACCGAGCCCGGCCGGACGGTCGCTGGCCGCGACCTGCACGACGTGGCGCTGATCGCCGCTGATCATCGTCAGACCGCGCGCCCTGATCGCCTCGAGGTGCGGGCCGCGCACCACGACCGACACCTCGTTGCCGGACAGCGCCAGGCGCGTGGCGAAATTGCCGCCGATCGAGCCCGCCCCGAACACGCAGATCCGCATGACTCTTGCCTTTCTCTCCCTTCCCCCGGAGGGCAGGGCGATCGCACGGGGCGTCATCCTCCCTCTCCCCGCCTGCGGGGAGAGGGAGTGACGGCGCCCCCGAAACGCAATACTCGATCGCCCTTCCCCCTCCGGGGGAAGGCAGGAACGTACAAGCGGCTCTGTGTGGTTGCTACGACACGCGCCGGAACAATACTATCGACGGACATGCCATCATCCGCCGATCACGTCAGGAACGTCACGATCGAGCTCAACGCGGTCGTCGTCGCCCTGATCGACGGCGCGCCGCACGTATTGACGCTCGATGATGGCGCGCTGCTGCCCTCCGGTCCGTTCGAGAGCGACCACCCGACCCTGCAGACCGGCCTGCGCGCCTGGGTCGAACGCCAGACGCGCCACCCATTGGGCTACACCGAGCAGCTCTATACCTTCGCCGACCGCAGCCGCGCCGACGCCTCGGGCCGACGCATCGTGTCGATCTCCTACCTCGCGCTGACCCGCGAGCATGTCGAGGCCGGACGGCGCGAGCCGGGCTGGCAGGACTGGTATCGCTACTTCCCCTGGGAGGATTGGCGCGCCGGCGGCGCCGCGCCATTGGTGCGCGCCCTGCTCAATGGCCTGCAGCACTGGGCGGAGGCCGCGCCCGATGCGGCGAGCAAGCGCCAGCGCCGCCAGCGCATCGAGATCGACTTCGACGCCACTTCGTGGAACGAGGACCTGGTGCTGCAGCGCTACGAGCTGCTCTACGAGGCCGGCCTGGTGCCCGAGGCCATCGCCACCCGCGCCGGCCGCGCCCGTCGGCCGGTCACCCACGCATTGCCGCCATCCCTGGGCGGCATGGCGATGCGTCACGACCATCGCCGCATCCTCGCCACCGGCATCGCCCGGCTGCGCGCCAAGATCAAGTACCGGCCGGTGGTCTTCGAGCTGATGCCGCCCGATTTCACGCTCGGCCAGCTGCAGGCCGCCGTCGAGGCCCTGGCCGGCAGGCCCTTGCACAAGCAGAACTTTCGCCGCCTGGTCGAGCAGCAGGGCCTGGTCGAGGAGACCGGCGCCACGACGGCGGAAACCGGCGGGAGGCCGGCCAAGCTCTACCGCTTCCGCCGCGAGATCCTGCTCGAGCGCGCCGTCGCCGGCAGCAAGCTGCCGCTCGCCCGCCCCGCCTGATCGCCTGCGAAATACCCACCGCGCGGTCACTTGACCATTCTTATGCTCAGGGCTAGCATAACCTCATTATTGCTCATTTAGAGCATAAGAGGATGGCCATGACAGTCCAACCAGACATTGCCCAGCTCTACGACCGCGTGCGCTCGGTGATCCTGCCGGCCGAGTGGTCGATGTTCACGCCCGACATCGAGGCGATCCATCGGCTGAAGCGCGAGCGCAACGCCGTCATTCTGGCGCACAACTACCAGACGCCGGAGATCTTCCACGGCGTCGCCGACATCGTCGGCGACAGCCTGGCGCTGGCGCGCGAGGCGATGAAGAGCGACGCCGACATCATCGTGCTGGCCGGCGTGCACTTCATGGCCGAGACCGCCAAGCTGCTCAACCCCTCGCGCACGGTGCTGACCCCCGATCCCCGGGCCGGCTGCTCGCTCGCCGCCTCGATCACCGCCGAGGACGTGCGCCTGCTGCGCCGGCGCTGGCCCGGCGTGCCGATCGTCGCCTACGTCAACACCTCCGCCGCGGTGAAGGCGGAGTGCGACATCTGCTGCACGTCCGGCAACGCGCGCAAGATCGTCGAGAGTCTGGGCGTGCCGAAGGTGATCATGCTGCCCGACGAGTACCTGGCGCAGAACATTGCCCGGGAAACCGAGGTCGAGATCATCGCCTGGGCCGGCCACTGCGAGGTGCACGAGCGCTTCACCCCCGACGACATCCGCAGCCTGCGCGAGCGCCATCCCGGCGTGGTCGTGCTCGCCCATCCCGAATGCCCGCCCGCAGTGGTGGCCGAAGCCGACTTCACCGGCTCGACCGCGGCCATGGCCGAGTACGTCACGCGCGAGCGGCCGGGCCGCGTCGTGCTGATGACCGAGTGCTCGATGAGCGACAATATCGCCGCGCTGCATCCCGAGCTCGACTTCGTGCGGCCGTGCAACCTCTGCCCGCACATGAAGCGCATCACGCTGCCCAAGATCCGCCGCGCGCTGGAGACGCTCAGGCACGAGGTGACGATCGATCCCGCCGTCGCCGCCGCCGCCCGCCGCTCGGTCGAGCGCATGCTGGAGGTGCGGTGACCGCTTCTCCTTCTCCCCGCGAAGGCGGGGAGAAGGTGCCCGAAGGGCGGATGAGGGGCTTCGCAGAGTCTCAACAGCGGCGGCATGAGTTGTTGCACGAAGAAGCCCCTCATCCGCCTCGCTAACGCTCGGCACCTTCTCCCCGCCTTCGCGGGGAGAAGGGAAGAACACACAAGACACCAACCATGAACCCCATCCTCCGCAATCAACCCGTCATCATCGGCGACGGTCTCGCCGGGCTGATGACGGCGCTGCTGCTGGCGCCGCAACCGGTGGTGCTGCTCGCCCGCGCGGCGCTGGGCGATGGCGCGGCGTCGCAACTCTCGCAGGGCGGCATCGCCGCCGCGCTGGGCGACGACGACCGCGCCTCGCTGCACGCCGCCGATACCTGCGCCGCCGGCGACGGACTCACCGATCCGATGGTCGCCGCGCGCATCGCCACGGCGGGCCCCGCCGCCATCGCCCGTCTGGTCGATCTCGGCGTCGCCTTCGACCGCGACGCGACGGGCCGCCTGGCGCTGGGCCTGGAGGCCGCGCACAGCCGCCGCCGCATCGTGCATGCCGCCGGCGACGGCACCGGCGCCGCCATCATGCGCGCGCTGATCGACGCCGTGCGCCGCACGCCGTCGATCGCCGTCGTCGAAGCGATGCAGGCGCGCCGCCTGCTGGTCGACGAGCAGGGCACATCGGGCGTGCTGGCGGCGGGAGGATCGGGCGCCTGCGTCCTGCCCACGCGCATGGTCGTGCTCGCCACCGGCGGGCTGGGCGGGCTGTTCCGCCACACGACCAATCCGCTGGGCGCCATCGGTCACGGCGTGGCGCTCGCGGCGCGCGCCGGCGCGACCGTCGCCGACATGGAATTCGTGCAGTTCCACCCCACCGCGCTCGATGTCGGGCGCGATCCGATGCCGCTGGTCAGCGAGGCGGTGCGCGGCGAGGGCGCCGTGCTGGTCGACGAGACCGGGTATCGCTTCCTCGAGGGCAAGGGCCGTGCCGAGCTCGAGCCGCGCGACGTCGTCGCCCGCGGCGTCGCGGCGCATCTCGCCGCCGGCCATCGCGTCTTCCTCGATGCGCGCGAAGCGCTGGGCGCACGCTTCGCCCAACGCTTCCCGGCCATCACCGCGCTCTGCCGCGAGTCGGGCATCGATCCCGTGACGCAGCCGATCCCGGTGCGGCCGGCGGCCCACTACCAGATGGGCGGCATCGCCGTCGACGACGATGGCCGCGCCACGGTGGACGGCCTGTGGGCCTGCGGCGAGGTCGCCGCGACCGGCCTGCACGGCGCCAATCGCCTCGCCAGCAACTCGCTGCTCGAAGCCGTGGTCACGGCGCAACGCGCGGCCCGCAGCGTTTCCGGGACCATGACCGCGCGAGCCACAACGCCACAGCCAGCGATGCTGCCGCCGGCGCCCGATCCCACCGACGTGCGCGCGACGATCAGCGAAGCCCTGGGCGTGGTGCGCGAGCGTGCCGGCATCGAGCGTGCCATGGAGCGCCTGCAGCCCCTGGCCTTCGGCGCGACGGCGGCGGCCGATCCCGCGCTGGTCGGCCTGCTGATCGCGACGGCGGCGCTGGCCCGCACCGAAAGCCGCGGCGGCCACTGGCGTCGCGACTTCCCGCGAACCTCGCCCGCCTGGGCCCATCGCCTGACGCAGCGCGTGAACGACGGCGGCCCGCATGTCGTCTGTCGCATGATGCCGTCGCACGCATCCCGCACTCTTGCCGCCGGAGACTGAACCATGACGCTCCCTCCCCTGCCCGCCCTGATGATCGAAGCGCCGGTTCGCGCCGCGCTGCTGGAAGACCTCGGCCGCGCCGGCGACATCACCACCTCGGCGATCATTCCGGTCGAGGCGCGCGCCGAGACGGCGCTGGTGGCGCGCCAGCCGGGCGTGGTCGCCGGCCTCGACGTCGCCGCGCTCGCCTTCCGCCTGATCGATCCGACGATCGAAACGCGCATCGCCCGTGCCGATGGCACGCGGGTCGAACCGGGCGATGGCATCGCCGTGATCTCGGGTCCGACGCGCGGCATCCTCACCGCCGAGCGCGTGGCGCTGAACTTCCTCGGACATCTCAGCGGCGTGGCCTCGGCGACGGCCACTCTCGTTGCGGCCGTGGCCGGCCACAAGGCGCGCATCTGCTGCACGCGCAAGACGCTGCCCGGCCTGCGCGCGTTGCAGAAATATGCCGTGCGCGCCGGCGGCGGCGTCAACCACCGCTTCGGCCTCGACGATGCCGTGCTGATCAAGGACAACCACGTCGCCGCCGCCGGTGGCGTGGGCAACGCGATCCGTGGCGCGCGCGACGGCGTCGGCCATCTGGTGAAGATCGAGGTCGAGGTCGATTCGCTCGAGCAGCTCGATGAGGCGATGGCGGTGGGCGTCGATGCCGTGCTGCTCGACAACATGACGCCGCCGATGCTGGCCGAGGCGGTGCGCCGCGTCGCCGGCCGCGCCGTCACCGAAGCCTCCGGCCGCATCACGCCGGCGACGGCGCCGGCCATCGCCGCCAGCGGCGTCGACCTGATCTCGGCCGGCTGGCTGACCCACAGCGCCCAGGTGCTCGACATCGGACTGGACTGGCTCGCACAGGACGGCCGACGCGCGGCGGCTTGAGGCAGCATCAAAGCATTCCCACTTCCTTCCCCCGGAGGGGGAAGGTGCCCGAAGGGCGGAAGGGGGATGTCGAAGACGAACACCGGTGTTGTTGAAGCATCCCCCTTCCGTCGCTTCGCGCCACCTTCCCCCTCCGGGGGAAGGACGTTGATTCGAGTGCTCGATGGGGCCGGCATCTTTGTTGCCGGCCGCGCGGCGCCGCCAGCCACGATCGTGCGTGCGCGCCGTGCCGGGCGCCACAAGCAGAGCCGAGTGCGGGCGTTCTTGCCACTGCTCATGGAGTAGCGTGATATCGCGCAATCGATCGCGCCAGAGCGGGAGCCCGCCATGCCGGAAACCAGGCCGCTGACCTTCCACGTGCCGGCACCGGCCGTGCGGCCCGGCGGCACGCCGGATTTCAGCGACGTGAAGATCTCGCCCGCCGGCGCGGTGCGGCGGCCCGAGATCGATGTCGCGCCCGAGGACATCCGCGACCTCGCCTTCGACATCATCCGCGTGCTCAACCGCAACAGCGAGGCGGTGGGGCCATGGGCCGGCCTGCTCACGCACGAGGCGCTGCTCGAGGGCCTGCGCCACATGATGACCCTGCGCGCCTTCGATGCGCGCATGCAGATGGCGCAGCGCCAGGGCAAGACCTCGTTCTACATGCAGCACATGGGCGAGGAAGCGGTGAGCTGCGCCTTCCGCAAGGCCCTGTCGCCAGGCGACATGAACTTCCCGACCTATCGGCAGGCGGGCCTGCTGATTGCCGGCGGCTATCCCATGCTCGACATGATGAACCAGATCTATTCCAACGAGCTCGATCCGCTGAAGGGCCGGCAGCTGCCGGTGATGTATTCCTCGCGCGAGCACGGCTTCTTCTCGATCTCCGGCAATCTCGCGACGCAGTTCGTCCAGGCGGTGGGCTGGGCGATGGCCTCGGCGATGAAGCGCGACACGAAGATCGCGGCCGGCTGGATCGGCGACGGCTCGACCGCGGAGTCCGACTTCCATTCGGCGCTGGTCTTCGCCTCGACCTACAAGGCGCCGGTGGTGCTGAACATCGTCAACAACCAGTGGGCCATCTCGACCTTTCAGGGCATCGCCCGCGGCGGCTCCGGCACCTTCGCCGCGCGCGGCCTGGGCTTCGGCATTCCGGCGCTGCGCGTCGACGGCAACGACTACCTCGCCGTGCACGCGGTGGCGAAATGGGCGATCGAGCGCGCGCGATCCAATCTCGGGCCGACCCTGGTGGAGTACGTCACCTACCGCGTCGGCGCGCATTCAACATCGGACGATCCCTCGGCCTATCGGCCCAAGACCGAGTCCGACGCCTGGCCGCTGGGCGATCCGGTGCTGCGCCTGAAGAACCACCTGATCCGCGAGGGCACGTGGAGCGAGGAGCGCCACAAGCAGGCCGAGGCCGAGATCCTTTCGACCGTGATATCGGTGCAGAAGGAAGCCGAGAGCCACGGCACCCTCCACTCCGGCCCGCACCCCTCGGCGCGCGACATGTTCGAGGGCGTCTATGCGGAGATGCCGCCGCATCTGCGCCGCCAGCGCCAGCAGGGAGGCGTGTGATGACTTCCTGTTCTTACCTTCCCCCGGAGGGGGAAGGTGGCGCGCGCAGCGCGACGGATGGGGGATGTCGAAGACGAACGCGGGAGTTCGGCTTCGACATCCCCCATCCGCCCTTCGGGCACCTTCCCCCTCCGGGGGAAGGTAAGGGAGTGTAGCCATGCCGCGCAGGACGATGGTCGAGGCGATCCGCGACGCCATGGATGTCTCGATGCAGCGCGACGACAACGTCGTCGTGTTCGGCGAGGATGTCGGCTATTTCGGCGGCGTGTTCCGCTGCACCCAGGGCCTGCAACAGAAATTCGGCTCGAGCCGCTGCTTCGACACGCCGATCAGTGAACTGGGCATCGTCGGCACCGCCGTCGGCATGGCGGCCTATGGCCTGCGGCCCTGCATCGAGATCCAGTTCGCCGACTACATGTATCCGGCCTACGACCAGATCGTCTCGGAAGCCGCGCGGCTGCGCTATCGCTCCAACGGCCAGTTCACCGTGCCGATGGTGGTGCGCATGCCGACCGGCGGCGGCATCTTCGGCGGCCAGACGCACAGCCAGAGCCCGGAGGCGCTGTTCACCCATGTCTCGGGCCTGAAGACGGTGGTGCCGTCCAACCCCTACGACGCCAAGGGCCTGCTGATCGCCGCGATCGAGGACAACGATCCGGTGATCTTCCTCGAGCCCAAGCGCCTCTACAACGGCCCGTTCGACGGCCATCACGACAAGCCGGTGACGCCGTGGGCGCGTCATGCGCTGGGCGAGGTGCCCGACGGCCACTACACCGTGCCGCTGGGCAAGGCGATCGTGCGCCGTCCCGGTACAGCGGTGACGGTGCTGGCCTACGGCACCATGGTCTATGTCAGTGAAGCCGCCGCGGAAGAGACCGGCATCGATGCCGAGATCATCGACCTGCGCACCCTGGTGCCCTACGACCTCGACACCATCGCCGCCTCGGTGCGCAAGACCGGCCGCTGCGTCGTCGTGCACGAGGCGACCCTGACCTCGGGCTTCGGCGCCGAGCTCAGCGCGCTGGTGCAGGAGAATTTCTTCTACCATCTGGAGGCGCCGGTGATGCGCGTCACCGGCTGGGACACGCCCTATCCGCATGCCCAGGAGTGGGACTATTTCCCCGGACCGCAGCGTGTCGGTCGCACGCTCAAGGCCGTGATGGAGGCCTGAGAGCAGGTGCGCCCTCTGCTCCTCGCATCACTGGCGTCAATCGAACTTCACCGTCGACAAGGCGCGGTCCAGCGTAGCGACGATCCGGTCGCACTCGGCGCGGGTGATGACCAGCGGCGGCGACATGGTGATCGTGTTGCCGTAGCGCCGCCCGCCAACCGACCGCCCGACCAGGAGGCCGTTGTCGCGGCAGTACTCATGGACCGCGGTGATGGCCTGCGGGCTGACCGGCTCCTTGCTGGCGCGGTCCTTCACCAGCTCGACGCCGATGAGCAGGCCCTTGCCGCGGATATCTCCGACCACCTTGTGCTTCATCAAGGTGCGCAGCCCGTCCTGCAGATAGGCGCCCATCTCGGCCGCGCGGTCGGCGAGCTTCTCGGCTTCCAGGATCTCGATGTTGCGGACGGCGACCGCGGCCGAGACCGGATGCCCGCCGTAGGTATTGACCTGACCGACCTGCCGGTTTTCCGACGCCTCGCCGTAGAAGCTGTCGAACACGTTGTTCTTCACCACCGTCGCGGCGATCGGCAGATAGGCGCTCGATATGCCCTTGGCGATCGCGACAATGTCCGGCGCGACGTCATAGTGCTGGTGAGCGAACATCTTGCCGGTTCGGCCGAAGCCGTTGATCACCTCGTCGATGTGCAGAAGGATGCCGTACTTGCGGCAAAGCTTCTCCACCTCGGGCAGGTACTCGTCGGGCGGCACGGCGACGCCGACGCCGCTCATGATCGGCTCGATCAGCACTTCTGCGACCGTCTCGGGACCTTCGCCCAGGATGGTGTTCTCGATGTTCTTGACGCAGGCCAAGCCGCAGCTCGGATAGTCGAGGCCGAACGGGCAGCGATAGCAGTGGGGATGGGCGACATGCACGAAGTCGCCCGAGTAGGGCTCGAACTTCGCCTTGCGCTCACCCATGCCACCGGCGTCCAGGGTCGCGAGAGTCGTGCCGTGATAGGAGAAGTAGCGGCTGATCGTCTTGAAGCGATAGTGCCCAGGGTGCTCGTGCTTCATGTACTGGCGGGCGATCTTGAAGCCGGCCTCGTTCGCTTCGGAACCCGAATTGACGAAGTAGGTGTGATACCCGCCGCCCATCAGCTCGTTGATCTTCTCGGCCAACGCCGCGGCCGGCACGTTCATCGCGGTGTGTGGGAAATAGGCGAGCTCCCGCAGCTGCGCCGCCGCAACCTCGGCAAGTTCGGTGCGGCCGTACCCGATGTTGACGCACCACAGGCCGGCCATGGCATCGAGATAGGCGGTTCCATCGGCATCGTAGATCGTCGAGCCTTCAGCGCCGGTCACCACGATCTGCTTGGCCTCCAGCGCCTTGTGCTGGACGATGGGATGGAGAACGTTGCTCAGATCCCGGTTCACAACGGCCTGTCGGATGGCAGGGTCGGGTGCGTTGGTGAGTGACATGGCTCCCTCGCGATTCGGCTAGCGGATGTGGCCCGGCGCGGGTGGTGCGCTGCGGCTGAGACGTGTCGAATTGGTGTCGAGGGCGCCTAGCCTCGCTTCTCCGCCACCCGGCGTGGTCCTGCACGTGAGACGAGCTATCTGACTGACCGCCCAAAGAAACACGGCACCCAAGCATTGGGACGGTAGGTCCGGTGCAGGCCGTTGTCAAATTGGCACTAGTTGAGATAGTGTTGCAAATATAACAACATCCGTGGACGCTGCATGAAGACGGCACGGAAGGCGATCCGACTCCTTCGCCAGTTCACCCGCGAGGAGCCTGACCTCGGTGTCAGCGAGCTTGCGCGCCGCCTGGAGATGGATCGGGCCGGCGTCCATCGTCTACTGCGCGCCATGATGCTCGAGCGTTTCATCGAGCAGGACCCGGAGACGCAGCGATATCGCCTGGGCTTCGGCGTGCTCGACGTCGCCGCCGTGCGGCTCAGCCAGCATGGGCTGCTCAACATCGCGCCGCCGCACCTCGAGCGGTTGCGGGATGAAATCGGCGAAACTGTTGCGATCCTCGTCGCGGACGGACACGAGTCGGTGTGCCTGGCGGTAGTCGAAAGCAGGCACATGGTGCGTGTCGGCTACGATATCGGTGAACGAGCGCCACTGTACGCGTCGGCGGGTGGCCAGGTGCTGCTGGCGTATTTTGCCGAGGCCGATCGACATGTGGTCTATGCTGCCGGCCTGCGACGGTACACACCGCGCACACTGACCGACGTCGTGGTCCTGGAAAAGCGACTGGCCCACATTCGCGCGAAGCGCGCGGGTTGGGCCGAAGACAGCTATTTCGAAGGCGTTGTCGGCGCTGCCGCACCGATCTTCGATCCGAAGCAGCGGGTTTCCGCGGTGGTCACCCTGGCGGCGCCGATGCAGCGCTGCGGCGTGGGCGACCTGCCACGGCTGAGTGCCGCGGCACGGCGCACGGCCGAGGCCATTGCCGAAGAATGGTCAGGGCTGTCCGTGCGCAGCCAGCGGTTGGCGGTAGGACCGGCACGGCCCATCTAGGAGTCTGTGGCCCCCTCGGGTCCTCGCGACCGGTCGCCTCGCGCGCCAGCTCGGCATGAATCGGCGTACCCTGCGCATCCGTCAGATCGCTTGCGTAGCGCAGGTCTTCGGGTGAATGTCGCGATTGAGGGATTGCGGTCCAGGTCATCGTGCTCTCCTTCGAATCCCGCAGATTCGAGGGATTCACAGCCTCCCAAAGTCACTCGTCCCTTCTTCCAGCCAGGCCTCTGAGATGGGCATCCGCATCATCAAGCTGCCCGATGTCGGCGAGGGCGTCGCCGAAGCCGAGGTGGTGGAGTGGCATGTCGAGATCGGCCAGTCGGTGCTCGAGGACCAGATCCTCGCCGCCGTGATGACCGACAAGGCCACGGTCGAGATCCCCTCGCCCGTCGCCGGCAAGGTGATCGCGCTGGGCGCCGAGGTCGGCGGTGTGCTCGCCGTCGGCGCCGAGCTGGTGCGCCTCGAAGTCGCCGGCGAGGGCGACAGCGAGGTCGCCGCCGCGCCGCGCGAGGCCGCGCCGCCTGCGGCACCGAAGCCGCCGGTCGCGATGCCGACACCAGCACCCGAGCGCGAGGCCCCGGCTGCGTCTGTGGTGACCACGCGCGCGCCGCTGGGGCCGCCGCGTGCGGCGGGCGAGAAGCCGCTGGCCTCGCCCGCTGTACGCCGGCGCGCACGCGATGCCGGCGTCGATCTGCGCCAGGTGCGCGGATCGGGGCCGGCGGGTCGCATCGGCCATGAGGACCTCGACGTCTTCCTGCGCGGCGCGTCGGGTCCGGCGAAGGCCGGTGGGCGCGGTGCCAACACCGATGTCGAGACGGTGAAGGTGATCGGCCTGCGCCGGCGCATCGCGCAGAAGATGGCCGACTCCAAGCGGCGGGTGGCGCACTTCTCCTACGTCGAGGAGGTCGACGTCACGGTGCTGGAGGAGCTGCGCGCCTCGCTCAACACGCAGGGCGATCGGCCGCGGCTGACCTTGATGCCGTTCCTGATGCTGGCGCTGGTCAAGGCGGTGGCCGAGTTCCCCGACATGAACGCGCTGTACGACGACGAGGCCGAGACCATCGAGCGGCACGGCGGCGTGCACATCGGCGTCGCCACGCAGACGCCGGCGGGGCTGATGGTGCCTGTCGTGCGCCATTGCGAGGCGCGCGACCTGTGGGACTGCGCGTCGGAGGTGCGCCGGCTGGCCGAGGCGGCGCGCGAGAACCGCGCCGGCCGCGCCGAGCTTTCCGGCTCGACCATCACCATCACCAGCCTCGGCGCCTTGGGCGGCATCGTCACCACGCCGGTGGTCAACCGGCCCGAGGTGGCGATCATCGGCGTCAACAAGCAGGTGGTGCGCCCGGTCTGGCAGGACGGCCAGTTCGTGCCGCGCACCATGATGAACCTCTCCTCGTCCTTCGATCATCGCGTCATCGACGGCTACGTCGCCGCGCAGTTCATCCAGCGCATCAAGGCGCTGCTGGAAACGCCGGCGACGATCTTCATGGAGTCCTGAGATGGCCGAGCTCACCACCAGGGTGCTGGTCATAGGCGGCGGACCCGGCGGCTATGTCTGCGCTATCCGCGCCGGCCAGCTCGGTCTCGACACCGTGCTGGTCGAGCAGGGCGGCGTCGGCGGCGGGCTGGGCGGCACCTGCCTCAATGTCGGCTGCATCCCCTCGAAGGCGATCATCCACGCCGCCGAGGCCTACGCGCATGCGGTCGAGCAATCCAGGGCCGCGTCTTTCGGCATCCGCATCGAGCGCCCGAGCATCGACTTCGCGCGCACCATCGAGTGGAAGGACGGCATCGTCGGCCGCCTGACCGGCGGCGTCGGCGCGCTGCTCAAGCGCCATCGCGTGCGCATCGTGCAGGGCCGCGCGACGATGACCGACGGCAAGACCTGCCAGGTCGAGACCGACACCGGCACCGACCGCATCCGCGCCGAGCACGTCGTGCTGGCCACCGGCTCGCAGCCCGCTTCGCTGCCCGCCCTGCCCTTCGGCGGCCGCGTGATCTCCTCGACCGAGGCGCTGGCGTTGACCTCGATCCCCGAACGGATGGTCGTCGTCGGCGCCGGCTATATCGGCCTGGAGCTGGGAACCGCCTTCGCCAAGCTGGGCGCGAAGGTGACGGTCCTCGAAGCCGAGGACCGCATCCTGCCGGCCTATGACGCCGAGCTGGTGCGCCCGGTGGCGCGGCGGCTGAAGGCGCTGGGCGTCGAGGTGCTGACCGCGACGCGTGCCTCGGGGCTGAGCGACTCGGGCGATGCCGTCATGGTCGGAAAGCGCGCCATTGCCGCCGACCGCATCCTGGTCGCGACGGGGCGGCGCGCGCGCATCTCAGGCTTCGGGCTGGAGCGGCTTGACCTGACCATGAACGGCAACGACACCGTGCGCATCGATGAGCACTGCATGACCTCGATGCGCAATGTCTGGGCGATCGGCGACGTCACCGGCGAGCCGATGCTGGCGCATCGCGCCATGGCGCACGCCGTGGTGGTCGCCGAGCAGATCGCCGGCCAGCGCCGCGTCTTCGATGCCCAGGCGATCCCGGCGGTGTGCTTCACCGATCCCGAGATCGTCACCGTCGGCCTGTCGCCCGACGACGCGCGCAAGAACGGCCGCGAGGTGCTGAGCGCGAGCTTCCCCTTCCAGGCCAACGGCCGCGCGCTTTCCATGGCGGCCGAGGACGGCTTCGTGCGCGTGATCGCGCGCGCCGACAACCACGTGATCCTCGGCATTGCGGCCGTCGGCCAGAAGGTCTCCGAGCTCGCCGGCAGCTTCGCGCTGGCGCTGGAGATGGGCGCGCGGCTCGAGGACATCGCTGGCACGATCCATGCACATCCGACCCTGGGCGAGGCCTTCCACGAAGCCAGCCTGCGCGCGCTGGGCGAGGCGCTGCATATCTAACCTGTCATCCCGAGCGTAGCGAGGGATCTAGGCCGGACCTGGATCCCTCGCTACGCTCGGGATGACAAGGGGAGCGCCATGACCAAACCCTTCCACCTCGCCTGGTTCCTCTCGCAGGGTTACGGCCCGAAGACGTGGCGCACGGCGTGGCCGGGTGCCGACGTCAATCGCTGGATGATGCCCGACCTGTTCATCGACCTGGCCAAGGGCATGGAGCGCGCCTGCTTCGACTACATGATCATCGAAGATTCCTCGAACGTGCCCTACACCTACCAGGGCTCGCACGACACCTACCTGAAGTACGCCGCCTCGACGCCCAAGCTCGATCCCGCCGTGCTGGTGCCCTATCTCGCGCAGCACACCAAGCATCTCGGCCTGGTGCCGACCTTGTCGGTCAGCGAGTATCCGCCCTACCTGCTGGCCCGCCTGGTGAACTCCCTTGACCACACGACCGAGGGCCGCATCGGTTGGAACTGCGTCACCGGCAGCAACGACGGCGCGGCGCAGAACTACGGCCACGACAAGCATCGCCCGCACGACGAGCGCTACGACGTCGCCGACGAGTTCTGCGAGGTCGTCACACGGCTGTGGGAGGCGTGGGAGCCCGACGCCGTCGTGCTCGACCGCGAGCGGCCGATGTTCGCCGACGGCAGCAAGGTGCATCCCATCAACCACGAGGGCAAGTACTTCAAGGTGCGCGGGCCGATCAACGCGCCGCGCTCGCCGCAGGGCCGCGTGCCGATCTGCCAGGCCGGCGGCTCGCCGCGCGGCCAGCTTTTCGCCTCGCGCTGGGCCGACACGATCATCACCGAAGGCGGCGGCAGCGCCGCGAGCATGAAGGCCTATCGCGACAAGGTGCGCGCCGACGCGGCCGCGATGGGGCGCGATCCCGACCGCATCAAGGTGCTGTTCCTCGCCCACCCGATCATCGATGTCACGATGGAGGCGGCGCGCGAGCGCCAGCGGCTCGAGCAGGCAGCCGCGCTCGAGCACATGGACATGCAGCTCTCCAGCATGTCGCGGCTGACCGGCATCGACTTCTCCAAGCTGCCTTTCGACGAGCCGCTGCCCGACACGCTCAGCACCAATGGGCACCAGTCGGCGCTCGCCAAGTGGATCGGGAAGACGCCGCGCTCGATCGTCACCACCTGGGCGACCAAGTCGGGCATCGACTACACCGGCACCGCCGAGCACGTCGCCGGCATGATGCAGGAGATCATGCAGGAGGTCGGCGGCGACGGCTTCCTGATCTTCAACGGCTATTTCGACCGGCGCTACATCATGGAAGTCTGCGAGGGCCTGGTGCCGGAACTGCAGCGCCGCGGCCTGGTGCGGAAGGGCTATGCGCACGAACACCTGCGCGACAACCTGATGGAGTTCTGAGGGAGTATATGGTAATTTGCACTATACATTTAGATTCGTACTTAAAGTGATGAGAAACAATACATTTACTGGGTCCGTACTCGCGAGTGTCATTGGTCTATTCGCGGCAGCATGGCAGGGCGCCTCGGCACAGCCTGCGACCGCCGCGAGCGACGATGCCGACGTCCGCAATTGCCTGAATGCCGTCGACGCGCAGGCCTACGATCTGGCCATCGCGCTGTGCGGGCGGGCGCTGAAGAGGGAAGGCCTGCCGCCACAGGCGCGAGTGACCGCCCTGATCGGCCGCGGCATGGGCTTCAGCGCCAATGGCGACACCGGCAGCGCCCATACCGCTTTCACCGAGGCACTCAGGATCGACCCGGGCTCCTGGACCGCCTATGTGCAGCGCGGCTATGTGCGCAGTCGAATTGGCCGGCGCGAACTGGCGCTGCTGGACTACAGCAAGGCCATCGAGCTCAAGCCCGACGAGCCTGTGGCGCGCACGCTGCGCGGCGTGATGCTGATCCGCGCCGGCGAGCACACCTTGGGCATCGCCGACCTCGACGTCGCGATCCGCCAGGCGCCCGACACCATCGACGCCCTGCTCTGGCGCGGCATTGCGCGCGAGCATCAGCGCGAATTCGACCAAGCCTTCGCCGACATCGAGCGCGCCCATGCGCTGGCACCCGAGAACATCGATGTGCTGGACGCGCGCATCGTGCTGCTGGCGCGCCGCGGCGAGTTCGCCAAGGCGATGACCTACGCGATGGCTGGCCAGAAGGTCGACCCCGATCGGGCCATGATGGTGGCCAACGAGGGCCGGCTGGCATGGCTGATGGGCGATCACAGGCGCGCCTTCGCGCGCATGAAGCGCGCCACCGAGATGACCGGCAACACCGAGCACGCCGGCTACTTCGCCTTGTGGCTGGCGATGTCGGCGGCCCACGGCGGCGACCCGCACCAGGCCTCCCGAACGATGGCCGAGGCGGCGCGCCGTGTGCCGAACCGGGCCGTGCATCTCAAGCACATGATCGCGCTGTGGCGCGAGCGGCTGGACCGCAACCCCGCACCGACGATGACGGCGGCCTCGGTGATCGCCGAGGCGCGCAACGCGGACGGCACCATGCCAGGCCTGCGCGGCTGTTCCACTCTCTTCAAGGTAGGGGTGTTCCAGATCCGGTTCGGCCAACGCGCCGCCGGCCTGGCATCGCTCGAGGAAGCCGCCCGGGGCGAGCACCGGGCGTGGTGCAGCATGGGCGCCAGGGCCGAGCTCGCCCGCCAGCGCGGCGTCGCCTACAAGGCCGTGGTACCGCGATGATGAAGCGCGTATGCCTGCTGGCCGCGCTCGCGTTTGGCTGCGCGCCGGCCGCTGCTGCGGTGCCTGACGACGTCAAGACCTGCGTGCAAAGCGTGCACGAGTCCGAACCCGCGCCGCTCGGCCAGGTCAAGGCCTGCACGCTCGCCGTGAACTCCGGCGAGCTCGACGATCGCCAGCTGGCGATGGTGCTGTTCGCGCGCGCCACCCTGCATGTGCGATCGGGCAGCCTGGACGAAGCGCGGCGCGACTACACGCAGGCGGCGATGCTCAACCCCTCGCCCGGCTTCGTCGCGTTCGTGAAGGGCGCAGTGGCCCGCGCCGAAGGGAACCCGTCGCTGACCATCACGGCGCTCTCCGAGGCCTTGTCGCACTCGCCCGACTCGGTCGAGATGCTGGTCTGGCGCGGCGACGCCTTCTACATGCTGGGCAGCGCCGAGGAAGCGCTGCGGGACTTCGATCGCGCGCACAAGCTAGCGCCCTCCCTGCTCGCTGCCCGAATCGGCCGCGGCGTGGCGCTGATCAGCCTGGGCCGCGCCGAGGAAGCCGTGGCGCCGCTCGACGAGGCGCGCCGACAGCATCCCCAGAACGTCGCCGTCCTCTTCGCTCTGGCGCGTGCGCGGCTCGATACCGGCGACATCCTGGGCGCGGTGGCCGCAGCCCGTGGCGCGGAACGGCAGTGGCCGCGCGACATGGCCCTGCGCTTCCATGTTTCGCGCCTGCATTTCGTCGCCGGTGACTGGGATGGCGGCCTGCGACGTCTCGAGCGCGTCGCCGCGCCCTCCGCCTGGCTGGAATTCGAGGTGAGCCTGCTGCGCTTCCTGATCGCGCGCGAGACGTCGCCGACCCTGAGTGCCGCCGCGTTGGTCGCGATCGCCGAGAAGCCGGGGACCGAGGCATGGCACCTGCCGCTGGCGCATTTGCTCGCCTCGACTTTCCCCGCGCGCGATCGGCAGGAGCCGTATTATCCCGCAGTGACCGTGGAGCAGATCGTCGAGGCGGCGCGCGAGCGGGGCCGCGAGACCTGGGCCTGGTTCTATATCGGCGAGGCGCTGCGCGTGAAGGGCGATCGCGCCGGCGCGACGACCGCCTTCCGCCACGTGCTCGAGCTGGGCCTGATCGATACGTGGGAATACCGCGAGTCCCGCCAGCGCCTGCACACCCTGCGCTGACCGCCCAGTTCTGGGAATTTGTCCGGCGCCGAGGGTCGCTGGGCCTTGACAGGCATGGGCCATTTGTCCGCTTCTTGCATGCGGATCGTCTGCAAGCGTTGTGACGGACAGGGCTTAACTTTCGGACGGGGGCATCCATGAACGAGCAAGACCTGCGAAATCTGATCGATCGAGTGAAGCACGGTCGGCTGTCGCGCCGCACCTTCGTGCGTCGCATGGCGGCGGTCGGCCTGGGCGCGCCGCTGGCGGCGCAGCTGCTGGCGCATGCCGGCGTGGCCATGGCCCAGACCAGGGCCGCGGTCTACAAGCCGACCAAGCGCGGCGGCGGCGGCGCGCTGAAGGTCCTGTGGTGGCAGGGCGCCACGCTGCTCAACCCGCATTTCGCGGTCGGCACCAAGGACCAGGACGGCTCGCGCATCTTCTACGAGCCGCTGGCGGGCTGGGACGGCGAGGGCAACCTGCGCCCGGTCCTGGCGGCGTCGATTCCCAGCCGCGAGGACGGCACGATCGCCGCCGACGGCAAGTCGGTGACCTGGAAGCTCAAGCAGGGCGTGAAGTGGCATGACGGCAAGCCGTTCACCGCCGACGACGTGGTCTTCAACTGGGAGTACGCCAGGGATCCGGCGACCGCGGCGCTGACCAGCGGCAGCTACAAGGACGTCGTGGTCGAGAAGATCGACAGCCACACCGTGGTGGTGAAATTCAATCAGCCGACGCCGTTCTGGGCCGACGCCTTCGTCGGCTCCTTCGGCATGATCATCCCCAAGCACCTGTTCGCCGACTACACGGGAGCGAAGTCGCGCGAGGCGCCGACCAACCTCAAGCCGGTCGGCACCGGTCCGTACATGTTCAAGGACTTCAAGCCCGGCGACATGGTGCAGGGCGTGATCAATCCCGACTACCACCAGCCCAACCGGCCGCATTTCGACTCGATCGAGATGAAGGGCGGCGGCGACGCGGTGTCGGCGGCGCGCGCCGTGCTGCAGACCGGTGAGTACGACTTCGCCTGGAACCTGCAGGTCGAGGACGAGGTGCTGCTGCGTCTCGAGAAGGGCGGCAAGGGCCGCGTCGTGCTGACCGAGGGCGGTGGCATCGAGCGCATCCAGCTCAACAGCACCGATCCGTGGACCGAGGTCGACGGCGAGCGCTCGAGCCTGAAGACCAAGCATCCGACGCTCTCAGACAAGGCGGTGCGCCAGGCGCTGGCGCTGCTGGTCGACCGCACCTCGGTCGAGAAGCACATCTACGGCCGCACCGGCGTGGCGACCGCGCACATCGTCAACAACCCGAAGCGCTTCCGCTCGAATGCCAAGTTCGAGTTCAACGTCGAGAAGGCCAGCGACATCCTCGAGAAGGCCGGCTGGAAGAAGGGCGCCGACGGTATCCGCGAGAAGGACGGCAAGAAGCTGAAGTTCGTCTACCAGACCTCGATCAACCAGCCGCGCCAGAAGACCCAGGCGATCGTCAAGCAGGCCTGCCAGAAGGCCGGCATCGACATCGAGGTCAAGGCGGTGACGGCCTCGGTGTTCTTCGGCTCCGATGTGGCGAACCCCGACACCTACACCAAGTTCTACGCCGACCTGCAGATGTACACCACCAACACCGGCGTCGACCCGGAGCGCTTCTGGCGCTGCGGCCTGTCGTGGGAGGCCGGCACCAAGGCCAACAAGTGGCAGGGCCGCAACACCACGCGCTGGCAGAGCAAGGAGTTCGACGACACCTTCAACGCCGCCGTCGTCGAGCTCGATCCGATCAAGCGCGCCGCGCTCTTCATCAAGCTCAACGACCTGACGGTCAACGACCAGGTGCAGATCCCCGTCGTCGCCCGGCTGGGCGCCGCCGGCGTCGCCCACAACCTCAAGCTCGAGCTCAGCGGCTGGGACAACAACACCTTCGACCTCGCCAACTGGTACCGCGAGGCGTGATCTTCCCGCCCTGAGCGCAAGCGAAGCGACGGAAGCGGCGCCGGACGTCCTCCGGCGCCGCTTGCGTTCACTCGAAAACGTCGGTGGCGCCGGCGAGCAGCGTCTGCGGGACGGTGATGCCCAGCGCCTTCGCCGTGCGCAGATTGATCGCCAGCTCGAAGACCGTCGGCATCTCGACCGGCAGCTGGGCCGGCGTCGCGCCCTGCAGCAGCCGGTGCACGGCCTGCGCCGCCCGACGGTAGATGTGCGCCTGGTTGGCGCCATAGCCGATCAGGCCACCGAGCGCGACATCCTCGGCAAACGGGTAGCTCACGGGCACGCGGTGGCGCGCCGCCGCCTGCTGGATCGCCGGCCGCAGCATCGAGGTCAGCGGATCGACGAAGCGCAGCGCGCCGTCGGCCGTGGCGGCCTGCGCCAGGGCAGCGTCGAGATCGGCCAGGGCGCGCACCTGCGCGACCGGCGCCAGCTCGATGCCCAGCGCCCGCGCGGTCGAGCGGGCATTGGCCATCTGCCGCTCGACGTTGCTGTCGTCGGGGTTGACGATCACCGCGACGCGCCGCGCGCGCGGCAGCAGCTCCTTCAGCAGCTGCAGCCGCTTGCCGACCAGCTCGACGGTGGCGTTGGAGTAGCCGGTGACGTTGGCCTCCGGGCGCGCCAGACTCTTGACGATGCCGACGCCCAGCGGATCGCCCTGCGCCACCATGACGATGGGAATGCGCGTCGTCGCCGCCTTGGCCGCGAGCACGCCGGGCGTCGTCGACGCCACCATGACGTCGGGGTTCCATGCGACCACTTCGGCGGCCAGCGCCGGCAGTCGCTCGAAGCGGCCCTCGGCGCCCTTCAGCAGGAGCTCGAGGTTGCGGCCGCGCTCGTAGCCCAGCGCGGCCAGGCCTTCGAGCAGGGCGTCGATCCACTTCTGCCGCGCGGCGAGCGAGCCGCCGCTGAGATAGGCAAGACGATGGCGCCGCCGCGCCGGCTGCGCGCCCGCCGCCGCCGGCAACGCCGCCGCAGCGAGGATCACGCCGCGCCGTCCGACCCCGATCATGCGCTGCACTCCCCCCGGACATGCGATCGGATGAGCATCGTCCGGCGGCGCGGGCAAATCAATCCCACGGCGGCCGCTCCCTGAAGCGACCCCTCACCCCGACCCTCTCCCCGCGCGCGGGGAGAGGGAGCTACTCCGCGGCCGCGGCGGCGCGGCTCGTGCGGAAGGCGGGGATGACCTCCCTGGCGAACCGCTCCAGCTGCTCCAGCGCCATCGGCAGCGGCGTGCCCAGCGGCATGGCGCAGCCGATGCGCTCCAGCCCGGGATAGCGCGCCTCGACCGCCTTGAGCTGCTCGATGATGTCGGCGGGCGTGCCGGCGAGGAAGCCGCCGGCCTTCACCGCGTCCTCGATGCGCGGCAGCTTGGTGCCCGGCACCAGCGCCGGATCGCGCATCGCCGCGATCTGCTCCTCGGTGAGCGCGCGCACCAGGCGCAGCTCGCCGAACATCTTCATGTTCTCCTCGTAGTACTTGCCGGCGACCTTCATCGCCGCCTCGCGGCTCTCGGCGATGTGGAACTGGAAGCCCAGCGACAGGCGCTCGCCCAGCGCGATCTGCCGGCCGCGCCGCGCATAGGCGGCCTGGAAGCCCTTCATGTGCCGCTCCACGGCACCGCCCTCGGCCGAGCCGCCGCCGATCACGCCGCAGATGCCATGCTTTGCCATGAAATCGAAGGCGCGATCCGAGCCGCTCTGGATCGGCTGCCAGCATTCCACCGGCAGGCGCAGCGGCCGCGGCACCAGGGTGATGTCCTTCAGCGTGTAGCCGCGATACTCGACCGCGGGCGGGATGGTGAAGAAGCGGCCCTTGTGCGCGAAGCGCTCCTCGTTGAACGCCTTGAAGATGACGTCGACGCCCTCCTCGAACATCTCGCGGTTGGCGTCCTGGTCGAGCAGGGGCGAGCCGAAGGTCTCGACCTCGCGCGTGTGATAGCCGCGGCCGACGCCGAAGATCACGCGCCCGCCGCTCAGTATGTCGGCCATGGCGTAGTCCTCGGCCAGGCGCAGCGGATGCCACATCGGCACGATGTTGAAGCCGCAGCCGATCCTGAGGTTCCTGGTCTGGTTGACCAGGTGCATCGCCATCATCAGCAGGTTGGGAATGCACTCCGTGCCCTCGGGCTGGAAGTGATGCTCGGCCATCCAGAACGTGTCGTAACCCAGCCCGTCCATCTTCCTCGCATAGGCCACCGCGTTGTGCAGCACGTCGGCGAGCTGCTGGTTGGTGTAGCGACGATCGTTGATCGGCGTGCCGAGATAGCCGCAGTTCTCCATGTCGACCGTGCCGACATAGGAGCTGTCGAATTTGGTGATCATGGCGGGTTCCTCCACTCTGTCATCCCGAGCGCAGCGAGGGATCCAGGCGGCATCCTGGACCCCTCGCTGCGCTCGGGATGACAGGCCCTAGTCATAGAAACTCCCGATCCGCGCCGTCGTGAACGCCGGGCGCGCCTGGATGCGTTGCCACCAGTCGTGCACGCGGGGATGCTTCGCTTCGCTCATCTCGTGCGGCGCGATCTCCTCGTCGATGCGCTTGACGAACGGCACTACCGCGATATCGGCGATCGAGTAGCGGCCGCCGACCAGCCAGCCGCCATTCGCCGCCAGCATCGCCTCCATGCGATCGAGCAGCGCCACCAGCCTGCCGCGCGCCTCGTCCTGCTCCGCCTCGGTATAGGGCTTGCGCGCCGCGCGCAGCCAGGCCTCCTGGCGCTCCTTGCTGGGAATGCTCCTGAGCTTCTCGGCCAGCTCGGCATCGCTCCACTGCGCGGCGACCTTGGCGATGCTGTGCTTCCAGTTGAAGACGATCAGGTTGCCGATCAGCCCGTCGACGTGGCGGATCCAGTTGCGCATGGTGGCGCGATCGAAGGCGCCCTCGGGCCTGAGCGGCGGATCGGCGATGGTCTCGTCGAGGTACTCGCAGATCGTGCCGCTCTCGTAGAGCGAGCGGCCGTCGTCGAGCACCAGCAGTGGGATCACGCCCAGCGGATTCATCTTCAGGTACTGCGGCGTGTGGTGCTCGCCGCGCGTCAGGTCGACCAGCACGCTCTCGAACTCGACGCCCTTCTCCGCCAGGCACAGCCGCACCCGGCGCGAGGCGCTCGATCTCCAGGCATGGTGCAACACCGGCAACGCCATCCGCGCGTCTCCTCTTTGCAATGGTACGCTATCATGGTTCGCCTTTGTCGACCTTCCTCCGCGGAGGCAGGAAGTTCACATATGGCTGACCTGCATTGTTCCTGCCTTCCCCCACCCGCAGCCCGACCTGCCTGGTCAGCATGCTCAGCGCCTGCAGCTTGCCCAGCTTCAGGGTCACGGTCTGCTCTTGTTTGCCATGGTTGCTGACCTTCAGCTCGACGATGGCGGCGCACTGCGCCTGGGTCGCCTTCATCAGGTCGATGCGCGGGTGGCCGGTCTCGTCGATCGAGATGAAGTCCTCGATACTGGCGAAGGCGATCCTGGCGCATTCCCGGGCCAGGCGGGTGACGTCGACCTCCAGCGCCTGGGCCATGCGCGCGCGGCCAGCGGCGATGGCGGCCTCAATCCTGGGGTCGCGCAGCAGGCGCGAGGCGCTGGGCTGGGCGCCGCGCGGCGAATAGCCGGCGCGGACATAGGCCTGGGTGGCGTTGCCGTCCTTGAGGAACTCCAGGACGAAGCGCTCGTGACGGGGTGATAGGCGCGTAGTGATTCGTGTGCTCACAGCGACGAGACTACGCGCTCCGTCGCCGAAGTCGATTTCCACCCCTACGCGAGTCGCCGACGCCCTGTAAGTTCAAGCGCGACAGGGATTCTCTGGATTCCTAGCCGTGCTCGTTGTGGCAACACCTCTTACCTTCCCCCTCCGCGGGAAGGTAGAATTGCTCACCCCTCCTCCGCGCGCTCGATCGCCTGGACCATGAGCCTGACGGCGGCGGCCGGCTTGAGGCCGCCTTCGACGACCAGAGCGCGCCAGGCGTGGTAGCCCAGCGCGAGGTGCAGCAGCGCGCGCTGCCGGGCGCGCAGCCTGGCGCCAAGCACGTCGTGCCAGGCCGCGACCGAGGGACCGTAGCGCAGCTCCATGGTCTCGCGCGTCGGCGCGTGATGCTCGGCGTCGCGCAGCACGCTGGCCATCAGCTGCGCGTTGCGCTCGTACCAGCTGTAGATCGTCGTCAGCCCCGCCATCAGCCGCTCGCGAGAACTGGCGATGGCGCGCCACGCCTCGGCGTCGGGCGTCGGATCGCCGGCGATGGCGTGCGCCGAGCAGGCCAGCAGCAAACTGCGCTCGTCGGGGAAATGGGCGTAGAGCGTGTGGCGCTGCACGCCGGCGCGTTCGGCCACCATGCTGAAGCTCGTCGCCGCCGGACCGATGGCGGTATGCAGCTCGACCGCCGCCTCGACGATGCGCCGCCGTGTCCGCGCCTGCTGGTCGGCCCGCTTGCCGAGGGTATAGGGTCGGGTCATATTTCGTTGCACATCTGTGTGTATCTATATTGACAGACTCCTCATGATTCAGTACACGCTTATGTACTGTCAATATGGGGATGGCAATGCAGACCAAAATCGACGAGATCGCCCAGGGCATCTTCCGGCTCTCGACCTTCGTGCCGCAGATCGCCGCGCCGGCCGGCTTCACCTTCAACCAGTTCCTGGTCACGGACGAGGAGCCGCTGCTGTTCCACACCGGCCCGCGCCGGATGTTCCCGCTGGTGCGCGAGGCGGTCGGCCGGCTCATCCCCGTGGAGCGACTGCGCTGGATCACCTTCGGCCATGTCGAGGCCGACGAGTGCGGATCGATGAACGAGTGGCTCGCCGTCGCGCCGCGCGCGCAGGTGGCGCATGGGCAGACCGCCTGCGGCGTGCAGCTCGACGACCTGGCGGACCGCGCGCCGCGCGCGCTCGCGCATGGCGAGACGATCGCGCTGGGCGGCGGCCGGACGATCCGCTACCTCGACACGCCGCACACCCCGCACGGCTGGGACGCCGGCGTGCTCTTCGAGCAGTCGACCGGCACGCTGCTGTGCGGCGATCTCTTCACACAGGTCGGCAACGGGCCGGCCCTGACGCAGGGCGACATCGTCGGCCCGGCGATCGCCGCCGAGGACATGTTCAGGTATTCCAGCCTGAACCCGGCCATGGGCGCCACGATCCGCCAGCTTGCCGGGCTGGCGCCGCGCACCCTGGCCCTGATGCACGGCCCGTCCTTCGCGGGCGACGGCGCCGCCGCGCTCGGCGCGCTGGCCGACGACTATGACCGGCGCGCGGCCGACCGGAACGTCGCGCCGCCGACGATGCAGGCGGCGTAGCACCTGCCAAGCCCTGCCGGCGCGCGGCGGCGGCGAACGGCTCGCTCGACGCGGCCCGCGCGGCGGACATGCCGAATGTTCGCCCGCTGTGGCCGGCACGCCACACTTTCCCTATTCATTTGAATAGTTCGAGCCCGGTTTTCCTGCATCGACGCGCCCTAGGCAGTCATGACCCGGCTTGTCTCAGTCGACCCGAGAAAAGAAACTCTGCGACCAAAGTATTCGCCGCGTACCCGCCGCTTTGTTCGCAGGGGTTCATGTCATGGGCGCCCACCAGCCTCGACCGTTCCTCATCCCGGTGTGCAAGGCTTGCGTCGAGAAGGCCAACGGCACGACCGAGGGCGAGCCGCCGTGCATCCTCGCCGAGCGCGCGGTGCACGCCACGGGCCGTACCCAGGTCCGCTTCGTTCCGGTGCAGCAGATCGGCAATCCCTGTCCCGCAGCCCTGTCGTGGAAGGACCTGCGGCGCCTGATGATGGATCGCAACGCGGTCTACGACGTGGATGCCTACGGCCGATCGAGCCTGCCGATCTTTCGCAGCAAGATCCCGAAGCACCAGTTCGGCGGATCGGGCCCGGACTCCGACTGGGCCTGCAGCGAGTTTCTCGTCCCCGACGGGCGGAACTACCGGACGGTGATGGGCGAACCGCGCGTGCCGATCGCCGTCTACGCGCACGATTCGTGGTGGAGCCTGTGGCGGCGGGAGACCTACTACAAGCAGGTCACGATGGACCCGTTCACCACCTGGCTCGGCCTGGCCGGCAAGGGCGGGATCGGCGGCGGCGTCGGCCAGTCGAGCCGCGGCGGCGAGGCGACCGGCGGCATCGCGTTCAATGTCGGACAATCCTCGCTGTCCAAGGCCACCGACAAGCGCTCCGTCGTGTTCTCGGCCGACATCCTGCGCACGAAGACCATCGGTGCCGACGTCGGGGCCGGCTGGACGATCGTTCTGATCTTCGGACTGGACAAGCCCGAGAGGCTGAACGGGGTGAAGTTCGGCGGCGAGGACGTCAACATCGCGATCGGCGCCGCTGTCGGCAAGCTGGCCAAGGCGCCGGAGTACTGGCGGCTGATCAAGCTGGTCAACGCCATCCGCGCCGGCGAGCGCGTGGCGGCGGACAAGATCGACAAGGCGTGGACCGCCATCAAGGGCCTGTATTGGGGCAGCAACGCCTACATGTCGCGCGGCAGCGACGTCATCGTCACCCTGATCGACACGCCGGTGTCGGTCGGCGTCGGCATCTCCTACGTCATGTACGAAGGCGTCATCACCAGCGCGGGGCCCGGGCCGGTGTAGCGCCGCGGATCAGCTCAGGCTGCCTGGACAGTCCTGCCAGATCGACGGCTCGAGCTTGGCCCGGCTGGTAGAGCACAGAAAGCCCGTCGCGACGTTCCTCGAGCAACCCTGCGCGATCGCCGGCTCAATCCGCGGTCGGTCCGGCATCCCTGACAATCGCCGAGACAAGACCCACCAGCTCGGCCTGGCGATGCACGCCCGCCTTGCTGAAGATGCGCTCAAGATGGGTGCGTGCCGTGCCCAACGTGATGTTCAGGCGGCGCGCCGCGGCCTCGCGTCCCTTTCCCCTGGTGATCTCGAGGGCCAGCTCGGCCTCGGTGGGCGTGAGGTCGAACCGGCGCATCAGCCGATCCCTCTGGTGCCGCCGCTCGCGCTGCGGATCGGTGACGATGACGATCGCCGTCGGCCACGCAAGCCCGAGCCAGCGCGGGTCCGCCTGGCGTTCCCGGCTCGGAAAGGGCACGACGACAACGCCGAGCGGCGCACGGCCGGCGCGAGCGACCCGCAGCGTTCCGCCAGGGCCGCCATCGCGGATGCCGCGGTTGGCGCATCCCGCGATGAGCCGCGACAGCACCGAGGCTGCCTCGGGATCCGACGCCGACAGAGCGCCCGCGCCGACGAATAAACCGTCACGAGCGTCGAGGACGGCTCGCGCAAACCTGTTGGCGTAGACGACATGGGCACGCGCATCGACGAGCACGATGCCCCTGGACGGTCGCTCCCACTGCGAGAGCGCGAGTTCTTCCTTCAGCTCGATATGCCACCACCGGCGCTGGACCGAGATGGCGCGAACGAGATGAGGAGCGAGCAGCGTGAAAAGGGCCGCCTCTTTCCTCCCGAACGCATCCCTTCCGGCGCGGGACTGAATGGCGCATGTCGCCGACGCCTTTCCCTCGGCGAGGAGGTTGACGCCCATGCCCCCCAGGCCGAACCCCTGCGGGCGCCACCATTCATTGTGGAAGGGCGAACGGGTGAAGTCCGCGGGCGCAAGATCGCGGATCGTCACCACCCGGCCCACGGGCAGTCGCCGGCGGCGCTGCCACACGACGTTCTGGTCCACCCAGTAGGCGCGGTAACTGCGCAGGGATGCGGGATCGGTGCGGGGTGCGATCATGGTGACGATGCCGCTTGCACGATCATCGACCGCGATCGTGGCGTCGGCACCGCCCATCGCGTCCGTCAGTCGAATCAGCACGTCAGGCCAGAGCGCGGCGTCGAACGCCGCGTCATAGATGTGTCCGATCAGCGCCGAGGCTTCTTCGATGGCAACCGCCATGGCATAGCCCGTCTGCCAGCAGAGGCTGCGGCGATCCCGGCGGATCAATTCGCCTCGCCGCGCCCGACCAATCCCACAACTTATCCGACAAACGTCGGACGCGCAAAGCGGCCGTAGGGACCAATGTGCACCGCAGGTCGGCATCACATCGATTCCCGGCGGGAGTCCGGGAGCGGATTGAAGGTGCGTTCGTGTGAACGCGATGCCCGGCCGTTGCATCACCACGGGGCCATCGAAGACGCAATCGAGGCCCGTTCTCTCAAGTCAGGCGTGGTGCGATGAACAAGGGCAGTTCAAGGGTACGAGCTCATGGCAGACAATCCCTGGCACAAGTACAGCAGCAGTCCCTGGATCCTGATGATCGGATCCGGCGAGATCGGCGATTTCTGGGAGAACTACAAAGGCTTCGGCCGCAAGATAGGTCGCACCGCGTCCTTCACCTATCGCCCGTTCGCCGTCGCGTTTCTCAAGCTGACCCTCGATCACGTGCTCAAGATGCGGCCGCGCCTTATCAGCGACCCCAAGGTCGTGCGCGGCAAGTACGATTTCTACTTCGGTTCGAGAACCGACAATCGTGTCATTGCCTTCCAGCATCTTCATCACCTGACGGTCGACGGCATCGTCGGCAAGCAGACAATGGGCGTGATCTGGGATATCGGGCGAAGCGACGCGTTTGTTCGCGAGAACGAGCGGGGGATTCGCGAGAACATGCTCGCCTTCATCAGGCTCAATCTCAGCGGCTACAAGCGTGTACAGGCGCCAGACCCGTATTAGGGCAAGGTCCGGGCAGGTTGGATCGTCTGTCATGCCGAGCGCAGCGAGGGATCCAGGGACGCCGCCTGGATCCCTCGCTGCGCTCGGCATGACAGGAAACCCAACTCCGACCTCCTAGCTCAAACTCCCGGGATGGTCCTGCCAGATCGACGGCTCGAGCTTGAGGTGAGTCGCCGCCGGATAATGTGTCAGCCAATGCCGCGCGCACTCGGCGCTTGTCGCATTCCACAGCTGCGGCAGGCCGCGCGCGTGGTCGAGGAAGCGCTCCAGCACCGGGATGCGGCTGGGCCAGCCGATGCCGTGCGGATGCAGCACCATCGAGAAGTGGCGGCCGCGCCTGTACTGCGCGTCGAGCTCGGCCTTCCAGTTGCGGTACAGACCCTCGGGATTCTCCAGGCCGGTGCCCTTCTTCGGGAACAGCAGGAAGTACTGGTCGTCGAAATGGTAGTAGTACGGCAAGGTCAGGATCGCGCGCCGGCTGGCGAAATCGCTGACCCAGTAGTGCGGCGCGTCGTCGGCCAGGCCGTTGCCGAAATACTCGTAGCCGGCCTCGATCAGCAGGTCGATCGTGTGCGGGCTGACCGCGCCGCCGGCGAACTTGTCGGAAGGACGCGGCAGCGAGAACCAGCCCGAGGGGCGCGCGCCCGTCGCCGCCGCGATGATCGCGGTGGTGCGCTCCAGCCGCGCGCGCTCCTCGGCACGCTCGAGCTGGCTGACGTCCTCGTGCTTGAAGCCGTGCGCGGCGATCTCGTGGCCCTCCTCGCCGAGGCCGCGGATGGTGGCGGCGTGGATCTCGGCGATCACCGCGGGCACGGCGAAGGTGGCGCGCAGATCGTAGCGCTTCAGCACGTCGCGCAGATTGGCCAGCCCGCCATGCATGGCGAAATAGGCATCGGGCGTGGTCAGGTCCTTCGCCGTGATGCCTGCGGGACCGCAGGGCGGGCTGAGGTCGACGACGATGCGCAGGCAGCAGCTCTTGCCGTCCGGCCAGCGGATCTCACTGTCGCCGAGGCTGCGCTCGTCGCTGATCGTGTAGCGGTCCTTCCAGGGCATTGAGTGATCTCCCGTGTCTGTTCCTCCTTCCCCCAGAGGGGGAAGGTGCCCGAAGGGCGGATGGGGGATGTCGAAGACGGACACCCAGTGTGTTGAGGCATCCCCCATCCGGCGCGGCGCGCCACCTTCCCCCTCCGGGGGAAGGGAATGCCTATGTCGGCGGATGCGTCTTCAGCACGTGGCGCGCGACCTGCTCGACGGTCGGGAACCACACGCCGGGCAGCGCCTTCATGCGCCCGATCAGCCGGTCGAGCATGGCGATGCGCAGCGCGCGGCCCGACACGAAGGGGTGCATGCAGATGTTGAGATAGCCGCCCTGCCGGTACTCGCGCATGAAGGCGTCCCACCAGATCGCCTCGACGTGGTCGGGATCCATCATGCGCTGCGCCTCGTTCTCGCTGCTGAGCCAGGCGAAGCTGAAGAACATCGCGTCGTCGATGACGTAGTGGAAGGGCAGGTTCAGCAGCGGGCCGGAGCCGTCCGGCTTGCTGATGTAGTGCGGGCGGTGGTCTGCCGTGTCGTGCGAGTTGTAGATGAAGCCCTCCTCGAGCAGCAGGCTCTGCGTGTGCCAGCTGCGCGTGCCCACCGGCGGCCTGCCGGTGAGCCGCTCGATCGCCGCCCTGGCCTTGCGCAGATGGTCGCGCTCCAGCTCGGGCTCGGCCGGCACGCGATGCTCCCACATGTGGTCGGCGATCTCGTGGCCGCTCCTCGACGCCGCCTTCACCGCCTGCGGATAGAGCTCGCAGATGCGGCCGGGCGTGAAGATGGTGGCCTTGATGGCGTGGCTGTCGAACAGCTCGATCAGCCGCCAGATGCCGACACGGCCGCCGAACTCGCCCTTGGCCAGCTGCATCGGCGGCTCGTTGAGCACGCGGCGCAGCAGCATGGCGTCGAAATCGGCGGTGAAGTTCACCGCCACGCGCACGCCCTCAGGCCACGTCACCCGCTCGACGACGCTGTGACGCGCACCGTACTCCGCGGCCCTCGCCTTCAGCGCCGCGATGTCCTGGTCGAGCTCGGCAGCCGTGCTCATGGCGCAACCCTCCCGTGATGCGAGGACGCTAGCACGAAGGACCTTTCTCCGCGCGCCGGGGCAGCTATGATGACGACAGCGCTCCTGGGGAGGAGACCCGTCATGACAGGCTTCCAAAGACGCACGCTGATCAAGGGCGCCGGCGCGGCCGCCGCCATCGGCCTTTCGGCACCGGCGGTGCTGGCGCAGGCCGGCAAGCCCTACGCCGGCACGACGATCAACGGCGCGTGCTTCCAGACGACCTATTTCGACTATCTCCGGAAATACTTTCCGGAGTTCGAGGCGAAGACCGGCATCAAGGTGAACTTCACCATGCAGGCCTTCCCGGTCTACAACCAGCGCACCGACCTGGAGCTGTCGACCAAGGGCTCGGCGCTCGACGTGATCAACGTCACCTTCATCTACTCGGGCCGCTGGATCGGCGCCGGCTGGCTGACCAATCTCGACACCTTCACCAAGGATGCGAAGCTGACGCCGGCCGAATGGGCGCCGGAGGATTTCGTCGGTGGCCCGCAATCGGCGATGCAGAACGCCAAGGGCGAGACCTTCGGCTACGCCTGGCTGGCCGGCGCGATGATCATGGGCGCCGCGCGCTACGACCTGATCGAGAACGCCGGGCTCTCGATGCCCAAGACCTTCGACGACCTGCTGAAGGTCTGCGACGCGATCCATGGCAAGGACGGCATGGCCGCCTTCACCGCCGACCGGCTGCATCACTGGAACTGGATCCCCTACCTGATGGGCATGGGCGGCAACGTCTTCAAGGCGCCGCCGGAGAACCTGACGCCGACGCTCAACACGCCGCAGGCCGCCCAGGCGGCGCAGTGGTACGCCGATCTGCTGTCCAAGTACGGGCCCGACGGCGTGCTGTCCTATTCCGACGACCAGGCGATGCGCTCGCAGATGTCGGGCCGCGCCAATATCCGCACCCAGGACACGGCGTGGCTGGTGCCGCTGTTCAAGCACGCCGAGAGCACGGTGCAGAAGACGGTGCGCTACGGGCTGATGCCGGCGGGGCCGGCGGGCAACTTCCCCGGCTCCAACAGCCATGCGCTCGGCATCCCGGCCGGCTCGAGGAAGAAGGAGGCGGCGTGGGAGTTCATCAAGTGGGCGGTGTCGAAGGAGATGATCGCCCGGCTGGTGAAGGACCACGGCTATCCCGGCGTCTGCCGGCTCTCGGTGATCCAGAGCCCGGAGTTCAAGAGCGCGCTGACGCTCAACGACCAGGACGTCGCGGCGATCTATCTCGAGGTGCTGCAGCTGGGCGGCAAGACCGGCTACATGAAGTACCGCACCGTGCCGGTGTTCCCGCAGGTCGGCGACAAGATCAACAAGGCGATCGAGCGCATCGCGACCAAGCAGCAGGGCGCCGCCGACGCCATGAAGCAGGCCCAGGCCGAGGCGATCCAGGATCTGCAGAAGGCCGGGATCAAGATTGACGGCTGAGCTGGAACTCGCCTTCCCCCGGAGGGGGAAGTTGCCCGAAGGGCGGAAGGGGGATGTCGAAGACGGACTCCTGCGTTCGTCTTCGACATCCCCCATCCGGCGCTGCGCGCCACCTTCCCCCTCCGGGGGAAGGTAGATGAAGGGCCAGCACCGCTTCTTCGTCTGGTGCGTGGCGCCCTCGCTGGCGGTGCTGGCGCTGATCACGCTGCTGCCCTCGCTCTACCTGCTGATCACCAGCTTCACCCAGCTCAACCTCACCCGCCCCGAGACGCAGTGGAACTTCTCGCAGCCGTTCGAGAGCTATCGCCAGATCCTGGCCGACACGCGCCTGCACCATTCGCTGTGGGTCCAGGCCAAGCTCTCGTTCTGGACCGTGACCCTGCAGCTGCTGATCGGGCTGCTGCTGGCGCTGCTCCTCAACATGCGCTCGGGCCTGATCGAGGCGCTGCGCACGGTGTTCCTGATCCCCATGGTGCTGCCGCCGATCGTCGTGGCGATCATCTGGAAGGTGATCTACACGCCCGACATCAGCCCGATGCACGGCATCTTCCGCGCCATCGGCTGGAACGTGCCGGCGCTGATCACCGATCCGGACTGGGCGCTGACCGCGATCATCATCGCCGACACCTGGGAGTGGTTCCCGTTCACCATGCTGATGGTGCTGGCCGCGCTGCAGATGATGCCGCAGGAGATCCTCGACGCCGCCAAGGTCGACGGCGCCTCGCCGCTGCAGCTGACCTTCTACGTCACCCTGCCCTTCCTGCAGGGCGTGCTGCTGGTCGCCGGGCTGTTCCGGCTGATCGACTCGATCAAGGCCTTTCCGCTGATCTTCATCCTGACCGACGGTGGGCCGGGCAACGTCACCGAGGTCACCAACTACTATTCCTACCTGCAGGCCTTCAACTTCTCCTATCTCGGCTTCTCCAGCGCCATCACCGTCGCCCTGCTCGCCGCCTCGGTGGCGCTTTCCTGGCTGATCGTGCGCGTCGTCGGGTGGGGCGCCCGTGTCGACTAGGACGCGCCGCAACCGCCTGCTGATGCAGGCACTGGCCGTGCTGCTGGCGCTGCTGGCGCTGGCGCCCTTCCTGTGGCTGCTGGTGATGTCGTTCAAGACCAACGCCGAGATCTTCCGCTTCCCGCCGCGGCTGCTGTTCGAGGCGACGCTCGACAACTACGCCCATCTGTGGACCTCGGAGTTCCGCGGCTCCTTCACCAACAGCCTGGTGGTCAGCGTCGCCACGACCTTCCTGTCGCTGCTGATCGGCGTGCCGGCGGCCTACGCGCTGTCGCGCTGGACCTCGCGCGGCGGCGGCGCGATCACGCTGTGGATCCTCGCCAGCCGCATGGCGCCGCCGATCGCCTTCACCATCCCCTACTTCCTGGTCTACCGCCATCTCGAGCTGCTCGACACGCTGCCCGGCCTGGTCATCATCTACCTCACCTTCAACCTGTCGCTGGTGATCTGGATGATGCGGCCGTTCTACGACCAGCTGCCGCGTGCGCTGGAGGAGGCCGCGTGGATCGACGGCGCCACGATGTGGCAGGGCTTCTGGCGCATCATCCTGCCGCTCTCCGGCCCCGGCCTGGCGGCCACGGCGATCCTCTGCTTCCTGTTCGCCTGGAACGATTTCTTCTTCGCCCTGATCCTGACGCGCACCGAGGCGATGACCGCGCCGGTGGCGGTGGTGAACTTCATGAACTACGAGGGCTGGGAATGGGGCCGCATCGCCGCCGGCGGCACCATGATCATGCTGCCGGTGCTGGTGTTCTCCTTCGTCGTGCGCAAATACCTGGTGCACGGCCTGACCGGCGGCGCGCTGAAGGGCTGACGCCGGGCCGGATCGCGCGAACCGGCCCGGCGTCGCGCGATCACTCGGCCGCCTGCCTTGCGTCGGGCGCCGGCGCAATCCCCACGGGCTGGGACGGCGTGGTCATCGCCGGCACCGGCGGCGCGGCGATCACGGCCTCGGCGATCTCCATCAGCTCGCGCTGCAGGGCGACACTGTCGGCCGCCATGCGCTGCAGCGATCCACTGAGCCAATCCTGGTACTCGCGCGCCGCGTCGAGCGGCGTCTTCGCCGCATAGATGCGCTGCGTGGCCTCCAGCGCCGCGCGCGTTCCGGCATGCCGTCGCTCGAACCAGCCGCCGGCGAAGGCCTGCATGCTGTCGAGGACCTTGTCCTGGCCGCGCCAGAACTCGCAGGCGCGGCCCTTCGCGGCCTCGGCGTTCGGTGCCATCGGCTGCAGCATGGTTTGCATCGACTCGTAGACTTTCGTCACATTGTCACGCTCCATCGCGTCCCTCCCTCGCTCACACGACTCCCCCACACAGATGGCATCGGCGATGCCCTTCGCAAGGCAAGGAATCATGACATGACGAAGAACCTGCTGATCACCGGCGGCGCCAGCGGCATCGGCGCCGAGACGGCGCGTCGCGCCGCCGCACGCGGCTATCGTGTGGTGGTCAACTACCGCTCGCGCGCCGAGCAGGCCCGGGCGCTGGCGGCCGAGATCGCGCGCGCCGGCGGTCACGCGGTGGCGCTGCCCGCCGACATGGCACGCGAGGACGACATCGTGCGGCTGTTCGAGGCGAGCGCGCGCGCTGGGCCCGATCACCCACCTCGTCAACAGCGCCGCGCTGGGCGGTGACGGCGCGCGCGTCGCGGCCTACGATGCGGCGGCGCTGGCGCGGCTGTTCGCCGTCAACGTCACTGGCCTGATGCTGTGTTGCCGCGAGGCGGCTAAGCGCATGTCGAGCAGGCACGGCGGCCAGGGCGGCGCGATCGTCAACGTCTCGTCGATGGCCGCGACGTTGGGCGGCCGGCCCGGCGCGTCTGCCTACGCGGCGAGCAAAGGCGCGGTCGATTCCTTCACCAAGGCCTTTGGCCGCGAGGTCGCCGACGAGGGCATCCGGGTGAACGCGATCCGCCCGGGCATGGTGCTGACCGAGATGACCGAGGCGCGATTGAACGACCAGACCTTCCGCGCCGGTATCGAGGCTTCGATCCCGATGCGCCGCGTCGGCCGGCCCGGCGAAATCGCCGAGGCCATCCTCTGGCTGCTGTCGGACGAGGCATCCTTCATCACCGGCGCCATCCTCGACGCCGCCGGCGGCGGCTACGTGATCTAGCGCGTTGTCATTCCGAGCGCGGCGAGGAATCCAGCGAGGGCCTGGATCCCTCGCTGCGCTCGGAATGAGAGGAAAGCGGCGTGCTGCGACCTCGCGCTAGCGTCTCTCGAACAGGTCGGCGATCGCGTCGATCGCGGGTGCCGGCAGCGTCGCGCGGCGCCGATCCATGACGATGCTGCGGCCGAGATAGGCCCAGTACATGAAGGTCGCGCGCGAACGCGCCGCGCGGGCCTCGACGCCCGACGCGGCGAGCATGCGGGCGATATAGGTGATGCGCCGCGCGTCGACCGTCGCGACGGCGGCGGCGACATCGCGATCCTGCGCCGCCCAGGCGCGGATGGCCTCGTCCAGCCCGCGCCGCTGCCCGAAGGCGCCGCGCATGAGCCGCCTCAGGCGATCCGGCCCGCCTTTGCCCGCTTCCAGGTCGCGGATCACCCGGTCGGTGCCGCGCTCGCGCCAGGCCTGCAGCAGCTGCGCGCGGAAATCGCCGATGTCGCGGAAATGCCAGTAGAAGCTGCCGCGCGACACGCCCAGCGCCTCAGCCATCGCGCCGACCTTCAGCGCTGGGGCACCCCGGGCGGTCAGCGTGTCGAGCCCGTGCTTGATCCAGTCCGGCCTAGTCAGGCGGTCGTCCATGTCGCACCATACACTTGTGTATTGATTCGCGCCAGCTTGCGGCCCATTATCCATACAGAGGTGTATGGTCATGAGCTGGCAAACCACCGCCCTGGCGATGGCCGGGCTGATCGGCGGCACCGTCGCCGTGGTGCACGGCGTGCTGACCCAGCGGCTGATGGTGCGGCCGATCGCGGCGGCTCTCGGGGCCAACCCGCGCATCGGCCGGCCGATCAGGCGGCTCGTGCCGGTGCTGCTGCATTTCAGCACCGTCGCCTGGTTCCTGGGCGGCCTCGCCCTGATCGCCGCCGCGCTGTGGCTCGAGCGCGACCTGAGGCTGGCGACCGGGCTCTTCGTCGGCAGCCTCTATCTGTTCGGCGTGCTGGGCAATTTCTGGGGCACGCGCGGGCGGCATCCCGGCTGGATGCTGCTGGCACTGGCGCTCGGGCTCATCGCCTTCGGTGTCAGCGGCTGAATCGACGCCGTTTCCAGACCGGCGCACGCCGGTCTACGATGGGGCATGACAGTCTTTCCGATCAAGCGTCTGGGCTTCTTCTCCCGCCTTCTCGACGAGGCGACCGCCGCCGAACGCTATCGCCTCTGCACCGAGCAGATCGTCCATGCCGAGCGTTGCGGTTTCGATTCCGCCTGGATCGCCCAGCACCATTTCCACGAGGGCGAAGGCGGCCTGCCGGCGCCCATGGTGTTCCTCGCCCATGTCGCGGCGCACACCAGGACCATCCGCCTGGGCACCGGCATCGTGACCCTGCCGCTGGAGCTGCCGATCCGCGTCGCCGAGGACGCCGCCGTGCTCGATCTGATGTGCGGGCACCGGCTGGAGCTGGGCGTCGGGCCGGGCGGCAACCTCACCGCCTTCACCGCCTTCGGTCTCGAGGCCGCCCAGCGGCACAAGCTCTTCTCCGCCCATCTCGATGTGCTGCGCACGGCGTGGTCGGGCGGCCAGCTCGCGGGCGGCGACCGGCTCTATCCCGCCAGCCCGACGCTGGTCGAGCGCATCTGGCAGGCGACCTTCACCGTCGAGGGCGCGCGCCGCGCCGGCCTGGCCGGCGACGGGCTGATGCTCTCGCGCACCCAGCCGCGCACGCCGGGCCAGCCGCGCGCCTCGCTCGCCGACATCCAGAACCCGATGATCGACGCCTATCTCGCGGCCCTGCCGCCCGGCCGCGAGCCGCGCATCCTCGCCTCGCGCTCGGTCTATGTCGGCGATGATCGCGCCGAGTCGCTGCGCTTCGCCGAGACCGGCCTGGCCCGCCTGCGCCACCGCCTGGCCGAGACCGGCGATCTGTCGGGCGGCCGTCTGGTCGGCGATCTGATCACAGCCTTCGACGCCCATGTCGGCACACCCGAGGAGGTGATCGAATCGCTGAAGGCCGACGACACGCTCAGCCGCTCGACGGATCTCACCGTGCAGGTCCATTCCATCGACCCGCCGCATCCGTGGATCCTGCGCTCGATCGAGCTGGTCGCCGAGGTGGTGGCGCCGGCGCTCGGCTGGGTGCGCGGCGCGGCATCGCAAGAGCGCCGCGTGGCCTGACGGCTGCGGTCTGGAGCGACACGCACGCAATTTGCGCCACCCTGTCATCCCGAGCGCAGCGAGGGATCCAGGGAAGCTGCCTGGATCCCTCGCTGCGCTCGGAATGACAGGTGCGTTTGAGTGGCCGCACGCGGCTCAGAATCTGAGCGCGCCGTTGACGTTGATGCGCCAGGTGTCGAGCGCGCCCCCCCGATCGGAAATCTGCCGCGCGACCTCGAAGCCGAGCTCGCCCTCGCGCGCGACCGTCAGGAAGTTCGACATCACGCTGCGCACGCCGAGCCCGACCGAAGTGGCGCCGGTGCTGGAAAATTCGGTCGCCGTCGGGCTGTCGAGGTAGACCACGCCGCGCGAGGCGAAGCCGTAGGGTGTCAGCAGCACGCGCATCTTGCCGACGTCGAACAGCTCGGAATACTGCAGCTCCAACCGGCCGAGCCAGCCGTGATCGCCGGCGAAGGTCGACTGGTCGTAGGCGCTGAGCCGACGCGGGCCGCCGAGCGTGAACTGCTCGGCGTTCACCAGCGATCCGTTGAACGCGTACTGGCCGTGGAAGCTGCCCTCGACGGCGAGGCCCTGGAACAGCCGCTGGTGGACGCGGGCGCGGATCTCGCCCTTGGTGAAATCGTCGTCGGCCGCCGCGCGTGAGATCGGCTGCGCCACGGTGGCGTCATTGCGGCCGCGGCTGCCGAAGATGCCCAGGCCGCGCGAGAGGTCGCCGGCCAGGGTGATGGTGGTGCCGGTGTCGAACTGCCGCGCCCAGGTGACGCCGGCGCGCAGCGGGCGGATGCGGTCCTCGTACAGCGTCGTGGCGAAGCCCGGCGCCCGCTGGTTCTCGTTGATGACCTCGAAGCCCAGGCGCAGGCTCAGATTCTCCTGGCGGGTGCGGATCCACGGATACAGCAGGCGCACCGAGAAGCGCCAATAGTCGCTCTCGGTCTGCAGGGTGCCGGGCGCGACGAGCGGCCTGGTCGTCGAGCCGACACCCTCGAGGTTCAGCAGCAAGCCGTCGAAGCCCAGCGGCACCATGGCGCCGATCACGCCGAAGCGCCGCGCGCTGTCGGAGCCGATGAAGCCATGGCGCGGCGGACCGCCGACGCTGGCATAGACCTGCTCGCCGAAGCCGAGCGGCGAATTGACCGCCAGGCTGGTCGTCACCGTCACGATGCCCAGCTCGGCCGACAGCGCGTTGTCGAAGCCGATCTCGCCCTCGACCAGCCGGTGCTCGCCGCTCAGCACCAGGCGCACGCCGCCGACATCGCGGCCGGGCACGATGGTCGAGCGCAGCGTCGCACCGGGCGTGTCGCCGGCCAGCAGCAGCTTGCGCTCGAGCAGCGGCAGGCGCAGCTGCCGCCTGCCGACCAGCTCCGAGACCACGCCCTCGACCCGGCCGCGGATCGCGGACGGCACGGACGACACGTCGATCGCCTCGATGAAGCCGTCGACGACGCGGAAGACCAGCGTGCCGCCGTCGCGCACCTGCTGCGGCGGGATCACCACCCTGGCGAGGAAATAGCCCTGCGACCCGTAATAGCGCTCGACGCTGGCGGCAATCGCATAGACGTCGGCGATGCGCATCCGCTTGCCGGCGGCGCCGTCGATCTCGGCCCGGGTGGCCGCATCGAGCTCGAGGAATTCGCCGTCGACCCGGATGCCGCCGACGACGAGCTCGACCGTGGCGGCGCCGGGCGGCACCGCCGCCGGGACGGATTGCGGGATCGAGATCGCGCCGGGCGCCGGCACGTCGGGGCGCTGGCCGGGCGGCGGCACGAGCTGGCCCGGCGAGGGTGTCTGCCCGAGGGCACCCGCCAGGGGAAGCGATGCGAGGAGGGTCAGAAGGACGAGGGGCCGGACGCGGTTCATACTTCTTTGTTCAGGGTGCTGGGGCTGACCAACTATGCGCTGACCCAGTGAATCCGTCTACTGGGGCGTCCGCCAGCGCATCGAGCGTCAAAACGAACTCAGCCGTCTTCCTGGGAGCGCCGGCGTCCCGCCGGCAGGCGGCGCCTTGCGCCGCCATCATGAGCCGGCGGGACGCCGGCGCTCCCAAAGACGTGCGATTCCGCCTTTTCGTTCGTCGCTCTAGAACTTGCCCGGCTCCAGCTTGAAGATGTCCGGCTTCAGACGGTCGGCGATGTAGGACACCCGCAGGCTGAGGCTGCCCGGCCTCTGCGGCTTGGTCTCGACCTTGCCGCCCTTGTTCTCCAGCGTGACGCCGTCGACGATCACCTGCACGGCGCCGGTCTTGGCATCCTCCGCCGCGAACAGCAGCAGCGTGTTCGGGCCTGCCGGGACTCCCATGCTCACCTTGCCGTCGCGCCAGGCGAAGCCGTTGAAGTAGTTGGCAAGCTGGACGCCGGCCACCAGGAAGGGGCCGCCGTCGGTCTTGTCCGCCGCGGCGTTCTGCGACCACACTAGGTTGACCTGGATCAGCTTCTTGGTCTGGTAGCCGAGGATGTAGACCACGCTGGCCGGGCCGGGGCCGGGATCCAGCGTCGGCAGCGACACGATCAGCGCCGTGGTGCGCTCCATGGCGTTGGGCACCAGCCGGATGGCCTCCGGCTTGGCCTGGAAATCGCCCTGGATGGCGGCCCTCACCTGGGCCTCGTCCATGCCGAAACGCGCGCCGCGAAAGCCCGCGACCTCGTAGGCCGCCTTGCTCGGCCCCGGTGCGGCGGGCGGCGCCGCCGTGGTGCCGGGCGCCGGCGCAGGCGCCTGGGCCCACGCCGCCGAGCCCATCGCCCATCCGGCGATCACTACGCTCGCCGCGATCACGCCCGAGATGCTGACTTTGGAAAACACAGGCGTTTCCTCCTCCGGTACGCGACCTGCGCCCGGTCGAGCGACAGTGATGCGCCCGAACCCCGGGTCGATCAACCCGGGGGTCGAGGCTGTGTTCTTACGGCGTCGTCTGCGGGCAGATCAACGTGCCGGCCGGACTGATCAGGCAGGCGGCCGAGGTCTGACGGACTGGCGCGTCGGGGTCCGCCACCCCGCTCTCGTCGATGTCGCGGAAGATGCCCGACCTGACCGTGCCGCCACCGGACGGCGCGTACAGCCCGCCCAGCACGCCGTTGCCGCCATCGCCCGGCGTGCCGCCGGCAATGGCGGGCAGCGGGTTGGTCGGCCGCGGCGTGATCGTCAGCTGGCCGTTGACGAAGGTCAGCGCGTAGTTCGCCCCGTAGGTGAAGCTGCCCTGCGTGATGGCGTAAGTGCCAGGCGTATCGCCCGGATCGCGCGTCAGGACGCCGGTCGGCAGGTCGCCGAACACCACCGTCCCCGAGGTCAGCTGCCAGGTGAAGGCCGGATCGGGCAGCAGCTCGACCTTGGTGTGCGAATCCGCCGTCACCGTGATCGGCCGCGGCGTGATCGTCAGATCCGCGCCGACATAGGTGATGACGTAGTTCGGGTTGTTGGCGTTGGTCACCGTGCCTTGCAGGATCGAGTACGGCCCGCCCGTCACCGTCTCGCCCGGCGCGCGATCCAGCGCGCCGACGATCGCCGTGCCGCTGCCCAGGCTGCTGGTGGTGAAGGTCAATGCCGGGTCGGCATCGCCGTAGACCCTGGTCTTCGCGTCGGCCGTCACCGTCACCGGCCGCGCCGTCACCGTCAGATCCGCCCCGACATAGGTGATGACGTAGTTCGGATTGTTGGCGTTGGTGATCGTGCCTTGCAGGATCGCGTACGGACCGCCCGCGACGGTCTCGCCCGGTGCTCGATCCAGCGCGCCGACGATCGCCGTGCCGCTGCCCAGGCTGCTGGTCGTGAAGGTCAGCGCCGGATCGGCGTCGCCGTAGACCTTGGTCTTGGCATCCGCGGTCACCGTCACCGGTCGCGCCGTCACCGTCAGATCCGCACCGACATAGGTGATGACGTAGTTCGGGTTGTTGGCGTTGGTGATCGTGCCTTGCAGGATCGCGTAGGGACCACCGGCCACCGTCTCGCCCGCCACCCGGTCGAGCGCGCCGACGATCGCTGTGCCGGTACCCAGGCTGCTGGTGGTGAAGCTCAGCGCCGGGTCGGCGTCGCCATACACCTTCGTCTTCGCGTCGGCGGTCACCGTCACCGATCGCGCGGTGATGCTCAGATCGGCGCCGACATAGGTGATGACGTAGTTCGGGTTGTTGGCGTTGGTCACCGTGCCTTGCAGGATCGCATACGGGCCACCCGCGACCGTCTCGCCGGACACCCGGTCGAGCGACCCGACGATTGCCGTGCCGGTGCCCAGGCTGCTGGTCGTGAACGTCAGCGCAGGGTCGGCGTCGCCGTACACCTTGGTCTTGGCATCGGCCGTCACCGTCACTGGTCGGGCGGTGATGCTCAGATCGGCGCCGACATAGGTGATGGCGTAGTTCGGATTGTTGGCGTTGGTGATCGTGCCCTGAAGGATCGCATAGGGACCACCGGCCACCGTCTCGCCCGCCGTGCGCGTCAGCGCGCCGCTCAGCGTGTCGAGACCGACCAGGCTGCCCGACGTGACCTGGTAGGTCAGCGCCGGATCGCCGTCGCCGTAGACCTTGGTCTTTGCATCGGCCGTCACCGTGATCGGACGCGCGGTGATCGTCAGGTCCGCGCCGACATAGGTGATCACGTAGTTCGGGTTGTTGGCGTTGGTCACCGTCCCTTGCAGGATCGCGTACGGGCCACCCGCCACCGTTTCGCCGACCACCCGGTCGAGCGACCCGACGATGGCCGTGCCTGAACCGAGGCTGCTGGTGGTGAAGGTCAGCGGCGGATCGGCATCGCCGTAGACCTTGGTCTTCGCATCCGCCGTCACCGTCACCGGTCGCGCGGTGATGGTCAGATCGGCACCGACATAGGTGATCAAGTAGTTGGGATTGTTGGCGTTGGTGATCGTGCCTTGCAGGATCGCGTACGGGCCACCGGCGACCGTCTCGCCGGGCGTACGATCCAACGCGCCGACGATCGCCGTGCCGGAGCCCAGGCTGCTCGTGGTGAACGTCAGCGCCGGGTCGGCATCGCCGTAGACCTTGGTCTTGGCATCGGCGGTCACCGTCACCGGTCGCGCGGTAACCGTCAGGTCGGCGCCGACATAGGTGATGACGTAGTTGGGATTGTTGGCGTTGGTGATCGTGCCCTGAAGGATGGCATACGGGCCACCGGCGACCGTCTCGCCGGGCGTACGATCCAGCGCGCCGACGATCGCGACGCCGGTGCCGAGGCTGCTCGTGGTGAACGTCAGCGCCGGATCAGCGTCGCCATAGACCTTGGTCTGGGCATCCGCTGTCACGGTCACGGGACGCGCAGTGATGCTCAGATCCGCACCGACATAGGTGATCACGTAGTTCGGGTTGTTGGCGTTGGTGATCGTGCCCTGAAGGATCGCGTACGGACCGCCCGCCACCGTCTCGCCGGCCACCCGGTCTAGCGACCCGACGATTGCCGTGCCGGTGCCGAGGCTGCTCGTGGTGAACGTCAGCGCCGGATCAGCGTCGCCATAGACCTTGGTCTTGGCATCTGCCGTCACCGTCACGGGACGAGCTGTGATGCTGAGGTCCGCGCCCACATAGGTGATGACGTAGTTCGGATTGTTGGCGTTGGTGATCGTGCCTTGGAGGATCGCGTACGGACCACCGGCCACCGTCTCCCCTGCCACTCGGTCGAGCGCGCCGACGATCGCCGTGCCCGAACCCAGGCTGCTTGTCGTGAAGGTCAGCGCCGGGTCGGCGTCGCCATAGACCTTTGTCTTCGCATCCGCCGTCACGGTCACCGGTCGCGCGGTGATGCTGAGGTCCGCGCCGACATAGGTGATGACGTAGTTCGGATTGTTGGCGTTGGTGATCGTGCCTTGCAGGATCGCGTACGGGCCACCCGCCACTGTCTCACCGGCCACCCGGTCTAGCGACCCGACGATCGCCGTGCCGGTGCCGAGGCTGCTGGTGGTGAAGGTCAGTGCTGGATCGGCATCGCCGTACACCTTGGTCTTCGCATCGGCGGTCACCGTCACCGGACGAGCCGTCACCGTCAGATCCGCACCGACATAGGTGATGACGTAGTTCGGGTTGTTGGCGTTGGTCACCGTCCCTTGCAGGATCGCGTACGGGCCACCCGCGACCGTCTCGCCCGGCGCCCGGTCGAGGGCGCCGACGATCGCCGTGCCGGTGCCCAGGCTGCTCGTGGTGAATGTCAGTGCCGGGTCGGCGTCGCCATAGACCTTTGTCTTCGCATCCGCCGTCACGGTCACCGGTCGCGCGGTGATGCTGAGGTCGGCGCCGACATAGGTGATGATGTAGTTCGGATTGTTGGCGTTGGTGATCGTGCCCTGGAGGATCGCGTAGGGACCACCCGCGACGGTTTCGCCGGCCACTCGATCCAGCGCGCCGACGATTGCCGTGCCGGTGCCGAGGCTGCTGGTGGTGAAGGTCAACGCCGGGTCGGCGTCGCCATAGACCTTCGTCTTGGCATCGGCGGTCACCGTCACCGGACGAGCCGTGATGCTGAGGTCAGCACCGACATAGGTGATGACGTAGTTCGGGTTGTTGGCGTTGGTGATCGTGCCCTGGAGGATCGCGTACGGGCCACCCGCCACTGTCTCGCCGGGCGCCCGGTCGAGCGCGCCGACGATCGCCGTGCCGCTGCCCAGGCTGCTGGTCGTGAAGGTCAACGCCGGGTCGGCATCGCCATATATCTTGGTCTTCGCATCCGCCGTCACCGTCACCGGCCGAGCGGTGATGCTCAGGTCCGCACCAACATAGGTGATGACGTAGTTCGGGTTGTTGGCGTTGGTGATCGTGCCTTGCAGGATCGCGTACGGACCGCCGGCCACCGTCTCGCCAGGCGCCCGGTCGAGCGCGCCCACGATCGCCGTACCGGCACCCAGACTGCTCGTGGTGAAGGTCAGCGCCGGGTCGGCATCTCCATAGACCCTCGTCTTGGCATCGGCGGTCACCGTCACCGGACGGGCCGTGATGCTGAGGTCAGCACCGACATAGGTGATGACGTAGTTCGGGTTGTTGGCGTTGGTGATCGTGCCTTGCAGGATCGCGTAGGGACCGCCGGCCACCGTCTCGCCCGGCGCCCGGTCGAGCGCGCCGACGATCGCCGTGCCGGTGCCGAGGCTGCTGGTGGTGAAGGTCAGCGCCGGATCGGCGTCGCCGTAGACCTTGGTCTTGGCATCCGCGGTCACCGTCACCGGACGCGCCGTGATGGTCAGATCGCCGCCGACATAGGTCAGGGCGTAGTTCGAGCTGGCCGCCAGGGTGCCCTGCAGGATCGCGTAGGGCCCGCCCGCCACCGTCTCGCCAGGCGTGCGCGTCAGCGCGCCGCTCAGCGTGTCGGCGCCGACCAGGCTGCCCGAGGTGATCTGGTAGGTCAGCGCCGGATCGGCGTCGCCATAGACCTTGGTCTTGGGATCGGCGGTGACCGTGATCGGGCGCGCGGTGACGCTCAGCGTGCCGTTGACCGTGCTGGTCGTCAGGAAATAGCCCGTCTTTCCGGCCGCGAAGGCGGTCGAGCCGGTGGCGCTCACCGTGTAGGCGTAGTCCCCCACATTGCTCGTCGCCGTCGGCGTGCCGCCGGGATAGTTGACGGCGGTCGAGCCCGCGACCAGCAGGCTCGACAGCGTGTCGGCCCCGCGCAGCGCGCCCGAGGTCAGCGCCGGCACGCCGACATCCGGATTGGCGTCGCCGTAGATGCGCGATGCCGATGTCGGGCCGAGCACGAGCCGCGCGGCATCGGCGGTGTCCATGACGCCGATGCGGGTCACGGTGGTCCCTTCGACGAAGCGAATCGTCTCGCCGCCCGCCGCGCCGAGAATGGTCCTGGTCGCCTCGCCGGTCCAGGTGACGCTCTTGCCGGCGCCGCTGGTGAGCACGCTGTTGGCGCGGACCACGAGGTTGCGGTCCGGCAGGACGATGCTGCCGCCCGTGGTCAGATTTCCGTTCAGCTCGACCAAGTTCGATGTCGAGGCGGCGGCCACGGTGATCGAGCCGGAACTGCTGACGACACCAAGGCGGATGTCGCCGGTGGTCGTTCCCGAGCTCATCGTGATCGAGACCGCGCCCGTGCCCGCGTTGAGCGTCAGGCCACGCATGTCGATCAGGGCGGCGCCGGCGTCTCGTTGAGCGGCGACAAGGCTGGCGTTGTTCGTGTTGGCGATGACGGTGAAGCTGCCGTCGTCGGTGGTAATCGAAACGCCGGATGCGAAGGTGACGCTACGGCCTGCCTCCAAGGTTATATCGCCGCCAGCGCCGCCACCGTTGTTGGTCGTCCAGCCTTTGCTGACGGTGATGTCGTTGTTGGCCTGCAAAGTGACATCCGTGCCGGCATTGAGAAGCGTTTCTAGATTGCCTGCTTTGATGCTGACAGACTTTGTGCCGTTCTCGCCGAACTCGTCATTGGCTGCGATTGGGTCGCCGCTACCGGCGGCGATCGTAATGTTCTTCGGATCCAGCAGCAGGTGTCCGCCGGCGCCGAGAGTCAAGGTCGTCAGGTCGATATAGGCGAGGTTCTCCTTGCCCGAAATCTCGATCGAGCCCGCCGAGATCGGGCCGCCGGCATTGACCGTGCCGGCCATCCACGTCGCGCCATTGGCCCACACAACGGCGGTGCCACCCGTGGCCCCGCCGGAGACGTCGATCGTCGTCGTGCCGTAGACCCGCGTCTCGGTGGCGTTGCGCATGTCGGGGGCATCGGCCCAGCGCGTCACGAACGTCGCCTCGAGCTCGGGCGAATTCTCGCGCTCGGCGCCGCCCTGGAAGGCGCCGCCGATGCGGATCAGGCCGCCGCTGTCGCCGCCGGTCGCCGACAGGAGTGCCGAGGTCACGCGCACGTCGTCGGCCGTCAGGTCGATGCGGCCGCCATTGGCGCCGCCATCGGCCAGCCAGGTGCCGGAGACGTTGAGCGACAGACCACCGTCGGCGCTGATCGCGCCGCCGAAGGTCGTGGCGCTCACGTCGGTGACGCTGCTCGCCGACGCCACCAGCGCGGCGGCATTGTAGAGCACCGTGCCGCCGGCGCCGGCCAGGCCGCGCGCATCGACCGTGCCGGTCAGGCTGAGCGTGCCGGTCGCCGCCGCGCTCATCGCGCCGCCGCTGGCGCCGGAGACGTCGACCATGCCGGCGAGCGCCACCGAGGTGCCGGCGATCGACACCGCGCCGCCCGCGCGCGCCGTGCCGCCGCTGGCGGTGATACGGCCGGCGACCTGCACGGCGCCGCCCGCGCCGCCGTCGATGGTGACGCGGCCGCGCTCGACCGTGGCGCCGGCCGGCGTCGGCGCGTCGCCGAACACCACCACGCCGCCCGAGGTGCGCGCCACGGTGCGCGCCTCGATCGTGCCCGGTACGTTGATGGCGTTGCGCGCCACGTCGGCGGTGGTGGCGGCGCGCATCTCGACGCGCCCGCCATTGGCCCGGATGCGGCCGGCATGGCTGATCAGCGCGGTGGCGCGATCGGCATCGGCGGTGGGAATCGAGACTTGCAGGAAGCCGTCGCCCTGCATGTCGACGACGACGCGCTCGGCCGCCGCCAGCCCGACCCGGCCGCCATCGGCGACGATCGAACCGTCGTTGACGACGCGGCCGCCGATCAGCGCGACGGTGCCGCCCTGCACCACCTCGATGGTGCCCTGGTTGACCACCCCGGCCGAGGCGCCGCCGCCCTGGAAGGTCAGGTTGCGCGCCATGAAGTCGTCGGTGCGGATGTCGAGCGTCGAGGCGACGAAGCTGCCGGTGCGCACCGTGCCGGTGGGCGTGATCTGGATACCGTTGGGATTGACCAGGAACACCTGGCCGTTGGCCGTGAGGCTGCCGGCGATGGTCGAGGTCATGCCGCCGGTGACGCGGTTGAGCGTCGCCGACGAGGCCGAGGGCTGCTGGAAGGTGACGGCGGCGCCCGATCCGATCGAGAAGGACTGCCAGTTGATGACGCCGCGATCAGTCGACTGCGTGATCGTCATCTGGCCGGCGCCGGGCTGCGTGATGCTCGCCGATCCCGACACCACGGTGCCATTGGTCGGCAGCGTCTGGGCGCGCGCCTGGACCGCGACCAGCCCCAGTCCGACGGCCAGCGCGAGCAGCGAAACCTGGCCACCCATCCAGTCACGGGGCCTCCACGCCGGCGCGCACGCACGAACCTGCTGCGCGGCGCGCCTCGCGGAGCGCCGGCAGGCCTTGACCCTGCTGTTCATTGCTTCCCCCGAACCACCCGATTCCCCCGAGACGGGCGCGACAATCAGCTTTCGAATATTTCCTGGATCATTACTTTGACGTTCAATGGACCGACAAAAATCGCGCCTCAAGACAAGACTTATATATCACCGTGCCGTGCCCGCTTCCAAAGAACAAGTGTCGAATGACACATTGCGACACGATGTATCTTATGGAATTACTTTAACTACCAGAGAGTATGGTAGTTGATCGTGATGCTAGCGCGACGAAGTTAACGTGATCTCTCAAGTCCCCCTCGGGATTGCCCTGGCGCACGCCGGCGTTTCTTGACCATTCGGTCCCCGGCCTGTCTGCTGGCGGGGACCGGCTTCGCCAGCCAACCCGCGTGTCAGCAACGGACCCCGCCTCGATGCCCGATACCCCGCACGACGTCATCGACACCCTGGTCGGCATCATGCCCGGCACGCCGCTGGACGCGATCCGCGCGCGGCGGCCGGAGGCGCGCCGGCACGCGCAGGCGAGCTACGACGGCCTGCTGGTGCCCGGGGATCCCGGCGGGGTGAGCCTGCCGGAGCGCTTCGCCATCGCCGCCTTCGTCGCCGGCCTGCACGGCGAGCCCCAGACCGGCGCGTTCTACGCCGAGGGGCTGCGATCCTCGGGCGCGTCCGACAGGCTCAGCGCCGCGATCGCCGCGCAGGTCGCCGCCGCCCGAGCCGTCGGCCCCTATGGCAGCTACCCGGCGGGGCCGCTCAGCGCCGAGGACCAGGCCGGGCCGGTCCACCGCGTCGCCGAGGGCGCGCGCGCCGAGCTGGGCGCGCGACTGGCGGCAGCGCTGGAGCACGTGCACATGCTGGTGCTGCATCCGCGCGACGCCGCGCCGGCCTCGCTGCAGGCGATGCTCGACGCCGGCTGGAGCACGACCGACATCGTCGTAATCTCGCAGCTCGTCTCGTTCCTCTCCTTCCAGATCCGCGTCGTCGCCGGCCTGCGCGTGCTGGCCGGCCGACCCGCCTGATCGCGCAGGACGCCATGACCGACAAGACGCTGACGCCCACCGGCCACACCCCGCCGCTCGCCTTCACCCGCGACATGCTCGACTGGCTGCCCTGGCTCGAGCCGCTGGCCGAAGCCGAGCTGACGCCGCGCCACATGGCGGGCCTGGTCGACGCCGCGCGCGCCAAGTCGGCCTATTTCCGCCTGCTGGCGCGCGATCCCGACGTGCTGGGCGCGCGCACCCGCACCGACAAGGACATCTTCTACAGCACCGATGCCGGCCTGCCGCGCGCCGAACGCGAGCTCGCCGCCGCCGCGACGTCGCGGCTCAACGGCTGCATCTACTGCGCCTCGGTGCATGCGCGCTTCGCCGCGACCTATTCCAAGCGCGTCGAGGACGTCGACCGCCTGCTCGCCGAGGGCACCGGGGCGGCGCTCGACGAGCGCTGGAGCGCCATCGTCGCCGCCTCGGTGGCGCTGACGTCGATCCCGATGGCGTTCGACGCCACGCATGTCGATCGCCTGCGCGCCGCCGGCCTCGACGACCTCGCCATCGCCGACGTCGTGCAGGCCGCGTCGTTCTTCAACTGGGCCAACCGCCTGATGCTGTCGCTGGGCGAGCCGGCGCGCTGATCATTACCTTCCCCCGGAGGGGGAAGGTGCCCGAAGGGCGGAAGGGGGATGTCGAAGACAGACTCCCGTGTTCGCCTTCGACATCCCCCTTCCGTCGCTGCGCGCCACCTTCCCCCTCCGGGGGAAGGCAAGATGCTACAACCCGAGATATTGCTGCCGCACCTCCTCGTTGGCGTGCAGCTCGTCGATCGTGCCGGCGAAGCGCACGTGGCCCTTCTCCAGCACGTAGGCGCGGTCGCTGAGCCGGGCGGCGAACTTGGCGTTCTGCTCGCACAGCAGGATGGTCAGGCCCTGCTCCTTGAGCCGGCGGATCTGATGGCCAAGATCGCGCACGATGATCGGCGCCAGGCCCTCGCTGGGCTCGTCGAGCAGCAGCAGGTCGGGATTGCCCATCAGGGTGCGGCCGATGGTCAGCATCTGCTGCTCGCCGCCGCTCAGGTAGCCGCCCTTGCGCTCGCTGATCGGCTGAAGCGCCGGGAAGGTCTCGAACACCGCCTCGATGGTCCACGCCCTGGCGTGCGCCGTGGCGGCGTTCTTGCGCGCCACGTCGAGATTCTGGCGCACCGTGAGGTCGGGGAAGATGCGGCGCTCCTCGGGCACGAAGCCCAGCCCCAGCTTGGCCACCTGGTAGGCCGGCCGGCCGGTGATGTCGGCGCCGTTGTAGCGCACGCGGCCCCTGCTCGGCGCCGTCAGCCCCATGATCGAGCGCAAGGTCGTGGTCTTGCCCACCCCGTTGCGGCCCAGCAGGGCGACGCACTCGCCGCGGCCGACCGACAGCGAGACGCCGAACAGGATCTGGCTCAGCCCGTAGGCGGTGTAGAGCTCGTCGACTTCCAGGATCATTCGGCCTCGCCCAGGTAGATGCGCTGCACGTCCTCGTTGGCCTGCACCTCCTGCGGCGTGCCTTCGGCCAGCACGGCGCCCTGGTGCAGCACGGTGATCTGCTCGGCGATGGAGAACACCACGTCCATGTCGTGCTCGGTGAAGAGCAGGGTCAGGCCGCGCTCGCGCTGGATGCGGCCGATCAGCGCGATCGAGTCGGCGGTCTCCTGCGGCGACATGCCGGCGGTCGGCTCGTCGAGCAGCAGCAGCTGCGGCTCGCTGGCCAGCGCGATGCCGAGCTCGAGCTGCTTCTGCAGGCCGTAGGACAAGGTGCCGCTGGTCGATAGCGCCTCGCCCGCCAGGCCGACCGCCTCGAGCAGCGCCATGGTCTCCTCGCGCGCCAGCGCCCGCGCCGGGGTCAGCATGTTGAGCGTGCGGCCCTGGTGCGCCAGCACCGCGACCTGCACGTTGTCGAACACCGTGAGCTTGGGAAAGATGTTGGTGCGCTGGAACGAGCGGCCGATGCCCATGCGGCAGATCGCGTGCGGCGACTGTCCGGTGATCTCGCGCTCCTCGAACAGCACGCGCCCCTGCGTCGGCTGGATATGGCCGGTGATCAGGTTGAACAGGGTCGACTTGCCGGCGCCGTTGGGACCGATGACGCACGCCGTGCGGCCGCGCTCGACCGACAGGCTGACGTCACGCACGGCGACGAAACCGCCGAAGGATTTTGACAGGCCCTCGATGCGCAGCATGGCCTCAACCCTTCGCGAAGGCGCGGCGCAGGTCAGGCTGCGCCAGCGCGTGGATCGTGTGGATCACCCACAACAGCGCGATCAGCATTCCGGAGAGCGGCGTCTGCAGGTAGGCGTGCAGCGCCAGGAAGAGCACCGGCAGCGCCACCAGCAGGACCGCGTCGCGCAGCACGAAGCGCTCGGCGCGGCGCAGCAGCAGCCACAGCGCGCCGCCGAACAGCGCCAGCTGCACCAGCGCGCAGGGCACGACGCCCCAGGTCACCGGCGCCCAGATCGACCAGTTGCGCGCCCTGGGCTCGAGCCAGGCTTCCGGCTGCTGCAGGACGGCGAAGAAGGCGGTGAAGAGCACCGCGCCGGCGAAGAACATCGAGGTCTTGCGCGCCAGCACACGCAGCGACTTGGCCCGGCGCGTCGCCGGATCGTCGCCGGCCGAGATGTCGCGGCCCTGGATGAAGCCGACGATGCCGCCGGGCAGGCCGAACAGGATCAGCACCAGCACGCCGCCGAGGAAGAGCTGCCAGATCTCGGGATAGTTCTGGGTGATGTCGGCGTCCATGGTGCGCAGCAGGAGCGCGCCGACGATCGGGCCGAAGAAGGTGTAGATGCCGCCCAGCAGCACCATCAGCAGCACCTGGGTCGATTGCGTCCAGTGCGCCAGGTCGGGATAGACGCTGCGCTCGTTGACCATGATCAGCGCGCCGGCCAGGCCGGAGAAGGCGCCGACGATGACGAAGGCGTAGAGGCGATAGCGATCGACCGGGATGCCGATGAAATCCGCCCGTTCGGGATTCTCGCGGATCGCGGTCAGCGCCTTGCCGAAGGGCGAGTTGACGATGCGCCACAGCAGGTAGATCGCCGCGACGACGATCACGAGCACGAACTTGTAGTAGTTGGCGAAGGTCGGCTCGGTGATCCACTTGGGCACCGGGATGCCGATCAGCCCGTTGTCGCCGCCGGTGAAGTCGTACCACTTGAAGACGATCAGGTAGACGATGTGGCCGAAGGCGAGCGTGAGGATGGCGAAGTAGATGTGCGTGCGGCGCACGCAGAACCAGCCGATGATCAGTGCCGCCAGCGCGCCGCCGACCGGCGCGGCGGCGAGGCCGAGATAGAAGCTCAGGCCCGGGATGTTCTTCAGCAGCAGGCCCGCGGTGTAGCCGCCGATGCCGAGATAGGCCGCCTGGCCGAACGAGACCATGCCGGTGTAGCCCATCAGCAGGTTGAAGGCCATGGCGAACAGCGACCAGATGAAGACCTGGGTGGTGAACTGGATCCAGAACCGGGCCCAGCCCATGTAGAGGATCAGCTCGGGCAGCCAGAACAGCAGCACCAGCGCCGCCAGGAAGGCCCAGATCATCGGATCGCGCGCGCTCGCGGCGGCCGGCCGCGACAGGGCGTCCGGCTTGCTGGCGGTGTCCTGCAAACTGGTCATTGCGCGCCTCCGGCTAGCGGTTGGTCTCGAGGCGCTTGCCGAGCAGGCCCTGCGGCCTGGCGAGCAGCACGACCACCATCAGGACGTAGATGAACACCGATTCGAGAATCGGCACCCAGAGGATGCCGAAGGACTTCAGGATGCCGTAGATCAGCGCGCCCAGCGCCGTGCCGGCCATGCTGCCCAGGCCACCGAGCACGACGACGAGGAAGACCTCGATGATCACGTCGAAGTCCATCCCGGGATAGAGCGCGCCCATCGGCGCCAGCACCGCGCCGCCCAGCCCGCCGAGGAAGGCGCCGATCGCGAAAACGCCGGTGTAGAGCAGCCGCACGTTGATCCCCAGCGCGCTTACCATCTCGCGATCCTGCGTCGCGGCGCGCACGACGTTGCCGATGCGGGTATGGTTGAGCAGCAGATAAAGCCCGACGACGGTGAGCAGGCCGATCGGCAGCAGCACGAACATCTGGTAGCTGGGAAACAGCGCGCCGAAGACGTCGACCGTGCCCTCCAGCCCCGGCGGCCGCTTGACCGACTGGTTCTCGGCGCCCCAGATCAGCTTCACCGTATCGCCGAACATCAGCACCAGGCCGTAGGTCAGCAGCAGCTGGTAGAGCGGATCGGCCTTGTAGATCGGCCGCAGGAAGAGGATCTCGGTGCAGACGCCGAGGATCACCACGATGAAGGGCGCGATCAGCAGCGCCGGCCAGAAGCCGCCGAACTTGTAGCCGACCAACGTGAAGACGAAAAAGGCGCCGTACATGTAAAACGAGCCGTGCGCGAAGTTCAGCACGCCCAGCACGCCGAAGACCAGCGACAGCCCGGAGGCCACGAGATAGATGCCGGCGGCGATGAACAGGCCGTTGAGCAGCTGCACCAGCAGCACTTCGGCGGTGATGTTGGCCATCGCGGGGTTCCCCTGACTGAGCGATCTCTACCTTCCCCCGGAGGGGGAAGGTGGCAGCGCGTAGCGCTGACGGATGGGGGATGCTTCAACGACACCGGTGACCGGCTTCGACATCCCCCATCCGCCCTTCGGGCACCTTCCCCCTCCGGGGGAAGGTAGATCGGGGCCTACTTGGCCTTCTTCTTGTGCTCGTCGCGCGCCTTCATCACCTCTTCCTTGGTCGACAGCACGTCCTCGCCGTTGGCGCGCGTGATGTCCTTGAGGCGCTTGAACGGGTACTTGGGGTCGGCGACGGTGTAGCCGGTGTTGTACGGGAACGTCGCCTGGCCGTCGAAGTCGCGCACGGTGATGTCGCCCAGCAGCGTCTGGTACTGCGTCCCGCGCATCGCGGCGTTGACCTTGGCGCTGTCGGCCGAGCCGGCCTTCTTGATCGCCTCGGCCATGATATGGGTCGAGACATAGCCGATGATGTCGCCCGACTTCGGCAGGTAGCCGGCGCGCTTCTTGAACTCGGCGATGAACTTCTCGTTCTGCTCCTTCTTGACCGGCAGATAGTCGAAGGCATAGAGGAACGTCGCCATGATGCCGTTGGGCATCTCGGCGCCCAGCGGTTCGAGGATGTCGAGATCGCCGGCGCCGGTGGCGATGAACTGCGTCTTCTCGAAGAAGCCGTAGGCATTGGCCTGCTTGATGAAGGCGATCAGATCGCCGCCCCACAGCGAGGTGAACACCGCGTCGGGCTTGGCGTTGAGGATGGTCGTGATGTGCGCCGAGAAGTCGCGCTCGCCGAGCTTGGGCCACAGATCGCCCATCTTGCTGACGTCGGGCTTCTTCTTCTGCAGGAACGACCAGAAATCGGCGTTGACCCTGTGGCCCCACTCATAGTCAGGGCCGATGAAGTAGTAGCTCTTCCACTTGCCCTTGGCGGCGGCCAGCGCCGCGGTGCGGCCCAAGGTGACGCTGTTGGTGTTGAGCCGCACGACGTAGTCGTGGCCCTGCTCCTCGGTCAGCGCCGCGGTCTGGGCGATGGTGTCGACGAACAGCACCTTCGATTCCTTGGCGACCTCGGAGACGGCCAGCGCCACGCCCGAGCTGATCACGCCCATGACGAAATCGACCTGGTCGCGCGTCACCATGCGGCGGAATTCCTCCACCGCGATGCCCGGCTTCAGCTTGTCGTCGCGGATGACGTATTCGATCTTGCGTCCGCCGAGCAGGCCGCCGGCGGCGTTGATCTCCTCGGCGGCGATCTGATGGCCGATCACCGTGCCCTTGGTGTAGACGGCGGCCATGCCCGAGAGCGAGTAGAGCAGGCCGATCTTGATCGGCTTGGGCTCGGCGAATGCCGGGGCGCTGGCAAAGGCCAGCGCGGCGGCGGCGGTAAGGACTGTGGACACTACGCGTCTGCGCATCGTTGCCTCCCATTTGTTATTGGAAAAACAACTCGAAGCCACGCCAGCGTTACGCCGTAATCTGCTCAACTGTGTTCCGGTGAAGCGTCCTCCATGATCGGGCGTACGCGCGTCCGACCGTGCAATGCAGCCATGCGGGCACCATACCGACGCGCGGCGGCCAGAACAATAGCGACGGCCTTGCTCAGCGAAATCACCGCACCAGCGGCATGACCTCCGACGCAAAGCGCTGCAGGCGCTCGACGCTCTGCGCCGTGCTCTCGCTGCGGAAGTCGAAGATCAGCTCGTGCACGCCGATGGCGGCGAAGGCTCGGATGTCGCCGGCGATCTCGTCGGGCGTGCCCGAGAAGCTGCGCCGCGTGCCGTCGCGATCGGGCACCGCCGTGTCGTAGAGCGGCGCCTTGTAGGAGATCGTGAGCCTGGCAAAGTCGCGGCCCTCGGCCTCGGTCATCTGCCTGAGCGTCGCCAGATGCGTGCGCATCTCCTGTGGCGGCAGCGGCGAGGCGGCGATGGCGCCCACCGGATGCCAGCCGTCGCCGTACCGCGCGGTGCGCCTGAGCGCCGGGCGCGAATGGCCGCCAACCCAGATCGGCGGATGCGGCTTCTGCAGCGGGAACGGCTCGGCGCGGATGTCGCTGTAGCTGTAGAACGCTCCCTTGAAGCTGGCCGGCGACTGCGTCCACAACTGCTTGAAGATGGCGATCCACTCGTCGCTGACTGCGCCGCGGCGCTCGAAGTCCGGGCTGCCCAGCGCCTCGAACTCCTCCTTCAGCCAGCCGACGCCGACGCCCAGCGTGACGCGCCCGCCGGAGAGCACGTCGAGCGTCGCCACCATCTTCGCCGTCAGCACGGGGTTGCGGTAGGGCAGCACCAGCACCGAGGTCACCAGCCGCAGCCGCTCGGTCGCGCCGGCCACCACGCCGAGGATCGACAGCGCGTCCAGCGCGTCGCCGCCGCCGGGATGCCTGCGGTCGAGCGTGTAGGGATAGTCGGACTTGCTCTCGACCGGGAAGACGACGTGGTCGGCGATCATCGCCGAATGCAGACCCAGCCGCTCGCCCTCGCGCGCCAGCGACACGACACCCTCGCGCGTCGCCGTAGGTCCGCGGGTGGGCAGGTAAAAGCCGTAGCGCATCGTCGCTCTCCGGGTCGGGCGCCGACTGTGCCCCGAACGGGCTGCCGCCGCCACCGGCTCCGCGCCTCGCCGACAAACCCGGCGCGCCGGCGTCGAATACTTTTGACTCCCTCAGTTTGCTCCGCTTAGTTTGAGTCTTCTGCGGTGCAGTATCGCCCGACAAGAGGCGTCGCCCGCCAGACATGGGAGGCGTTCGATGAAAAAGTTGTTCATGGCAATGTTCGGTGCGGCCGTCATGGCGGCCGGCTCGCTCGCCGCGCAGCCGGCGCTGGCGCAGACAAAAGTGCTGAAGATGCAGGCGACATGGCCGGCATCGCTGACGCTTTACGACAACTTCACCTACTTTGCCGAGCGGGTCAGCAAGCTCTCGGGCGGCACGCTGAAGATCGAGACCATGCCGGCCGGCCAGGTGGTCCCGGCCTTCGAGGTGCTCGACGCCACGCACAAGAAGGTGCTCGACGGCGCGCATGCCTGGGCCGGCTACTGGACCGGCAAGAACAAGACCGCGATCCTGTTCACCGGTGGCCCCGGCGGCACGTTCGGCATGGACTACACCGACGTCATGGGCTGGATGTTCCATGGCGGCGGCTTCGAGCTCTACCAGGAGTTCTACCAGAAGGAGCTGAAGCTCAACCTCGTCGTGCTGCCGATCCTTCCGGCCGGGCCGCAGGCCTTCGGCTGGTTCAAGAGGCCGATCCAGACCGTCGAGGACATGAAGGGCATGAAGTGCCGCCAGACCGGCATCGCCGGCGAGGTCTGGCAGGCCCTGGGCTTCACCGTCGTCAACATGCCCGGCGGCGAGATCATCCCGTCGGCCCAGCGCGGCGTCATCGACTGCGCCGAGTGGGTGGGCGGCATCGAGGATCTCAGGCTCGGCTTCCACAACGTGTGGAAGTACCACTATTCGCCCGGCGTGCACGAGAACGTCACCATCGGCGAGCTGGTGATCAACGGTGACGTCTGGAAGGAGCTTTCGGCGACGCACCAGGAGATCATCAAGTCGGCGGCCAACGAGACCTTCCTGATCTGGTGGTCGAAGTGGCAGCTGCAGAACGCCGACGCGCTCAAGGAGATGCAGGAGAAGCACGGCGTGCAGATCCTGCGCACGCCCGTCGAGATCCTGCTGGCCTTCATCAAGAAGTGGGACGAGATCGCGGCCGCCGAAGCGGCGAAGAATCCCTTCTTCAAGAAGGTGCACGATTCCCAGAGGGAGTACGCCGCGAAGGTCGTGCCCTACAAGCGCTTCTACTTCCCGCCCTACTCGTTCATGGCGAACTACTACTTCCCCGAGAAGCGGTAGGCTGCAATCGATCGGGGGCGGCCGACCGGCCGCCCCCGCTCCCGTCGGGCCCGTGTGGCCGCGCCCGCTTGTGCGCGCCGCGCTGACCGGCTCGACGCCGGCGAGAAACCTGGAGTGCCCCACTTGACCGATGTCTCCGGCGGCAGGCCGTCGCCCGCGCTGGCGAGGACCATCCGCGTCATCGACAGGTTCACCGATCGCACCGGCATGGTGATCGCCTGGCTCACCGTGCCGATGGTGGGCGCCGTCACCTTCGAGGTCGTGTCGCGCTACGCCTTCAACTCGCCGACGATCTGGTCGTTCGACGTGACCTACATGCTCTACGGCACGATCTTCATGCTGGGGGCGGCGTTCGCGCTGCACAAGGGCGCGCACATCAGGACGGACTTCTTCTGGGAGCGGTTCTCGATCCGCAGGAAGGGCGTGATCGACACCATCTCCTACACGGTCTTCTTCTTTCCCAGCCTCGCCATGCTCTTTGTCATCAGCTGGAACGAGGCCGCCTACGCCCTGCAGATCAACGAGACATCCGATCAGACGCCGTGGCGGCCGATCCTGTGGCCGTTCAAGTTCGTGGTCCCGATCGCCTGCCTGCTGCTGATGATCCAGGGCGTCTCTGAGCTGCTGAAGAGCATCTACATGGCGCGCACCGGCGTCGAGCTCGAGCACAAGGACAAGATCGAAGTATGACGCCGGACGCCCTCCTCGGCCTGATCATGCTGGTGACGTTGATCGGCGCCATCTTCATCGGCGTGCCGATCTCCTTCACGCTCCTCTTCCTCGCCTTCACCTTCGGCTTCGCCGGGATGGGCAGCGTTGTGGTCGACCTGGCCTACTTCCAGACCATCGGCATGATGAAGGAGGAGCTGCTCGCGGCCGTGCCGCTGTTCATCTTCATGGGCTTCCTGACCGAGCAGGCGGGCCTGATGGAACGACTGTTCACGGCGTTCCGCATGCTGCTCGCGCCTCTGCGCGGCGCGCTGTTCCTGGTCGTCATCCTGACGGCGGCCGTCTTCGCCATGGCCACCGGCATCGTCGGCGCCGCGGTCACGGTGCTGGGCATCATGGCCTCGCCGGTCATGAACAAGGCGAACTACGACCCCCAGCTGGCGGCCGGCGCGATCACCGCCGGCGGCACGCTGGGCATCCTGATCCCGCCCAGCGTGATGCTGATCGTCATGGGGCCGGTGCTCGGCGTGTCGGTGGCCGATCTCTACGCGGCGGCCTTCGGCCCCGGCTTCCTGCTCGCCGCCGCCTACATCGTGTATCTGCTGGGCCGCAGCCTGATGAATCCGAAGCTCGGCCCGCCGGTGCCGGTCGAGGAGCGTGTGCACTCGATGCGCGTCATGCTGACCGAGGTCGTGCTCGGCACGGTGCCGCTCCTGCTGCTGATCACCTTCACTCTGGGCTCGATCCTCGCCGGTGTCGCGACGCCGACCGAGGCCGCCGGCGTCGGCGCCACCGGCGCGCTGGTGCTGACCATCGCCTACAGGCGCTTCAGCTGGGCGGGGCTCCAGCGGGCACTGGTCGCCACCATGACGACGTCGAGCATGGTGCTGCTGCTGGCGGTGACGTCCAACGTCTTCGGCGCCGTCTTCGCTCGCCTGGGCACGGCCAACTGGCTCACCGAGTCGCTGCTGGGAATGCAGCTGCCGCCCTCGATGATGCTGATCATGGTGCTGATCCTGATCTTCCTGCTCGGCTGGCCCTTCGAGTGGCCCGCCATCGTCCTCGTCTTCGTGCCGATCTTCTATCCCGTCGTGAAGGCGTTGGGCATCGACATGATCTGGTTCGGCGCCCTCGTGGCGGTGGTCCTGCAGACGGCCTTCCTGTCGCCGCCGGTGGCGATGTCGGCCTATTACCTCAAACAGGTGGTGAGGGACTGGAGTCTCGGGACCATCTACCGCGGCATGTTCCAGTTCATGATCATCCAGGTGATCTGCATCGGCCTCATCGTCGCCTTCCCGGGCATCGCCACGTGGCTGCCGAACCGCCTGCAGGAAGCCGCGCGCTCGCACGTCATTCCCGAGGAGCACCGCAAGATCCTCGAGCAGCAGAAATCGGCGCCGTCGCTGGAAGACGACGAATACTCGCGGCCGCGGCGCTAGGGCGGCATCCCGACGGCTGGCGGACCTCGGGGGAGAGGCTGGCGATGGGTCATGTCGCGGGCGCGCTGTGCGCCCTCCTCTTGACGGCGATCCTCGGCGCGGCGCAGGCGCAGCCCCTGCCCGACGGCGGCCCGCGCGTGGCGCTGGTCATCGGCAACAGCGCCTACCGCTCGATCGAGCGACTCGCCAACCCCGCCAACGACGCGCTGGCGATCGCCACGCGGCTCGAGGCGCTGGGCTTCGAGCTGGTCGGCGACGGCCCGCAGATGGATCTCGACAAGGCCGGCTTCGAGCGCGCGCTGGAGGGCTTCCGCAAGGCAAGCCGCCGCGCCGACGTCGCGCTGTTCTTCTACGCCGGCCACGGCGTGCAGATTGCCGGCGTCAACTGGCTGGTGCCGGTCTCGGCCGCGCCGCGCTTCGAGGCCGATGTCGCGCGCCAGATGATCAACGCCAACGACGTGCTGGCGCTGATGAAGGCGGCGCGCGCCAAGCTCAATGTCGTGATCCTCGATGCCTGCCGCGACAACCCGTTTCCGGTCGCGCCGGCCGGCTCGCCGACACCGACGCCGATCCAGTCGCCACGACCGGCGGGCAAGGCGTCGGCGAAGGCCAAGCCGCCGACGCGCGGCGCCGGCGGCGGGCTGGGCCGCATGGACGCGCCCGACAACACGCTGATCGCCTACGCCACCCAGCCGGGCAACGTCGCGCTCGACGGCAGCGGCGGCAACAGCCCCTACAGCAAGGCGCTCGCCGAGGCCATCGGCCTGCCGGGCCTGGAGATCCGCCAGGTGTTCAACGAGGTCGGCGTGCGGGTGCGGCGCGCGACCGGCGGCCAGCAGCAGCCCTGGCTGTCGGCCTCGCCGATCGACCGCGAGGTCCATCTCGTCGGCCGGCCCAGCAAGCTCGCGACGCAGCCGGCCAGCCCCGAGCTGATGTGGGCCGTCGGCACCTGGCAGGGACGCATCCTCGACTATCCCCGCGCCTGGGAGGCGCAGCGCTCCTGGGCCGCGGCGAGTATCGGCGGCCACCTGAAGTGCTTCTGGCAGATGCGCGGCGCGCCGCAGCAGCAGACCAGTTGCGCGATCACCTCGGACGAGGTCGTGGTCGCGACCGGCGGCGGCACGCCCAACGTGCGGCTGCGCCGCGCCGGCGAGAAGCTCACCGGCACCTACCTGCGATCGAGCTCGGAAACGACGTTCAAGATCGAGCTCGCCCGCGTCAGCGACACCGTCGTGCGCTGGCCGGACCTGTCGAGGCCGCAGCCGGCGAGCGACGGCAATCGCTGGGCCACCGGCGTCTGGACCGGGCAGATCCACGACTATGGCCGCAACAAGCGCGCCGGCCGCACGCTCAGGGTCGAGTCGACCGACGATGTCGTGCGCTGCTCGTGGCGCGACGCGGCGGCCGCCTTCGTGCCGATTCCGTGCGCGATCACCGACAGTGCCGTGACCCTGCGCACGCGCGGCGGCTCGGATATCGAGCTGGCGCGCTCGGGCGTCACCTTGTCGGGTACGATGCGCGTGCGCAGCACGGCCAAGACCTACCACCTGTCGCTGCGCAAGAGCCGGTAGAGCTGTGTCCGGTCGCCGCTGTCATCCCGAGCGCAGCAAGGGATCCAGGCTGCTTCCCTAGATCCCTCGCTGCGCTCGGGATGACAGGCAACACAACTCGCCCGGCCCGCCGAATCGTTTGACCTCGGCCGGTGTTTGCCTTAGAGGGCTGCCCCCCGTTCCGTCGCGACCACGGACTTCCCATGCAGCTTTCCGCCCGGCCGCGTGCGCTCGGCATCGATTTCGGCACGACCAACACCGTGATCGCCCTCGCCGCGGCGGACGGCTCGATCTCGACCTTGCGTCTGCCGACGCCGCGCGGCATGGCCACCGCCTTCCGCTCGGTGCTGAGCTTCCACGAAGGCGACAGGGGCCTGCCGGCCGCCGAGATCGGGCCATGGGCGATCGAGGATTTCCTGCGCCATCCGGCCGGCACCAGGCTGATCCAGTCGTTCAAGACCTACGCCGCGAGCGCCCGCTTCGACGGCACGCGCATCTTCGGCCGCACCTTCCAGTTCGAGGATCTCGTCGGCACCTACTTCCGCCACCTGTGGCAGCACGCATCGGGCGCGGTCCAACCGCACGGCCCGGGCACGATCGTCGGCCGGCCGGTGACCTTCGCCGGCGCCGATCCCGACGACGGCCTGGCCATGCGGCGCTACGCCCAGGCATTCGGGTCGCAGGCGAATTACGTCTACGAGCCGGTGGCGGCGGCCCTGTTCTTCGCCCGCGGCGTGGACGAGGAGGCGACAATCCTGGTCGGCGATTTCGGTGGCGGCACCAGCGACTTTTCGATCATGCGCTTCGAGCGCGAGGGCGGGCGCTTCCGCGCCGTGCCGCTGGCCCATGCCGGCGTCGCCTGCGCCGGCGATTCGTTCGACTACCAGATCATCAGCCACGCAATCTCGCCGCTGCTCGGCATGGGCGGCAGCTACGTCTCGAACGGCAAGACGCTGACCATCCCCAACCACTACTACGCGGCGCTCGCGCGCTGGAACCAGCTGGCGCTGATGAAATGGTCGAAGGACATGCGCGACCTGCGCGAGCTCGCCGGGCAGGCCGTCGAGCGCTCGGCGCTCGACCGCTTCGTCGAGCTGCTCGACAAAGACTACAGCTACGCCCTGTTCCGCGCCGTCTCCGCCGCCAAGGAGGCGCTGTCGAGCGAACCGGCGACCAGTTTCGCCTTCCGCGCCGGAACCATCGACATCGAGCGGCGCATCACGCGCGGCGATTTCGAGCGCTGGATCGCGGGCGAGCTGGCGCAGATCGGCCACACGGTCGATGACGCGCTGCGCCGAGCCGGGCTGGGCGATTGCGACATCGACAAGGTCTATCTGACGGGCGGCTCGTCCTTCGTGCCGGCGGTGCGGGCGATCTTCACCGATCGCTTCGGGCCGTTGAAGGTCCATCGTGGCAACGAGTTCGAATCCATCGCCCGCGGCCTCGCCCTGGTCGGCACGGAGCCCGATCCGGCGCAGTGGTACGCCGTGCCCGCCGCCCTCCACCCGGCCGACGCGGCACGCTAGGGCGCAGTCCGCACAAGCCTCGGCTGTCATTCCGAGCGCAGCGAGGAATCCACGGCCGGCCTGGATCCCTCGCTGCGCTCGGGATGACAGTGCGCCCAGTCGATCTCCTAGATCTGCTCCAGCTTGATCAGCGGCGTGTCCTCGCCGGCCTGGCGCAGGAACAGCATCGGCTTGCCCTCGGCGCTACGCTTGGTGCCGCCGTCGCCCATGACGCGCGCGCCACCGCGTTCCAGCCGCTCGCGCGCCGCCGCGATGTCCTCCACGCGGTAGCACACGTGATGGATGCCGCCGCCGGCCTCCCAGCCGAAGAAGCTGACCACCGTCGCGCCGGGGCCGTCGGGCTGCATCAGGCGCAGCCGCGAATAGCCGAGATCGACGAAGGCCGAGGAGAAGCCGTATTGCGCGTTGTGCTGCGTCGCCGTGACCTCGGCGAAGAACAGCGTGCGGTAACTCTCGATCGCCGCGGCGAGATCGTCGACCACCATGGCGATGTGGTCAAGCCGCCCGACCGGCTGGGTCGCGAATTCCATGTCGGTCTCCGGTTGCGCCGGAGAGAAAGATAATGGCGTTATCTATTCATGGCAACCAGGCTCGACCTCTCCTACCTCGAGGGCACGATCGGCTACGCGATCCGCCGCGCGCAGCTCAGCGTCACCGAGGACATCTACCGCGCCTTCGGCCGCCTCGACGTCACCACCGCGCAGTTCTCGGTCCTCGCGGTGGTCGCCGACAATCCCGGCTGTAGCCAGGCCGAGCTGGCGACGGCGCTGGGCGTCGAGCGGCCGCGCATGGTGCCGCTGATCGACCGGCTGGAGCGCCGCGGCCTGGTGCTGCGCGTCGCGCCCGCGCGCGACCGGCGGGTGCGGCAGATCGAGCTGACCAGGGACGGCCAGCGCATGCTGCGGACACTGAAGCGCCGCTTCGCGACGCACCAGCGGCGCATGCTGGGGCGCCTGGGCGAGGCCCGGGCCGAGGCCGTGCTGGCCATCCTGTGGCGCCTCGCCGGGCGCCGGTGAAGCACTCGGAAATCGTTGATTCTTTTGCCGAATCCGCCACTTTCATTGACAGGTCGGGCGGCGCCCGGCTAGAACCGCCGCGCATCCGTCGTGGTTGACGACCCTTGGGTCTTGGCGGTCCCTGCGGAGGGGTGGCCGAGCGGTCGAAGGCGGCGGTTTGCTAAACCGTTATAGGGCCTTAAAGCCTTATCGAGGGTTCGAATCCCTTCCCCTCCGCCACTTTTCCCGCGTTTTCAGTCGCTGACGACACCGGAAATCGCCCGCTGCGGCGAAGCAGGTCGTTCTCGGTTTTCCAGGGGACTTCGCAGTTCTCATGAACCTGACGGAGACTGGAGGTGGCGGCATGGACCGGGCCTCGACAAGACGATCATCCTGCGCCCCTCTCGTGCTTCGACGTGGTCGGCGCCGTGGGCGGTGTCTTCCAGTCCAGCATGGCTGCAGGCGCGTCAGTCGGCGCCAAGTACTGGCAGTTCGGCAATCGCGACGGCATGTCCATGCAGTATGCCGGCCCTTCGGTCGAGGCCAAGATCGCGGTGTCCATCGAGCCGCTCAACGTGGCGGGTGGTGCGCACTTTCCGTTCAGCCTGGAGTTCGACTACGTGCGCCTGCGGGAATTCGTCCATATGCGCGACACGCGGCCGGGCCAGAACTTCAGGTTCGCCCCAGGCAAATCCGAGGCGCGACGAGCGTCGGAAACCAGCAAGGGCCTGCGGCCTTTCGCCGTCCGCCATATTGGGCGCGCGCCGGTGGGCGAATTCGTCCGGCGCTTCCGGCGGCCCGCCTGCACACTGATCTGCGACACCAAGGGGCGCCTCGCGCACCTTGTGCACGAGGTCGACGACGTGACGGCCCGCATCGAGCGCCGGTCGTCCGTAGCCGATGACAGAACGACGAATGCCGCCGCCCCTTGATGGCATCACCCGGCCGGCACCATCCGTCAGCAGAAGGCGCCGGCCGGGCAGCAGATGCCAGACGTCAGGAGCCGGACCCGTTCGCGGTAGCCGGACCGATGAAGGCAGCCACTTCCGTGACCTTGCTGGCCGGGAACCCGCCCTCGCTGGCATGCCGCAGAACGACCTCGGCGCTCGGCGCCTCATGCACGCAGTAGATCTTGTCGCCGGCGACGTAGCTGGTGATCCACTTGTAGGGCACACCCAGACCCGCGACCACTTCGTTCGACTTGGCCGAGATCTCCTTGAGTTGCTGGGCGCTCAGCTTGTCGGCCCCGGGAATCTCTCGTTCGATGACATAGGTCGGCATGGCGTCGCGCCCTTCTGTTAGTATGGATTGCAGGTTCCGAGCTGCACGCCCGGAAACTGGCTGGCCGTGCGAACCCTGCTCGCTTCAGCCTCAGCCATGCCGCACAGGATCGGCCGAAGCGGCCAGGATGACCATGATCGAGACACCGGAATTCCTGATCGAAACCCCGGACGTTTCGCCAGAACGCAACAGGGCCGCACTGCTGGCGGATGTGCTCTCGCGCGTCAGGCTCGACGGCGCGATGTTCCTTCGCGGCGAGTATTCGGCGGGGTGGACGTTCGATTCGCCGGAGTCGCGCGATCTGGTCGAGATGCTTGCTCCCGGCGCGCAGCGGCTGATCCTCTTTCACATCGTCCGGCAAGGGCACGCGTGGGTCAGCGCAGGCAGTTCGCGAATCGAGCTTGAACCGGGCGACGTCGCCGTGCTGCCGCACGCCGACCGACACTTGATGGGCAGCACTTCTGAGGCAGCAGAGCCCATTCCGATTGCGGAGCTCCTGCCTCCGCCGCCCTGGATCGGCGTGCCGACCTGCCGGTTCGACGGCGGAGGCGAGCAGACGGAGGTCATCTGCGGCTACCTGAAGTGCGATGATCTGCTGTTCAATTCCTTCATACGCCGCTTGCCGGCGGTCTTTCGTGTTCGCCCGCCGGCGGGACCGACGGCGGACCTGGTAAGGGCGTGCGTCAACTACGCGGTCGACGAGCGCGCGCATTCGCGACACGGGGGCGCGCCCCTGACCGCACGCATGGCGGAGCTGCTGCTCACCGAGGCGCTGAGGCTCCATAGCGAGGACGACACCAGCGACGCCGGCTGGCTCGCAGCGATCAACGATCCGGTGGTCAGCCGGGCGCTCGCCCTGCTCCATGCCGAGCCGGCCCGACCCTGGACAGTGGAGGAGCTTGCGCGGCAAGCCGCTGCGTCACGCTCGGTGCTCGATGAAAGATTCCGCACACGGCTTGGCCAGTCGCCGATGCGCTACCTCGCGGAATGGCGCATCCAGCTGGCCGCCGACCTGATGAGGGACGGCGCGATGAAACTGGCGGCTGTTGCCCAGACGGTCGGCTATGGATCAGAGGAAGCGTTCAGCCGCGCCTTCCAGAGACATCTCGGCACCGCCCCCGCTCAGTGGCGCAGGCGCGAAGGAAGATGAGACCAGGCCGATCGCACGCCACTTGTCCGGGACGTGATTCTACTGCCGATCACGCAGCGAGCTGAGCAGGCCGCCCGCGCGCAGGTCGCGTCCCTCGCAGTGGCGCGCCTTCTCGGCGGCGCTCGCGCCGAGCTTCTCGGCCATGATGGCGCAGGCGAGGCGGGTCGCCACTACCGGCTCCGTCCCGGGATGCAGCCGGGCGTCGTACAGGGTCTCGATCATCAGATGGTCGATCTTCGAGGGGCGGGTCAGCTGCGTCTGGCTGTAGCTCAGCACGCTCAGCGCCGCGTGCGCGTGGGACCGCAAGCCGAAGGCATGCATCGTCTCGTGGTTGATGCAGCGCGTGATGCGACTCTCGTTGGCGAGGTTGACGGTGATCTCGGCGCGGCGCATCGCGCCCTCGGTCCAGCTCACGGCGGCCCGACAGGACGATCCCGACACATTGCCGACGTCGCCCGCGCTGGGCCGGAACAGCATGTTGGCGCGATCGTCGCTGAAGGCCACCCGCTCCACCGGAACCCGTGCGGTTCGCGCCACCTCGCGGACCGCGGCCTCGATCTCGGGCGCAACGGAACGCATGCCGGAGTATCCGGCGATGGCGAGATAGATCCGGTCGGTCCAGCGCGCGGTGCGGGCCGGGCGGCCATCGTTGATCCGCAGGGCGGCGGCGTCGAAGGCGCTCGCCGCCTGCTCGAGCGTGACGCGTTCCTCTTCGGCGGAATCCACATCGCGCCCAAGAGCCGTTGTCGAAAAACAAAGCAACACAACCGGGGCGCAAAGAATTCGCCGAGCAAACGACATGTGGAAACTCATCCTGATTCTTTGGGTCAAACCGGCCTGCCCGCGGCGCGCCCGCAGGTGGTGGCAGGAAGCCGGGCATGTGGGGCGGGATCAAGGCGTATGTCGAAGATATCCACGGAGGACTGGCACCATTCTGTGACGGGCACCGCCCTGCCGAATTCCGCATCCAGGGTGCGCGACGCACTGGATGGCGGCTGCGGGCCACATCGCCAGCGGAGATTGATCGGCGTCAAGGCGAGGCGCCGGCGCGCCGCCTACAAAACCGTTGCCGCCCTATCGGCCGGTGGCGAGGTCGCGACCATGAACGCCCGGATTCTCTCGCTCATCCTGTGCGGCGCCACACCCACGCCGGCTGGCGACTGCTGCCAGGTCATGCCGCTGCGCGTCGGCGTCAGCCGCGATGTGTGCCACGCCGAGCTCGCGAAGTGGCGCCAGCATGCGTCGCGTCCGCGACTGGAATGCACCGAGGATCCGGCCCTGGTCGAAGCCGACGACGACGAGGCCGTCATCCTCGACGATGGCGAGGACGCCGGCCTCTGATCGCGCGTACCGGTGGCGATGCCATCCGCGTTCAGAACGCCGCGCAAACCGCGGCCTCCGACTGCAGCACCGACTCCTGCCGAAAGCGCTGCCTGTAGGCGGCCTTGATCGCCTCGACATTCGCCGCCGCGGCGGCGGCGTCGGGCACGATGATGGAGAGCCGCTTGCTGCGCTCGCGCGCGATGGTGCCGGTGCGCGTGCTCTTCCACTGGCCGTGCACGTCGAGCACCGACAGACCGTCGGGAAAGCGCGGCGTGACCACCTCGTCGAGGAAGCGGCGCCACTGCGCGTCGCTCACCTCGCCACCGCCGCCGGGGATGTAGCGGCCGAAATACAGATCGACCTGGGTCATCGCCTTGAGCGGCGCGCGACATGCCGGCGCCGTCGGCGCACCGGACGGCGCCGCCGCGCAACCGCCGAGCGCGAAGGTCAGCAGCGCGGCGATCGCGCCGCCGCGTATCACGCCGGCACCGCCATCCCCTTCTTCACCGCCGGGCGCGCGCCCATCGTGTCGTACCAGCGCTTGACGTTGGGATAGGCCGCCAGATCGATGCGGTGCCATTCGTGGCGCGCCGCCCACGGGTAGATCGCGAAATCGGCCACGCCGTAGTCGGCGCCACCGCACCACTCATTGTCGGCCAGGCGCTTGTCGAGCACGCCGTAGAGCCGAGCCGTCTCCTCGGTGAAGCGCTTGATCGCGTAGGGCACCTGCTCGGACGCGAAGCGCACGAAATGGTGCGTCTGGCCGAGGATCGGGCCGAAGCCGCCCATCTGCCACATCAGCCACTGGATGTGGTCGAAGCGCCTGGCGCGGTCGGCGGGCAGGAACCGGTTGGTCTTGTCGGCGAGGTACAGCAGGATCGCGCCGGTCTCGAAGCAGCTGTAGGGCCCGCCCGGCCCGTCGGGATCGAGAATCGCCGGGATCTTGTTGTTGGGGCTGAGCCTCAGGAAGTCGGGCTTGAACTGCTCGTTCTTGGTGATGTCGACCTTGTGCACGGTGTACGGCAGGCCGCACTCCTCGAGCATGATCGAGACCTTGCGCCCGTTGGGCGTCGACCAGGTGTAGAGGTCGATCATCTGGCGTTTCCCCGCGAAGTCGTTCGAACGATGCGCGACCCTAGAGCAAACGTCGGGCGAATAGAACCTCTGTCATTCCGAGCGCAGCGAGGGATCCTGAGCCCCGTCTGGATCCCTCGCTGCGCTCGGGATGACAGGGCGTGTCAACGACAAGGCGGATCGCCGTCGGCGGTGCGGCGCACGAAGGGCGTGGGCGAGTCGGAGAGCGATTCGAGGAAGGCCACGAGGTCGTCGCTTTCGCGCGGGCTGAGCTTCAGCGGCACCAGGATGCGCTCGCCGTCGGCGTGCAGGCGATCCTCGTCGAGCTCCGAGTAATGGCGCACCACGTCGTGCAGGGTGGCGTGCGAGCCGGCGTGCATGTAGGGCGCGGTGCGTGCGACGTTGCGCAAAGGCGGCACCGCGAACTCGCCGAAATTGCGGTGCTGCGGCTCGACGTGGCGCGTGCGCGTGGTGCCGTCGCCCTGGCGCTCGTCGCTGTGCGGACCCAGGCGCGTATAGGGGCTGGCGCGCAGCTGGGCGATGCCGCCGTGGCGGCCGGGATCGACGCGGCCGGGTGCGATGAAGAACGGCACGCCGGTGTCGGCGAACTCGCCGTTGCTGAAGGTCGGGCCGAAATGGCAGAGGCTGCAATTGCCCTTGCCGATGAAGATCTTCAGCCCGCGCCTGGCCGCATCGGGATAGGCCGCCTGCGCCGCCGCATCGCCGCGCAGCACGGCATCGCGATAGGCGTCGAACGGCGTGCGGCCGCTGACCAGCGTCTCCTGGAAGGCTGCCAGCGCCTTGCCGGTGGCGACCAGGACCTGCTCGTCGTCCATCAATGCCGGCGCGGTGCCGAACACCTTTTCGTAGCGGCAGGCGAGATCGGCGTCGGCGCGCACGCGCGCGGCGATCTGCCCGGGCGAGGACGTCATCTCGCGCGGATCGATCATCGGCCGCAGGCTCTGGCTCCACAGGCTGTCATGCGCGCCGTCCCAGCCCAGCCAGCGCCGCTCGCCGACATTCCACAGGCTGGGCGTGTTGCGATCGACGACGTCCCGGCCGACGCCGCGGCGGAAGCCGTCGGCCCAGTCGCGCTGCGGCAGGTGGCACCAGTCGCAAGCCATGTTGCCGCCGCCGCTCAGCCGGCGGTCGAAGAACAGCCGCTCGCCCAGCAGCGCCGCATCGTCGCGGCCGGAGACCCGGTTGGAGGCGTCAGGCTGCGTCTGCGGCGGCCATGGGCCGAAGCGCAGGATGGCGCGGCGCTCGGCCGGGCTCCATTCGTCGGTGTCGGCGTAGGCCAGCAGCAGCGGCAGGCAGGCGCCCAGCATCGCCAGCAGGATCTGCCAGCCTCGGCGCATCATTCGACCGTCAGGTCGTGGGTCAGCCGTTCGGTGATGCCGCCGGCGCGCACGTCGAAGATCAGGCGCCATTTGCCCGGCATGTGGAACAGCATGCCCTCGGCGAGGAAGCGCTCGCCGGGCCCGTCGATCACGCTGGGCCGGTAGTTCATGCCGTGGCGATGCTCGGGCATGACGGCATCGACGGCGATGCCCTCGACCGCCTCGGCGCCCGGCCGGGCGCAGACCGACAGCACCAGCGCGAAGGGCTCGGCGACGGCGATCGGATCGGGCCGCGTGCTCCAGGCGATGCGGTAGCGCGCCGAATCGACGATCTGCCGCGGCGCGCCCAGCGACGGCGGATCGCAGGCGATCGCCGGCGACGACGCCAGCACCAAGAGCAGGAATGCCTTTGGGAGCGCCGGCGTCCCGCCAGCCTTCTTCCAGAAGCCGGCGGGACGCCGGCGCTCCCGGGTATTCATCCGCCCGCCGACATCATGCCGCCGAACACGCTCTCGCCGTTGCGCCAGGCGATGCGCTCGGCGATCTCCCTGGGCAGATCGGCGAGCCAGGCGCGCGACCAGTTGGCGTGCTCGACGACGTAGTGCCAGCGCTCCGGCGTGAAGGTGTCGGTGCCGACCATGAAGCGGTCGGGGAACTCGCTGAACGCCGCGCGCCAGCCGGCATCGACCTTGCCGCCCGAGCCCTGGTCGCTGCGGAAGGCGAGATCGCACCACAGGTTCCTGTGCCGGCGCAGCACGGCCACGACATCCGCGGGCGGGATGAAGCCGGAATGCGCCCACAGCACGCGCGCGTTCGCATCCTGCCGGAACAGCCGCTCGACGCAATCGGCGTCGGAATGGGCGTGCAGGAAGATCTTGTGCCGCTTCGCCAGCTCGACGATGCGGCGCGGGATCGGCAGGTCGGCATCGGCGCCGTAGAGATGGAACTCGCCGATGGCGACGTACTTGTAGCGGGCGATGCGCTCCTCGACGTACTTCAGCGCGCCCTCGTCCCTGTACCAGGTCGACAGCTCGCCGCGCCGGCGATAGGGCCGCAGCTGCGGCAGGATCAGGTCGGGCGCCAGCGCGTAGAGCTTCTGCGTGCCCGCGTCGTCCGAGCTCGACACCATGCCGCGCTTCAGCCCGGCCTTGCGCAAGAGCGCGATGGCGTCGGCCGGCGGCAGCACCTCGACCGCGTCGTGGCTGTAGTGCAGATGCGCATCGAAGATCGGCAGCACGTCGGCGGCACGCGCCGCCAGGGGCGTGAGCGCGGCCGCACCGAGAAGACGGCTCACCGTGCGTCGTGAGAGGATCATGGGCCCTCCGCGGCTGCGAACGCGCGCAGTGTAGCCCAGGCGCGCGCATGCCCGCCAGCCGGCCGGCTTCCGCGCTCGACGCGCATCGAGGTGTCGCCGTTTTCCCCGGGAGAGAACTGGATTAACTTGCGGGACACGACCTGCGAACGAGGACAAGGGAGAGCGTGAGATGAAGCGCAGCACCGGCAAAGCCCCGCCGATCGACATCGGCATCAGCGCCAAGGCGCGCGACGAGATCGCCAAGGGCCTCTCGGCGCTGCTCGCCGACAGCTACACGCTCTATCTGATGACGCACAATTTCCACTGGAACGTCACCGGGCCCGACTTCAACAGCCTGCACCTGATGTTCATGACCCAGTACACCGAGCAGTGGAACGCGCTCGACCTGATCGCCGAGCGCATCCGCGCGCTCGGGCATCACGCGCCGGGCACCTACAAGGAATTCGTGCGCCTCGCCTCGATCAAGGAGGTCGAGGGCTCGCCGCGCTCGACCGACATGGTCCGTCACCTGGTCGCCGCGCAGGAGGCCACCGCGCGCACCGCGCGCCGGCTGTTGCCGGTGGTCGAGGCCGCCAACGATCAGCCGACCACCGACCTCCTCACGCAGCGCCTCGACGTGCACGAGAAGACCGCGTGGATGCTGCGCAGCCTGCTGGAGGAGTAGGCGCGCCGGCGCCACGCGGCGTGTGCCGTTGAGCACCATCCGGACGGGTTGAGTCATGGCTGTCATCCCGAGCGAATGCGAGGGATCTACGGCCCGCCTGGATCCCTCGCTGCGCTCGGGATGACGGAAAGCTCAACCTGTCCGCGTGATGCTCGGGTTGATGATCGCCTGATCGCTTGCTGATTGTCTTCGGGCCGCGCCGCTCCTGGCTGGGGCGCGCCCAATGAAAAGCCCCGCCGGCTGGCGCCGGCGGGGCATCATCCGATCACGAAACGATCAGGTGACCGCGATCGGCGCGCCGTTGGAGCCGGTCGCGCCCTTGATCGGCGCCGGCGTGAAGATGTAGACGAACTGGTACTTCTTGTCGGCGATCAGCCCCTCGAAGTTCAGGTTCTCGTGGTTGAAGATGCCGTGCTTGGTGATCAGCTCGCCGTGCACCGGGAAGGCCAGGTTCTTGTCGGGGTTGGGCACGACCTCGACCGCCCAGCAGTCGCCGCCGGTCAGGCAGACGTTCTTGTCGATGCACCACTTGCCGACCTCGAGCCCGATGCCGGGTTCGCCGTTGTTGTACTTGTCGTTGTTCTTCATCCACAGCTTGCCCCAGCCGGTGTTGAAGAACACCGCGTCGCCTTCCTTGATGTCGGCTTCCTGCATGCCCTGCTTCTGCAGCGCCGCGCGCAGGTCGGCGACCTTGATCTCCTCGCCGGCCTCCATCATCTTGCCCTTCACCGCCTCGATGTCGAACAGATGCCCGCGGGTGAAGAACGGCTTCACGTGCTCCATGCCGAGCTTCTTCATGCCGTAGCCGCTGGCCATCTCGAATTCGGTGACGCCGTTGTAGTAGCGCATGTCGTTCATGTCGCCATCCTTGCCCATCTGGATGCCGATATGGGCGAGGCCGTCGAACTGCGTGCCGGTCTGGCCGATCTCGGTGGCCAGGAACTCGTCGTGGTAGATCAGCTTGTTGGCGCCGAACGGGCCGCCGGTGGGCGTGCCGGGAATGCGCAGGGTGAAGGCGCGCTCGCCGAACTTGGGCATCGCCGATTCGTAGACCCGGCCCATGTTGTAGATCTTGCCGTCCTTGATCAGCTTGGCGGCGTCGAGCACCTTGGCCGGCGTGATCCAGTTCGAGCCGCCGGCCTGGTCGTCCTTGCCCCACTTGGGATGCGGCCACCACGGCTTGTCGCTGAGCGCCACCGCGGCCGCCTTCGTCGGTTGCGCCTGCGCCGCCTGCGCCATCAGCGTGCCGGCCACGGCCACGCCGCCCAGCACGCCGGCGCCAGTGAGGAAGCTGCGACGCTCCGGACTATCGGGCTCGCTGCCTGCGGCCTTCAACTCGTCCTGCTGCTCCAGGTATTTTGAGTCCATGTGTTCCTCCGTTGCCGGCCCCGCGTGTCCCCGCAGTGGCACCGCGCAAACGCTGCGACGAGTTGAACGAACAGTCAACGGAACAACGCGTGAAGGTTACAGTATAACATCTGGCCTTCCTGCACGTGGCGCGTCGTCTTCCCGAGGCTTGACCCTCACCGCAAAGCGACGGAGCGTGCGCGCATGAGCCTCTTCGACCCCGATCGTTCCGCGCAGCGCATGCCGGTGGCGCTGATCACCGGCTTCCTCGGCAGCGGCAAGACCACGCTGCTCAACAGGGTGCTGCAGGATGCGCGCATGGCGCGTTCGCTGGTGCTGGTCAACGAGTTCGGCGAGGTCGGGCTGGATCACCTCTTCGTGCAGTCGGTCGACGGCGAGATGGTGCTGCTGCAATCGGGCTGCGTGTGCTGCACCATCAAGGGTGATCTGGAGAAGACACTGCGCGACATCGCCCGCAAGCGCGCGAGCGAGGAGCTGCCGCCCTTCGACCGCGTGCTGATCGAGACCACGGGGCTGGCCGATCCCGCACCGATCGTGGCCCTGATGCTGAACAACCCGGGCACGGCCCACGACTATCGGCTCGACGCCATCGTCACCACGGTCGACCTGGTGAATGGCGCGCGCCAGCTCGACGCGCAGGTCGAGGCGGTCAAGCAGGTCGCCGTCGCCGACCGCCTGCTGTTGACCAAGGGCGACCTCGCCGACGCCGGCACGCGCGGCGCGCTCGACACGCGCATCGCCGCGCTGAACCCCGGCGCGCGCCGCCACGAGGTCTCGCATGGCGCCATCGACCCGGCCTTGCTGTTCGATGCCGGGCCATTCGATCCGCAGGGCAAGACCGAGCGCGTGCGCGACTGGCTGGCGGCCGAGGCGCACGAACACGGGCATGGGCACGGGCATCATCACCACCACCACGACTCCAGCCGCCACGACGCGCATGTCGGCAGCTTCTGCCTGACCTTCGAGGCGCCGCTCGACTGGGACGCCTTCCACCGCTGGCTCGCCGCGGTGCGCGCCAACTGGGCCGACCGCCTGCTGCGCGTGAAGGGCGTGCTCAACGTGGTCGGCGAGAGCCAGCCGCTGGTGATCCACGGCGTGCACAACACCTTCCACCCGCCGACGACGCTCGCGGCCTGGCCCGACGACGACCGCCGCTCGCGCATCGTCTTCATCACCCGCGACCTGTCACGCGAGGCGGTCGAGGCGAGCTGGCAGCAGATGAAGGAGATGGCGTGACGGCGAGCGCGCTTGAAGACTGACAGCTAACGTATGTTCAACAGCTCGGCAATTTGTTGAACACGGGTGGCTGGCATGGCCAGGTCGCGTGGCGGACTCAGGCAAAGCAGATCCGCCGGATACAGGGCGCAACGCGTGCGGCCGGATCCGCTGGCGGCGGAACGCGCCAGGGTCGATCGCACCCTCCAGGAGGCGGCGGAAATGGGCCTGCTCGAGGGCAAGGGCGCGCGCATCAGCGGCCGCGTGAGTCCGGCCCTGGTCCAGCAGGCCAAGCGGATGAGCGGCATCGACAGCGACACCCGGCTGATCGAGTACGCCCTGGCGATGATCGCGCTGGAAGATCCCTTCCCGAAGGCGTTCATCGAGTCCCGTGGCACGGTCGACCCCACGTTGAAGCTCGGCTACCGAGTGGCCGACCTCGATTTCGACGCCGCGCGGCGATGGGCGCAAAGAATTGCCAAAGGGTCGTTGCGGCGGCGCGACGATCGCCAGCTGCCATTCGTCGGGACTGGCGCGCCCGGCGGCCATCGACTCCTCTTGGACACTTGCGTCTACATCGATCAGATGCAGGATCGCACGCCGGCGACGCTGGACGACGTGATGTCGGCGCGCTTCATCCACCATTCGACCGTCGCCATCCAGGAACTGATGCACACAGTAGGCGTGCTCGATCCGACGGATCCGCGGACCGCCGTCGCGGCGGTCGGCGCACAGATCAAGCTGATGCGGCCGCATCGCGTCCACACGCCCGACGCCGACGTACTCGGTCGCGCGGCGCTGATGTCGGGTGTCCTGTGTCGGCTGCAAGGCTACAGCAAGGACGACAGTTTGCATGCCCTTCAGGACTGTGTCCTGTTCCTGCAGGCGCTGAAGGAAGGCCTCACGCTGCTGACGGCGAACATCGGCGACTTCGACATCCTCTCGCAGATGCTTCCCGGCGCGCGCATGATGTTCTATCGGAATGCGTAGATCGCCTTGGAGTTGCCGATGTCGTTTCGCGTCGCCGCCATTGTTCTCGCCGCGCTGCTGGCCGCCGGCCCCATGCGCCCCGCCGCCGCACAGACCGACTGGCGCATGACGCTGGGCGTGCTCTACGCGATTTCCTATGCGATCCCCGCCTGCGGCGTGAAGGCAAGCCCGGAGCAGCTGCGCAGGCTGGAGCGCGGCATCGCGCATGCCGAGGGCAAGGTGGGCATGAGCCGCGCCGAGCTGCAGGAGATCCGCCGCAAGGGCGATATCGAGGCGCGCAAGGACTCGATGCGCATCTGCGACACCATGGGCCGCGAGGCGCTGCGGCTGATCGACGAGCTTCCCGACCGGCTGCCGGACTAACGTGCCGGCGGTTCGACCAGCACGAGAAGGTGGCGGCCCTCGGCATCGAGCGTCACCTTGAAGCGCGCGTGCTCGCGCTTCACGCGACACGGGCCGGGCTGGAACGGCACCAGCGGATAGAGGAAGGGCGGGCGCGGGCTGCGGTAGCTGCGCGCGATCGCGCGCTCGCGCACGAAGACGACGGTGGCGATGTCCTCGCCGGTCACCGCCTCGTCGGTGGCGGCGATTCCCAGGCACTGGCTGGCCTTCTCGCGATCGCCGTGGCCGGGGATCACCGAGACCTCGTCCCAGTCGAAGTTCGTCACCGTGTCGAGGCGCAGCACGCCCTCGGTGTTGCGGATCGCCTCGTTGACGCCGCGGCGCAGCTTGCCGGGGAAGCCGAAGACATCGATGGTCCAGACGACCGCGCCGGCGACCATCACGACGCCGATGCCCAGGCGCAGGTAGCGGATGGCGGGGCTCTTGACGGCCATCTAACGACCCAACCCAGGCGTCATTCCGAGCGAAGCGAGGAATCTCCCTGAAGCGGAGTCTCGGTTTCGAGGAGATCCTTCGCTTCGCTCAGGATGACGGGAAGAGCTCAAGCGTCCAGCTGCTTCTTCAGCGCCTCGTTGACCGCCTTGGGGTTGGCCTTGCCGCCGGTCGATTTCATCACCTGGCCGACGAACCAGCCGAACAGCGAGGGCTTCTCGCGGTACTGCGCGACCTTGTCGGGATTGGCCTCGACGATCGCCTTCACTGCGGCGTCGATCGCGCCGGTGTCGGTGACCTGCTTCAGCCCGCGTTCCTCGACCAGCACGGCGGGGTCCTTGCCGGTCTCCTCCATGGCGACGAACAGGTCCTTGGCGATGCGGCCGGAGATCGTGCCGTCGCCGATCAGGTCGACCAGCTTGCCCAGCGCGGCGGCGCTCACCGGCGAGTCCTCGATGCCCACACCGCGGCGCTTGAGCATGGCGAAGAGATCGCCGGTCACCCAGTTGGCCGCCTGCTTGGCGTCGCGGCCCTTGGCGACGGCCTCGAAGAAATTCGCCGTCTCCTTCTCGGCCACCAGCACGCCGGCGTCGTAGACCGACAGGCCAAAGTCCTTGATGTAACGCGCCTTGCGCTCGTCCGGCAGCTCGGGCAGCGAGGCCTTGATCTTCGCCACCCAGTCGGGCTGCAGCACCAGCGGCAGCAGGTCGGGATCGGGGAAGTAGCGGTAGTCGTGCGCGTCTTCCTTCGAGCGCATCGAGCGCGTCTCGCCCTTGTTGGCGTCGAACAGGCGCGTCTCCTGCCGGATCGTGCCGCCGCCCTCGATGATCTCGATCTGGCGCCGCGCCTCGTACTCGATCGCCTGCTTCACGAAGCGGATCGAGTTGACGTTCTTGATCTCGCAGCGCGTGCCCAGCGCCGCGCCCGGCCTGCGCACCGAGACGTTGACGTCGCAGCGCATGGAGCCTTCCTCCATGTTGCCGTCGCAGGTGCCGAGATAGCGCAGGATCGAGCGCAGCTTGGTCAGGTACGCCGCCGCCTCCTCCGCGTCGCGCATGTCGGGCTTGGACACGATCTCCATCAGCGCGATGCCCGAGCGGTTGAGGTCGACCCAGGTCTGCGTCGGATGCTGGTCGTGCAGGCTCTTGCCGGCGTCCTGCTCGAGATGCAGGCGCTCGATGCCGACCGTTCGCGTGGCGCCGTCCTTGAGGTCGAGGATGATCTCGCCCTCGCCGACGATCGGATCCTTGTACTGCGAGATCTGGTAGCCGGCGGGCAGGTCGGCGTAGAAGTAGTTCTTGCGGTCGAACACCGAGTGCAGGTTGATCCTGGCCTTCAGCCCGAGCCCGGTGCGCACCGCCTGCTCGACGCACAGCGCGTTGATCACCGGCAGCATGCCCGGCATGGCGGCATCGACCAGCGACACCTGGGTGTTGGGCTCGGCGCCGAACGCGGTGGGCGCGCCGGAGAACAGCTTGGATTCGGAGACGACCTGGGCATGGACCTCGAGCCCGAGGACCACTTCCCAATCGCCCGTTTCACCCTTGATCAGAGACATGTCAGGACCTTCAGTCAGCACTGACTGACACAGGTAATGACTCGCCGCCCGGCTGTCCACGCCTCAAGCGAAGGTCCTGATTCTCGGGTGTTTTGCCGCGGAAGTGACGCACGCTGTCGTCCTGAGCGCAGCGAAGGACCCCGCGGTCGATTGATCGGTCTTGTATGGCTGCAATACCGCCGGGTCCTTCGCTGCCGCTCAGGACGACATTGGTGTAACTTGCCATCGCCGTGAATGAACGCCGCTACCACGTCTACTTCATGTCCAACCGCTCGCGCAGCGTGCTCTACATCGGCGTGACCAATCATGTGGAGCGCCCAGTCTGGGAACATCGCACCGGAATCGGATCGGCCTTCGTGAAGAAGTATCGGGCCCACCACCTCGCGTACGTAGAGGAGTACGCCCGCGCCGACGAGGCGATTGCTCGCGAGAAGGAGCTCAAGGGCTGGAAGCGCGTGCGCAAGAACGCGCTCGTCGCCGAGGCAAATCCGACGTGGATCGACCTGATGCCGATGAACGATCCACACTCGGCGTCATCCTGAGCGCAGCGAAGGATCCGGCGGTTTCACGGACCCGCAGGTGATCGGAATGATCCACCGCGAGGTCCTTCGCTATGCTCAGGACGACGGAGTGTCAGAATCCCGCCGGCCGTGCCGTGAACTTCGCCGCCTGCTCCAGCGCGCTGGCGGCGCGGAACACCGTCTCCTCGTCGAAGGCGCGGCCGATCAGCTGCAGGCCGAGCGGCAGGCCGTCCTTGTCGAGCCCGACCGGCACCGAGATGCCCGGCAGGCCGGCCATCGAGGTCGGCACGGTGAAGACGTCGTTGAGGTACATCGTCACCGGATCGTCCATCTTCTCGCCCGAGGCGAAGGCGGCATTCGGCGCGGTCGGCGTCAGGATCGCGTCGCATGTCTCGAAGGCCTGCCTGAAGTCGCGCGCGATCAGCGCGCGCACGCGCTGCGCCTTCTTGTAGTAGGCGTCGTAGTAGCCGGCCGACAGCACGTAGGTGCCGATCAGCACGCGGCGGCGCACCTCGGCGCCGAAGCCGGCGGCGCGGGTGTTCTCGTACATCTCGGGGAGATTCCCGCCCGGCACGCGCAGGCCGAAGCGCACGCCGTCATAGCGCGCCAGGTTCGACGACGCCTCGGCCGGCGCGATGATGTAGTAGGTCGCCAGCGCGTACTTGGTGTGCGGCAGGGAGATGTCGACGGTCGTGGCGCCGGCCGCCTTCAGCATGTCGATGCCGCGCGCCCACAGCCCCTCGATCTCGTCCGACATGCCGTCCATGCGGTACTCGCGCGGGATGCCGATGCGCATGCCCCTGACGTCGCCGGTGCAGGCGGCGGCGAAGTCCGGCACCGGCAGCGGCGCCGAGGTCGAGTCCTTGGGATCGTGCCCGGCCATCGCCTGCAGCAGCAGCGCCGTGTCCTTCACCGTATGGGCGAACGGCCCGGCCTGGTCGAGCGAGCTGGCGAAGGCCACCACGCCCCAGCGCGAGCAGCGGCCATAGGTCGGCTTGATGCCGACGATGCCGCAGAAGCTGGCGGGCTGACGAATGGAGCCACCCGTGTCGGTGCCGGTCGAGCCCGGCGCCATGCGGGCTGCGATCACCGCGGCCGAGCCGCCCGAGCTGCCGCCCGGCACCAACGGCCGGTTCTCGCCCTTGCGCTTCCACGGGTTCTCGACGCCGCCGAAATAGCTGGTCATGTTCGACGAGCCCATGGCGAACTCGTCCATGTTGGTCTTGCCCAGCATGGTGGCGCCGGCCTTCCACAGGTTGGCCGTGATCGTCGATTCGTAGGTCGGCTTGAAGCCCTCGAGGATCTTCGAGCCGGCCGTGGTCTGCACGCCCTCGGTGCAGAACAGGTCCTTGATGGCCAGCGGAATGCCCTCGAGCAGGCCCACCTCGCCGCGGGCGCGGCGGGCGTCGGAGGCCTTCGCCATCTCGATCGCACGGTCGGGGGTCTCGACGACGTAGGCGTTCAGGCGGCGGTGCTTCTGGGCCTGCGCGATGAAGGCCTCGGCGAGCGCGACGGAGGTCGTCTCGCCCCTGGCGAGCGCGGTGCCCATCTCGGCAATGGAGAGGTCGGTGAGCGCGGTCATCGCCTACTCCACGACCTTGGGCACAGTGAAGAAGCCGCCGGCGTTGGGGTCGGCCGGGTCGAGATAGACCGCGCCGCCCGGGGCGTTGGCCAGCACCCTGGCGGCGATGCCGCCATCGGTGATGGCGTCCGGGCGCATCGGCAGGGTGACGTCCGAGACGCTGGCCAGCGGCTCGACATTGGCGGTGTCGACCTCATTGAGTTGCTCGATCCAGCTCAGGATGCCGCTGAGCTCGCCGGCCAGGCGCGCCTGCTCTTCCTCCGGGACCTTGAGCCGGGCCAGCCGGGCGATCTTCGCCACGGTCGCCGCATCGATCGACATGCGCTTAACTCCGCCAGAACGGGACGGCCTGCACCTAGCGGTTTTGATGCCATCCGTCCAGCCGCGCCGCAGGCCGCGGCCAGGCTCCCGGGACACTTCAGTTTGGGGCAATTTCTCTCTTACATCGCGATGGGTTAGAGCGTAAAATTGCATCAAAAGTTGAACTCTTGCACAGGCCCTCATGTCGCCCATTTTCCGGACCTGCCTGCCTCTGGCGATCGCGCTTGCGCTCGGCCTGTCGTCGATCCCGGCGCAGGCCCGCTCGCAGACCGCTGCCACCCCGGTCCAGGCTGCTCCCGCGCCGCAGCCGCCCACGCCCAAGCACGGCCCGACGCCGCGGCCGATCGGCTGCGCCAAGCGGTTGACCGGTGTCGATGCCGGCCAGGCCGAGTCGTTCACCTTCTGGCTGCGCAAGCAGGGTCCGGCCGAGGAGGTCAAGGTCGAGTTCTCCTGCAAGCTCGATCGCCATCGACTGATCGTCGGCCTGCTCGGCGCGCCGGCCGACCGCGACAAGGGCGGCCCGCCGAAGCACATGGTGCACATGCTCGACCTCGCGGTCGACCCGCCGCCGTCGCGTCTGCTGCACAGCAACAAGCTGGACGAGCCGGCGGTGATCGTGCGGCCGGGTGGCGGCATGTCGCTGGTGTTCGGGGAGACGACGATCGAGCGCGGCCTGACCTACCGCGGCTATCGCGCCATCGACCTCGCGAGCGGCAAGGTCCAGACCTTCCTCTCCCTGCCGACGCAGCAGACCGGCCAGGGCTGCGCTGCCGGCCGCGCCATGGGGCTGGAGCGAATCTCGGTCTCGTCCGAGGCCGCGCTGGTCGATCTCGGCGACAACGGTCCCTATGGCGTCGCCATCGAGCACGAATCCATCGACTGCAGGACCGGCAAGAGCGAACGCCGTCTCGACACCTTCATCGCCGTGCCGGCTGGATTCGAGGAATTCAAGTAGCATATAGGGTCCATGAGCCGCCTGCTGTTCCTGATCCACGGCATGTGGGCCACGCCGCACGCGTGGCGCCACTGGCGTGGCCATTTCGAGCAGCGTGGCTGGCACGTGGTCGTGCCGCCGCTGCGCCATCACGAGAACGCCCCGCTCGAGCCGGCCGCCGGGTTGGGCACCACCTCGCTGCTCGACTATGCCGCCGACCTCGAGACGCGGCTGCGCCATCTGCCGGCGCCGCCGGTGATCGTCGGCCATGGCATGGGCGGGCTGCTGGCGCAGATCCTCGCGGCGCGCGGCCTGTGCGCCGCCAGCGTGCTGCTCTGCCCGACCCCGCCGGCGGCGCTCGGCCTGCGCCGGCCCAGCGCCTGGCGGCCGCTGATCCGCAGCCAGACGCGCTGGGGCTGGTGGCGCTCGCCGCACCGCCCGGCCTTCGCCACGGCGATGCACGGCTTCTTCAACACCTATTCCGACAAGCTCGAGGCCGGCCGCGAGTTCGCGCGCCTGGTCCACGATTCGGGCCGCGCGCTGTTCGAGATCGCCTATCCCTTCCTCGACAAGGCCGGCCGCGCCGCGCATGTCGATCCCGGCGACATCACCACGCCGATGCTGGTGATCGGCGCCGGCCGCGACCGCTTCCTGCCGCCGGTGATCGCCCGCGTCGTGGCCCGCCGCTATGCCCATGTCGCGGTCCACCAGGAGTTCCCCAACCAGGGCCACTGGGTGCTCGGCCAGCCGGGCTGGGCCGATGTCGCGGGCATGGTCGAGGACTGGATCGGCCGCGCCGTGAACCCGCCGGACATCGAGCTCAGCGACCTCGACCGCCGCCGCGCCTGGCGCGCCTCGATGCTGCGGCGTTGAACACCCGCCGTCGTCCTGAGCGCAGCGAAGGACCTTGCGATATCGCGGGCATTCGCCGGCAGTGTGCCCGCTCGCACCACCGCGAGGTCCTTCGCTGCGCTCAGGACGACGGCGAGGGCTGACATGACCACCGACCCCCTCGCCACCTTCATCGCCGCGCTGCCACATCTCGATGCCCAGGCCTTGAACACCCGCCGTCGTCCTGAGCGCAGCGAAGGACCCTGCGGTATCGCGGGCATTCGCCGGCAGTGTGTCCGCTCGCACCACCGCGAGGTCCTTCGCTGCGCTCAGGACGACGGCGAAGGCTGACATGACCACCGACCCCCTCGCCACCTTCATCGCCGCCCTGCCGCGCGAAGGCCGGCTGCTCGGCCTCGATGTCGGCAGCAAGACCATCGGGCTGGCCACCTCCGACGCGCTGCGCGGCATGGCCACGCCGCTGTCGACCATCGCGCGCACCAAGTTCACCCGGGACGCGGTCAAGCTGGCCGAGATCATCGCCCGGGAGAGGATCGCCGGGCTGGTGATCGGCCTGCCGCTCAACATGGACGGCAGCGAGGGGCCGCGCTGCCAGTCGACGCGCCAGTTCGTCGCCAATCTCGCTGCGCTCGCACCGCAAGCGGGGGTGCGCTTCGCCGAGCTGCCGGTGCTGCTGCAGGACGAGCGGCTGTCGAGCGCCGCCGTCGAGCGCACCATGGTCGACGAATACGACATGAGCCGCGCGCGCCGCGCCGAGCGCATCGACGCCGCCGCCGCCGCCTGGATCCTGCAGACCGCGCTCGATCGCATGCGCAACGCCCGCGGCCATCCGGCGTAGTGTAGCCTGCGGGGCCGTCGCCCCGGAGGACGCCATGAACGAAGAACCGCTGCGCGCCATCGCGCAGCAGCTGATGCGCAAGCGGGTCGAGGAGCTCGACGAGCTGGAGAAGCGCGTGCTGAGCCACATCGCGCGCGACGCCCATATCAGCCGCTACGCCTTCGACGACGGCGATGGCGGCCCGACGACGGGCGAACGCATCGCCGATCGCGTCGCCTCGTTCGGCGGCTCGTGGACCTTCATCGGCCTGTTCATGGCCGTGCTGCTGGCCTGGTGCGCGCTCAACGCCTTCGCCCTGTCGAAGGCCACGGCCTTCGACCCCTACCCCTTCATCCTGCTCAATCTCGTGCTGTCGATGCTGGCGGCGCTGCAGGCGCCGATCATCATGATGTCGCAGAACCGCCAGGCGCAGAAGGACCGCGCCACCGCGCGCCACGACTACGAGGTGAACCTCAAGGCCGAGCTCGACATCATGGCGCTGCACGACAAGCTCGACGAGCTGCGGGAAATGCTGGCGAAGCGCTGAGCCCGGGCGCGCGGCCCGCGCGCTACGTGGCGGCGTCGCGCTCGAGCGTCAGGTGGCCAGGCGCCAGCGCGCGCAGAAAGTCCGCCGCGTCGAAGATCTCGCCGGGCGCCCGCGCACCACGGCAGGCGATCTCGCCGTCGAGAATGCGACGCGTGGCCTCGACGATGAGCGGCGCCGTGACGGCGTAGATGTCGCGGCCGCGCGCGATGGCGCGGCGCGTCTTCGCCGCGCGGCGCGCGAGCACGTCGACCAGGAAGGTCTGTGCCGAGCGGCCGCTGTCGTCGGCCGGCACCGGCCCCGACGTGTCGGGGTCGCGCAGATCGCGCAGCGGCGCGAGATTGAGGAACGTGCGCAGGCTGCCCACCGCCAGGTGCCGGGCGATGACGATGGTCTCGCTGAACGGCAGCTCGACGAGCTCCTGCTCGCCGAACGGCTCGGGGAAGGACCACCGCGCGGCGGGCGGCGCTTCGGCCAGCGGCTCGAGCCTGCCGTCGGCGACGACGAGCCGCCGCGCCGTGTTGCGCTTGCCGGTGAGCCGCGTGCCCGCCGTCGGCCGCCAGCTGTCGAGCGCGATGCGCACGGAAATCTCGTCGGCGCCGCCCCATTCCGCCACCGCCGCCGTCGCGAGGAGATCGGCGAGGCCGCCGTAGAATCCCATCGCCGGCAGCACGACGACGCCCGCCGCCTCAGCCGGCGCGGCGAAGCGCTCGAAGCTCGCCCGGGCGCTGGGCTGCTCGGCCGTCACGTCGAGATAGTGGAGGCGTGCGCGCAACGCCGCCTCGATCAGCGGCGTCGCGGTGTCGAGGAACGGGCCGGCGCAGTTGATGACGGCGGCCACTCCGCCGAGCGCCCGGTCGATCGACGCCGGATCGTCGACCGCCGCCGTCCTGATGGCGACGGCCCGTGCGGCGAAGCCCGCCGCGGCCAGCCGCGCGGCGTCGCGGCCGACGGCGATCGGCGTCAGCCCGCGGCGCGCCAGTTCCGCCACCACGAAGCGTCCCGTATGCCCCGCCGCACCCACGACCGCGACCTGCCGCTCCGCCATGATCATCTCCATAGATACAGACCTGTCTGTTTCTAAGATACGAACAGGTCTGTAGCGCGTCAATCCCGTTCTTGCTAGAATGGGGGCATGGCACCTCGTGTGGAGAGCACCGCGCCCGATGTGCGCGAGCGCGTCCTGGAAACCGCGTCGGCCCTGTTCTACCGCCAGGGCGTGCGCGCCGTGGGCGTCGACCTCGTGGTCGAGAAGGCGGGCGTCGCCAAGACCAGCCTCTACCGATACTTCAAGACCAAGGACGACCTGATCGCCGCGTTTCTCGAGCGCGAGGACGCCGATTTCTGGCGTTGCTGGGACCGCGCCGCGCGCGGCCACGAGGCCGACGCGGCGGGCGAGCTCGACGCCCACTTCGCCTGGATCGGCGAGCGCCTGGGGCGGCCGAACTATCGCGGCTGCCCGCAGCTGAACGCGGTCGCCGAGTTTCCCGAGCCCGATCATCCGGCGCGCGCCGTCGCCGCGGCGCACAAGCGCGAGCTTCGCCGGCGGCTCAAGGGCATCGCCGAGCGACTGCGCGTCAGACGCCCCGACGAGCTGGCCGCCCAGCTGGCGCTGCTGGTCAACGGCGCGTTCGTGAGCGCGCAGATGCTCTCGGCCCAGGAGGCGACGCCGTTGCTGCAGGCGGCGGCGCGCGCCCTCGTCGCCGCCGCCCGAAAGTGACGGTGCGGCGGCCGCGCCATTCCCCGGGGCGATGATCGTCACTCGCCGACGCGCCGTGACAAGGCAGCGGCCGGTGCGATAGGACTCCCGGGCATGATCGCGTCCTTCCTCACCATCGACACCCTGATCGGCCTCGCGCTGGGCTATCTTCTGGGCTCGATCCCCTTCGGCCTGCTGCTGACCCGCGCCGCCGGGCTGGGCGACATCCGCTCGATCGGCTCGGGCAATATCGGCGCCACCAACGTGCTGCGCACCGGCAACAAGGCCGTCGCCGCCGCCACATTGCTGCTCGACGCGCTCAAGGGCGCCGTGGCGGTGATCGTCGCCGGTCTGGTCCTGGGGCCGATCGCCGCCCTCACCGCCGGGCTGGGCGCGGTGCTGGGCCATTGCTTCCCGGCATGGCTGAACTTCAAGGGCGGCAAGGGCGTCGCCACGACCCTGGGCAGCCTGCTCGCCCTGTCGTGGCCCTTCGGCATCGCCGCCTGCCTGCTGTGGCTGCTCTACGCCGTGCTGTTCCGCATCTCCTCGCTCTCGGCCCTGCTCGGGCTGGCGACGACGACGCTCCTGGCCTGGCTCGCGGCGGCCACCAGCTTCAGCCTGTTCGGCCGCTTCCTCTCCTCCACGCCCTTCGCCATCGCCGTCACGCTGATCGTCGCCCTTGTGGTCGCCATGCATCACGAGAACATCGGCCGCCTGCTGGCCGGCACCGAGCCCCGGATCGGCGCGAAGAAATAGTCCCACGGAGTTCCCATGTCCCCGATCGACACGATGGCGCTGGAGAAGCGCGTCGATGCCCTGTTCGCGAAATACGCCCGTCCCGGCTCGCCCGGCGCCGCGGTGGGCATCATGCGCGGCGGCGAAGTCGTGCTCGCCAAGGGCTATGGCGAGGCCAGCGTCGAGCATCGCGTGCCGATCACGCCCGGTACCGTCTTCCGCATCGCCTCGGTCACCAAGCAGTTCACCGTCGCCTGCGTGCTGATGCTGGCGCGCGAGGGCAAACTGAGGCTCGACGAGCCGCCGCAGAAATACCTGCCCGACCTGCCGACGCTGCCGAAGCCGGTCACCATCGACCAGATGATGCGCAACAACAGCGGCTGGCCGGACTTCCTCGAGCTCTTGCGGCTTGGCGGCTCCAACCTCGACCGGCCCGGCCGCATGGACGAGCTGCTCGGCGCGATCAACAGGAACAAGCATCTCAACTTCGAGCCCGGCAGCCGCTTCCTCTACAGCAACACCAACTTCCTGCTGCTCGGGCTCATCGCCGAACGCGTCGCCGGCAAGGCCCTGCCCGACCTCCTGAAGGAGCGCATCTTCGCGCCGCTGGGCATGACCAGCACGGCGCTGACCATCGAGCCCGACACCGTCGTGCCCGGCCTCGCCACCGCCTATCTCGACAACAACGACGGCAGCTTCCGCCGCGCGCGCCAGGGCTATCCGGTCGCCGGCGAGGGCGGCATGACCTCGACCGTCGAGGACCTGCTGATCTGGGCCAACCACTATCGTCATCCGGTGCTGCCGCCGACCGATCTGTGGGCCGAGCTCGCCGACCAGCAGCCGCTCTCCGGTGGCGCGCTCAACCCCTATTGCCGCGGCCTGGCGCGCGGCACGTTGCGCGGCCTGGCGACGATCAGCCATGGCGGGCTGTGGCCGGGCTACCGCACCGAGTTCCTGCGCCTGCCCGACGCCGATCTCGACGTGGTGGTGATCGCCAACCTCGCCTCGCTCGACCCGCATCGCCTGGGCCGCGCCGCGGCGCTGGCGGCGCTGAGCGGCGATCGGCGCGTGCAGCCCGCCCCTTCGATCGATCTCGCCGCCGTGGCGAGCCACGCCGGCACCTACGTCAACGAGGCCGAGCTGACACTGTTCGGTCTCGAGACCAAGAACGGCGAGGTCGTCCTCAACCAGGGCGGCGTGCCGATGGAGATGATCGCGCGCGGCGACGGCTGGCTCGAGGCCGACCGCGGCGCCTTCGAGTTCGCGCTGCGCCTGCCCCCGACGCCGGGCGAGCCGATCGAGGTCGATCTCGGCGCCGGCCGGGTCTTGCCCTTCCGCAGGCTCGACCCGCGCAGCGACGTGCCTGGCGACATCGCCGGCACCTATCACTGCGCCGACACCGACGCGACCTGGCGCATCGACGGCAGGCAGATCCTGGTCAGCGGCCCCTACGTCGCCAGCACCGCGCCGTGGCCGCTGAAGGGCGTTGCCGGCGACGTGGTCGAGATCGAGATGTCCTATGGCTGGGTCACCATCACCCAGCTCGCGCGCCTCGACCGCGATGCCCAGGGCAAGCCGAGCGGTCTCACCGTCTCGACCGCCCGCATCAAGAACATCAAGTTCCAGAGGACGGCATGAGTTCCCTCTCCCCGCTCGCGGGGAGAGGGTTAGGGTGAGGGCTGCCGGGAGTGACGCATGACCGCTCTACGCAACCTGAATCGACCCCTCACCCCGACCCTCTCCCCGCTTGCGGGGAGAGGGAGTCACTTCGAGAAGACCATCGCATCGTCACGCACCGAGCCGAACTTCAGGCTCAAGAGATCGCGCGCGTAGTTCTGGTGGAGCTTCCACGGCTTGCGCGAGCCCTGCCTGGGAAACAGGTGCAGCGCGCGCTGGATGTAGCCGGAGGAGAAGTCGATCCACGGCTCGGTCGCCATGGTCGGATCGCCGTTTCGCGGGGTGCACTGGCGCAGGCCGTGGCGCTGCATGTGGTTGAGCAGGCGGCAGACATAGGCGGCGATCAGGTCGGCCTTGAGCGTCCACGAGGCGTTGGTGTAGCCCGACACCGCGGCGAAGTTGGGCACGTCGCTGAACATCATGCCCTTGTAGCTCAGCGTGTCGCCGAACTTCACCGCGCGGCCGTCGACCATGACCGACATGCCGCCCAGCGGCAGCAGGTCGAGGCCGGTCGCCATGACGACGATGTCGGCGTCGAGCGCCGTGCCCGAGCGCAGCTTCAGCCCGTCGGGCGTGAAGCGCTCGATCGTGTCGGTCACGATCGAGGCCTGCCTGCGGCGCAGGGCGCGGAACAGGTCGGCGTCGGGCACCAGGCAGAGCCGCTGGTCCCACGGATTGTAGCGCGGCGTGAAGTTCGCTTCGGTGGCGGCGTCGTAGTCCTTGCCCATCATCTGCCGCACGCCGTCGGCGATCAGCTTCTTCACGCGCTCCGGCCGGCGCTTGCACAGGCGGTAGAAATACATGCCCAGCAGCACGTTCTTCCACCGCGTCAGGCCGTAGGCCAGCGTCGCCGGCAGCCGCCTGCGCAGCCAGTCTGCGATGGCGTCGCGCGAGGGGCGCGCCACGACGTAGGTCGGCGAGCGCTGCAGCATGGTGACATGCGCCGCCGTGCGCGCCACTTCAGGGACGATGGTCACGGCGGTGGCGCCGCTGCCGATCACCACCACGCGCCTGCCGGCGTAGTCGAGATCCTGCGGCCAGAACTGCGGATGGACGATGCGGCCGCGGTAGTCGCCGACGCCCTCGAAGTCGGGCACGTAGCCGCGCGCATAGTTGTAGTAGCCGGTGCAGGCGAGCAGGAAGCCGCAGGTGATGGTCACCGGCTCGCGCGCCTCGCCGCGCTCGGCCCGCACCGTCCAGCGCGCCGCCTCGCTCGACCACGACGCGTCCAGCACGCGGTGGTGATAGCGGATGTGCCGCTCGACGCCGTGCTCGCTCGCGGTCTCGCGGATGTACTTCAGGATCGAGGGGCCGTCGGCGATCGCCTTGGCCTCGCGCCACGGCTTGAAGGCGTAGCCCAGCGTGTACATGTCGGAGTCCGAGCGGATGCCGGGATAGCGGAACAGGTCCCAGGTCCCGCCGCTGCTCGCGCGCCCCTCGAGGATGGCGTAGGAGCGCCCCGGGCTCTCGCGCTGCAGATGCACCGCCGCGCCGATGCCCGACAGCCCGGCACCGATGATCAGGACGTCGACATGCTCGGTCATGCCGAAAGTCCTTTCACGCCGATCTCGCTGGCCTCGAAGATCTCGATCGTCGTCGTCGCGCCGAGCTTGCGCATGGCGGCGACGAAGCCGCGCGCCCCGGGATCGGCGAAGTGCTTGAGCACGGCCGCCCTGTCGCGCCAGTGCTCGACGAAGACCAGGCGCAGCGGGTCCTCGGCATCGACATGCACGGCGTGGTGCAGGCAGCCGTCCTCGCTGCGCGAGCGCCGGCTATGGGCCACGCTCTGCGCGCGGATCTCGTCGAGGGTCGCGGCCGAGGCGGCGATGCTGCCGGTGATCAGGATCATCAGGCGGCGATCCCCGGCGTTTCGTCCCACGTGGCCTCGTTGCCCTCGCGCGAGGTCAGGAACAGCAGCGCCACCGACGGCTTGGGGTTCTGGCGATGCCAGCAGCCGGCGGGCACGATGCAGATCGAACCGGCTTGCATCGTGCTGACGTTCGCCGCGCCCTTGCCGTCGAGGATGGTGACCTCGACCGCGCCCTCGACGACGTAGAGCAACTCGTCGTCGGGATGGCGCTCCCACGGCGTCAGCCCGCTGAAGCGCACCACGCCCATCATGCACTGGTTGAAATTCGCGAGCTGGCGGATCGCCGCCATGGCGTCCTCGCCGGTCGTCGCGGCGTTCACCTTGAGCTCGGCCAGGCCGGCGAGGCTGGCGTTGATGTCGTGCGCGGTCATGTCTGCCTCTGGGGTTCGCGCGAAAGCGTAGCACGCCGGCCGATGCGACCAGAACCGAAGGGCAGCAGGCAGGCCAATCGCATATGGCGTTCTCCTTCTCCCCGCGAAGGCGGGGAGAAGGTGCCGAGCGTCAGCGAGGCGGATGAGGGGCTTCGCAGCGTCGCAACAGGCACCGCGTTTGACCGCAGTATCGTGAAGCCCCTCATCCGCCCTTCGGGCACCTTCTCCCCCGCCTGCGTGGGGAGAAGGGAAAACCGGGGAAGGTGTGAGGCTTGGCGCGTCGAGCATGGCGGGCCGCATGCGATCGTCACGCCGGCCGCTTGAAAGCCCGGCGCGCGCGCTCGGCCTTGTCGCGCACCACGCAGCCCTCGGCGTGGTCGTTGACCAGGCCCATCGCCTGCATGAAGGCGTAGACCGTGGTCGGGCCGACGAAGCTCCAGCCCTGCTTCTTCAGCGCCTTCGACAGCGCCACCGACTCGGGCGAGGTCGAGACGGTCTGCGGCCCCGCCTTCCGGTCGGCCTCGAAGCGCCAGACGAAGGCGGCCAGCGAGCCGTCCATCGCCCGGGCGCGGCGCGCGTTGTTGATCACCGATTCGATCTTGCCGCGATGGCGCACGATGCCGGCGTCCTGCAGCAGGCGCTCGACGTCGCGCGCGCCGAAGCGGGCGATGCGCTCGACGTCGAAGTCGTGGAAGGCGGCGCGGAAATTCTCGCGCTTGGCGAGGATGGTGCGCCAGCTCAGGCCCGACTGGAAGCCCTCGAGGCAGAGCTTCTCGAACAGCCGGCGATCCTCGCCGACGGGAAAGCCCCACTCGCTGTCGTGGTAGGCGAGGAACTCCGGCGCGGCGGCGCACCAGCGGCAGCGCGGCTGGCCGTCGGGACCCTCGATGGTGGCGCTCATGGCTGCAGGAATGCCAGCCGCGCATCGCAGCGTGACGGCGCGACCTCGAGGATCTCGGCGCTGACCACGCGCTCGGCGACGAACGGATCCTGATCGACGCGGCCCTGCAGATCGGGCAGCGAGGTGTTGTGCGCGACGATCGCGCCGCCCTGCTCGGGCCGCAGGCTGCCGGCCACCAGGAAGACGCCGTCGTCGAAGCCGCGTTGGATCCAGGCGCGATGGCCGTCCATGTGCCGGCCGGCCTGCTCGCGATTGGCGGAGAATTTCAGCAGGACGAGAAACATTCAGCCCTCTTCGATCGATTTGAGCCAGGCCAGCATCTGCTCGACCTCGCGGTGGATGAATTTGTCGTCGCGCAAGGCGTTGGCCAGCGACGCCACGCCCTGGCTGCGGGCCAGCACATGCATCGCCAGCCGGTCGGCGTCGGCGGCGCGGCCCATCAGCGTGAACTGCCGGCGCAGCCAGGTGCGGAACAGCGTGAACAGCGCCTTCGCCTCGCCCTCGGCGGCATGGCCGAGCTTGGCCAGCTCGCCGCACAGCGTGCCCACCGGACAGCCGTAGCGTTTGATGTCGGCGCGGTTGGCGAGGAGGATACGGATGAAGCTGGCGACGCGATCGGCCGGACGCTCGTCGGCGATCTCCCATTGCCGCAGCATCGCCCGGGTACCGGCGATGCGCCGCGCGATCACCGCGTCGAGGATCTCGTCCTTGGTCCTGAAGTGATAGTAGAAATTGCCGCGCGAGATCCGCACCGCGGCGGCGATGTCGGCGAACGAGGTGTGGTCGAAGCCGCGGCGGTAGAACAGCCCGTCGGCCGTCTCGACGATCCTTTCGCGTGTCGCGGCTTCGGCCAGGGGACTCTCCTTCGGCTCATGCGCCTGACGGAGCCATCCTAGGACAATCGTCCTAGACGGGTCAATCGGCGGAATTCCCGCTTGTTGGCCGGCGGTCGATATGGGACAGCACCCGACATGACGGAGTCCGCCGTACCGGAATCGCTGGCCTCGCTGCTGCGCGAGGCCGTGGCGCATCATCGCCAGGGCGGCCTCGCCGAGGCGCTCGCCGGCTACGACGCGATCCTCGCCATCGACCCCGGCTTCTTCGACGCGCTGCATCTGAAGGGCGTGATCGCCGCCCAGCAGGGCCGCCACGACGAGGCGGTGGCGCTGATGCGCCGGGCGCTTGGCGTCAAACCCGATCATGCCGGCGCGCACGGCAATCTCGGCGGCCTGCTGCTGCGGCTGGGCCGGGCCGAGGAGGCGCTCGCCTGCTTCGACGCGCTGATCTCGCTGCAGCCCGACCACGCCGGCGCGCAGGGCGCGCGCGCCGCCGCGCTGCACATGCTGGGCCGGCTCGACCAGGCGGTGGCAGCCTGGGATCGCGTGCTGGCGCTCGATTCCGGCGACGCCACGGCCTGGTACAACAGGGGCAACGCACTGCAGGCGCTGGGCCGGGCGAAGGAGGCACTCGCCAGCCACGACCGGGCGGTGGCGCTGCGCCCGGGCGACGTCGATGCGATCTACGGCCAGGGCAACGCGCTGCAGGCGCTGGGCCACTTCGCCGAGGCGCTGGCGCGCTACGATTCGGTGCTGGCGCTGAAAGACGACCACGCCGAGGCGCTGAGCAGCCGCGGCAACGCCCTGCGCGGGCTCGGGCGACTGGAAGAAGCGCTGGCCAGTCACGAGCGCTCGATCGCGCTGAAGCCGGACAACGCCGACGCCCAGTACAACCGCGGCGCCGTGCTGCGCGCCCTCGGCCGGCCCGAAGCGGCGCTGCGAAGCCACGACCGGGCGCTGGCGCTGCGGCCCGGCCATGCGCGCGCCCACGCCAGCCGCGGCAACGCGCTGCGTGATCTCGGGCGGCTCGACGAGGCGCTGGCGAGCTACGAGCGCGCGCTGGCGCTGCTGCCGGATCACGCCGACACCTGGAGCGATCGCGGCACGGCGCTGCAGGGCCTGCTGCGCCTCGAGGAGTCGCTCGCGAGCTACGAGCGCGCCATCGCGCTCCGCCCCGGGCATGTCGATGCCCACTGGAACCGCGCCACCGCGCTGCTGCTGGCCGGCGACTTCGCGCGCGGCTGGCGCGAGTTCGAGTGGCGCTGGCGCACGCAGACCACCGGCCGGCCGGGCTCGTGGCTCGGCGAGAGCTCGCTTGCCGGCCGCAGCATCCTGCTGCGCAGCGAGCAGGGCCTGGGCGACACCATCCAGTTTGCGCGCTTCGCGCCCGACGTGATGGCGCTGGGCGCCCGCGTGATCCTCTCGGTGCAGGCGCCGCTGCGCCGGCTGATGGCGAGCTTCGATCCCGAGATCGAGGTGGTCGCCACGTCGGGCACGGCGGCCGATCTCGACTGCCCGCTGATGAGCCTGCCGCTGGCCCTGGGCACGACGCTCGACACCATCCCTGCCCCACCGCGCTATCTCGCTGCCGAGCCCGACCTGGTCGCGGCGTGGCGGGCGCGCCTGCCGTCGGACGCCAGGCGGCGCGTCGGGCTGGCGTGGAGCGGCAACCCCTCTCATCGCAACGACCGCAACCGCTCGCTGCCGCTTGCCGCGCTCGCGCCGCTGCTCGACCTCGATGCCCACTTCGTCTCGCTGCAGAAGGACGTGCCCGAGCGCGACGCCGCGACGCTGGCGCGGCTGAACCTGATGCGCGTCGACGACGAGCTGCGCGACTTCGCCGACACCGCCGGCCTGATCGAGGCGCTCGACCTCGTGATCTCGGTCGACACCAGCGTGGCGCATCTCGCCGGGGCGCTCGGCAAGCCGGTATGGATCCTGCTGCCCTTCAGCCCCGACTGGCGCTGGCTCACCGGGCGCGAGGACTCGCCGTGGTATCCCAGCGCGCGGCTGTTCCGGCAGACCACGCCGGGTGACTGGGCCGATGTCGTGCGCCGGCTCGGCGCGGCGCTGGCCAGCTGATTCGCGCTGTCATCCCGAGCTCCGCGAGGGATCCAGGATGGCCGCATGGATCCCGCGCGGTGCTCGGGATGACAGCGTGGCTCGATCTAGCCCTTGGGGATCGCCGCCGGGTCCATCCACATCGGTTCCCAGACATGGCCGTCGGGATCGGCGAAGCTGCGGTTGTACATGAAGCCGAGATCCTGCTTCGGGTTGATGTCGGCGGTGCCGCCATGCGCCGTGGCCGCATCGTTCATCGCGTCGACGGCGGCGCGGCTGTCGCACGACAGCGCGATCATCACCTCGCTCGAGCCTGCCGTCGGGATCGGCCGCTGGGTGAAGGTGGCCCACTTGGCGTGCGTGAGCAGCATGACGTGGATGCTGCCCTCCTCGATCACCATGCAGGCCGCCGTCTCGTCGGTGAAGTGCGGGTTGTTGACGAAGCCCAGCGCCTTGTAGAAGGCCATCGACTTCGGAAGGTCCTTCACCGGCAGGTTGACGAAGATCATGCGCGCCATGCTGTGCTCCTCTAACAGTTAGGTATTGACCTAAGTATTGTGCGGGCCTATGTCAAGGCTCATGGACGACGTCTTTCGTGCCCTGGCCGATCCCACCCGCCGCCGCGTGGTCGAGGCGCTCTGCCAGCGCCCGGCCTCGGTCAGCGAGCTGGCGCGGCCCTTCCGGATGGCCCTGCCCTCCTTCCTCGAGCACCTCAAGGTGCTGGAGGGCTGCGGCCTGGTGTCATCGACCAAGACCGGTCGCGTGCGCACGTACCGATTGGCACCCGGCCGGCTGCGCCAGGCCGAGGACTGGCTCGCGACGCAGCGCCGCGTCTGGGAGCAGCGGCTCGACCAGCTCGACGCGTATCTGATGAAGCTGAAGGCATCGCAACAGGAGAGCGAGTGATGAGCGTGTTCAAGATCGACCCGAAGCTCGACCTGCGCCTCGAGCGCGTGATCGACGTCAAGCCCGAGCTGGTGTGGGCCTGCTGGACGATGCCCGAGCACATCGTGAAGTGGTTCACGCCGGCGCCGTGGCGCACCAAGTCGGTCGACATCGAGCTGCACCCCGGCGGCCGCTTCAACAGCGTGATGCTCTCGCCCGAGGGAGAGGAGTTCCCGAATTTCGGCTGCGTGCTGGAGGTTGTGCCGATCAGCCGCCTGGTCTTCACCGACACGCTGCTCGAAGGCTTCCGCCCTTCCGGCAAGCCGTTCTTCAGTGCCGTCGTCGAAATCGCGCCCGATGGCGCCGGCACCCGCTACATCGCCACCGCGATCCACGGCAACGACGAGACGCGCAAGCAGCACGAGGAGATGGGCTTCCACAGCGGCTGGAGCGCGGCGCTCGATCAGCTCGTGGCGCTGGCCAAGACGCTGTCGCATTGAGGCGGCGCTACGCCACCAGGCTGGCATGGGCGACCGCCAGGCGCCGCACGCGATTGGCCTCGGCATAGGCGCCGACGGCGGCCAGGCCGGGCGGGCCTTCGTGATCGGGCGAGGGCCGGCAGGCGACGCTGATCGCCGGCAGCACATCGCAGCGCAGATCGCAGCCATCGGCGATCCAGCGCTCGATCCACACCTCGGTGTCGGCCGGTGGGCCGCCATGGGGCAGGAAGTGGCGCAGCGCGCGGCCGACCGATTTGCGCCAGCGCGACAGCTCGGGCGGCACCGAGGGCTGCTCGACGGGCGGCGGGGCCGGCGGCGGCGTCGGTGCGGGCGCCACCTCGGCCACCGGCTCGGGCGGCAAAGACGGATCGCGCGGATAGCGCCGCCGCGCGCGCTTGCCGACGCGGTGATGCCGGTGCCAGTCGACGATGGCGATGTACTCGCAGCCCTCGGCCTCGTAGCGCCGCAGCAGCCCTTTCGCCAGCAGCTCCTCGATCAGCGCGCGCAGGGCGGCATCGTCGATCGAATCGCCGGGAAACACCCGCAGGCGGATGCTGCACGGGCGCAGCGGCTGCACGCCGTGATCGTCGGCGAAATTGCCCAGACCCAGCAGCAGCAGGCGGGCCATCGGCGAACACTTGATGACGTCCTCGCGGGTCCAGAAATCGGAGCAAAGAACACGGTCGCGGGCCATAGGCGGACTCCAGTGGTGACTGCAGCCGGTGTAACCCCGGAAGCCACGGACTCCTATTTCCACCCCTACGCGTGTCGAGATTCGCCGTAGAGCGCTGACGGACAAGGATCTTCCCGCCCGCTTACGCTGTCGAATTTCCCTTCCCGCGGAGGGGGAAGGTGCCCGAAGGGCGGAAGGGGGATGCCTCAACGAATCCGGTGTCCGTCTTCGACATTCCCCTTCCGGCGCTGCGCGCCACCTTCCCCCTCCGGGGAAAGGGATCTCAACGGCGCTCCGAGGGGCCGAATCGGCGCGATTCGGTGACCCTCAGGGAAAAGTCGCATTGCCATTGAAAATATTGATGTTACTATGGACTAAGCTGACTGGACTAAGCCCGAGACGTTCACCATGCGTATCGTCAACATGCACGACGCCAAGTCGCAGCTCTCGCGGCTGGTCGAGCAGGCCGCCAACGGCGCCCCCTTCATCATCGCGCGGGCCGGCAAGCCGCTGGTCAAGGTCGTGCCGCTGAGCGCCGACGACACCGGCGGCCGGCGCCGGCTGGGCTTCCTCGCCGGCGAGATCGCCGTGCCCGACGATTTCGACCGCATGGGTGGGGCATGAAGCTGCTGGTCGACACCCACCTCCTGCTGCGCGCGGCGGGCGAGCCGCAGAAGCTCTCCCCCGCCGCCCGCCGCCTGCTCGACGACACCGCCAACGAGCTGTGGTTCAGCGCCGCCAGCCTGTGGGAGGTGGCGGTCCGGCAGGCGGCGGGCCGCGCCGACCTGCGGGTCGAGCCGCGCCGCCTGCGGCGCGAGCTGATCGCCCATGGCTGGCAGGAGCTGGCGATCACCAGCGAGCACGCCGCGGCGGCCGGCGACCTGCCGCCGACCCTGAAGGACCCCTTCGACCGCATGCTGCTGGCCCAGGCCGCCGCCGAGGGCCTGATGCTGGTGACCATGGACCCGGCGGTGGCCCGGCAATCGGGCCGGGTGCGACAGGTGTAGAGCATCAAGCGTCAAAACGAACTCAGCCGTCTTCCTGGGAGCGCCGGCGTCCCCAAAGACGCGTGATTCCGCATTGTCGTTTCCAGGGGCTGCCTGGATCCCTCGCCGCGCTCGGGATGACAGAGTCAATTTGCCGCTCAGGCGAAGCGCGCCTTCACCTCCTCGCTCAGGCGCCGCACGATGGCGGTCGCCTTGTGGATGTCCGACTCGCCGAGCGCCGCGCCCAGGCTCGAGGCGATCGCCAGCAGCCGGGCGCTCTGCGCGCGGTACTGCGCCTCTCCCCTGGCGGTGAGCCGCACCAGCTTCGAGCGGCGGTGCTTCGGATTGTCGACGAAGCGCACCAGGCCCTGGGCGGCCAGCTCGTCGGCCAGGCGCTGCATGCGCTGTCGGCTGGTGGGCCGCATCTCGGCGATCTGCGGCACGGTCAGCGGGCCGAGCAGCGCCAGGCTGCGCATGAAGCCGAAGGCGCCGCCGCCCCAGCTGGTGATCAGCCCGGTCTTCTGGCCCAGCGCCCGGATCTTGAAGAAGCACTGCGCCACCTCGAGCATCAGCTCGGTGACCGCCTCGGCCTTGCCGCCGCCCTTGCGGGCCTTGTCCCGTGTGGTTGCCATGCCCACCTCTTTGCCATTGACACCCTGGTTGTCAACTTCCACGTTCGACATCATGGTTGCCAGTCATCGGGAGGACACGCATGAACGCCATCACCGTTGCGAACCCCGGCGACGATCAGACCGCCGGCGCCATCGTGCGGCCGCCGCTGCTGTTTCTCGCCGCGCTGCTGCTGGGTTTCGGGCTGGATCACCTGCTGCGCCTGCCCTTCCCGATCGGGCGCGACGGCTGGCTGCACTGGGCGAGCGCCGCCAACGCCTTGTGCCTGATCGCGGCCGGCGTCGCGATCTTCGCCGCCGGCATCCGCAACTTCGCGCGCGCCGCGACGCCGGTGCAGGGCACGCGGCCAACGCGGGTGCTGGTGACGTCGGGCATCCACGGCTTCAGCCGCAACCCGATCTATCTCGGCATGTTCCTGGTCTATGTCGGCATCGGGCTGATGGTTCGCAGCCCGTGGATCGTGATGCTGACCGTGCCGCTGGCGATCACCATGCAGCTGGGCGTCATCGCCCGCGAGGAGGCCTATCTCGAGCGCCGCTTCGGCCAGGCCTGGCGCGACTATCGCGCGCGCGTCGGCCGCTGGCTGTAGCGCGCGGACTTCCGCCCCCTCTCCCCGCTTGCGGGGAGAGGGTTGGGGTGAGGGGTTGAAGCAGGTGACGCACCGCTGTCCGTGCGCAACTTGAATGAGCCCCTCACCCCGACCCTCTCCCCGCTCGCGGGGAGAGGGAGTGAGAGCTTGACAACCGGCGCTTCGACGCCACGTGCAGGGGCGCCGTCCCGGTCGGGCCGGGAGCAGGAGCAAGCCATGGCGCAGGCGCGCGCGTTCGACATCCTGTCGCCGGCCTTCCACGCCGATCCCTTCCCGACCACCGAGCGCATGCGCGCCGCGGGCGCCGTCGTGCGCCTGAAGGTGCCGATCATCGGCAATGCCTGGCTCGCCACCACGCACGAGGCCTGCACCGCGCTGCTGAAGGACCACGCCGCCTTCGCGCGCGATCCGGCCAATGCCGGCAGCCGCACGCAGGCGCGCATCCTCGCCGTGCTGCCGCGCACCATCGGCCTGCTGGCGATGAACATGCTGGGCCACGACGATCCCGAGCACCGCCGCCTGCGCAGCCTGGTCGACACCGCATTCCAGCGCCACAGCATCGAGGCCATGAGGCCGATGATCGCGCGCATCGCCGATGGCCTGCTCGACCGGCTCGAGGGTCGGGCCGAGGCCGACCTGATGGCCGAGTTCTGCCGCGACCTGCCGCTGTCGGTGATCTGCGCCATGCTCGGCCTGCCCGAGCGCGACCAGGCGCGCTTCCGCAACTGGCTGGGCGGGCTGAAGGACACCGCCGACATCTGGGCGGTGATCCGCGCCATCCCCGGCGTGCTGCGCGTCGTGCGCGATCTGCGCCGCATCGCGCGGCCGGGCGGCGGCGCGCTGCCCGACGGCCTGATCGCCGCCCTGCGCGACGCCGAGGCCGACGGCCAGCGGCTGAGCGAGGACGAGCTGGTGTCGATGATCTTCCTGCTGTTCGGCGCCGGGCAGGAGACCACGACGCACCTGATCGCCGGCGGACTGCACGCGCTGCTGACGCACGACGAGCAGCGCCGAAGGCTGCGCGACGAGCCGGGCCTGATGGCAGGCTGCGTCGAGGAATGCCTGCGCTTCGTCTCGCCGGTGCAGATGACCAAGCCGCGCTTCGCCGTGCGCGACATGGACTGGCAGGGCCTGCCGTTCCGCCGCGGCGAGATGTTCACGGCCTTCCTGGCCGCGGCCAATGGCGATCCCGCGCGCTTCGCCGAGCCGCGGCGCTTCGACATCGCGCGCCAGCCCAATCCGCACCTCGCCTTCGGCACCGGGGTGCATTTCTGCCTCGGCCTGCAGCTCGCCCGCGCCGAGGCGGCGATCGCCTTCGAGCGCATCCTCGCGCGCTTTCCCGACATCAGGCTCGACGAGCGGGCCGAGATCGTCTGGCACCGCCGCGTCGGCATCCGCGCGCTGGCGCGATTGCCGGTGCGGCTCGCCGCCTGAGCTCAGCGCCGGCGCTGGATCTCCTGGCTCCTCAGCGACTCCGCGACCTCGATGCGGCCGAACATGTCGGCGTCCATCACGACCTTGGGAAACTTCACCAGGCCGGCGGCCTTCTGGATGTCGGCCAGCGGCTTCAGCTCCTCGACCCAGTCGGCCTCGACGTCGAACTCCCAGACAACGGATTTGAGGTCCTGCTTGAGCACGAAGCCATAGGCTTCCAGCCCGTCCTCGCCGTCGGCGACGACGATCTTCCAGTAGCGCGACGGGATCTGCACGATGAGCTCGCCGCCGTTCTCGTCCTCGCCCTTGAACGGCTTGTCCTTGGCGTCGTCGAGCACCGGCCCGGCGAAGATCACCACCTTCTCGCCCTTGGCCTGGCGCAGGATCATGTTCTCGAGCAGGCCCCAGTCGCCGCCCTTCGAGGACTGGTTGAACGCGGCGACCTGCGGCGAGCAATTGGTCACGTGGAAGCTGTCGCCGTTGGCGCGGCGGACCTGGGCGTAGCTCTTGCCCCATACCACGTCGTCGCGGCGCACGACGTGGCCCTTGTCGAAGGACTTGCGGTCGTTCTTGAAGAAGGCGTCGGGAAGCTGATGCTCGTCGGCGATGCGCGGCTCGTGCACCCACATCTCGACGTCGTTCTTCGACAGCCCGCCGAGCGCCGCGCGCGTATAGGCCTTGGTCGGATCGGGCCGGCGCGCCGTCTCGCGGGCATCGACGTTGCAGGCCGTGAACAGCGCCAGCCGCCGCTGCTTGTGCATCACGATGGAGAAGTGCTCGTAGGGAATGGCGATCTCGCCGTTGTCCATCGGCGCCGCCAGCGACTTTTTGGTCACGCCCGGCAGCGCGATGGCCTTGCTGAGAAACTTCGTCTCGTAGCCCTTGCGGTTGGCGTACTTGGTGTCGACCACCGGCGCCTTGTAGGCCTCGACGGCGACGGCACCGGCGGCGGGCAGCGGAGCCGGCGCCGCCGCCGTCTTCGCTGCCGACGTGCGGCCGCCGGCGGGCTCGACATCCGCGCTGAAGCCCAGCGGCAGGTCGATGCGCGCGCCACCGGCGACGGCGTAGACGCGCAGCGCCGAGATGCGCGACGGCGCGCGCTGATCGAAGATCTCGGGCAGCGGGTCGGGACCCGGTTCGGGCTTGTTCTCGCCCGCGGTGATCGCCAGCAGCTCGTCGCGCAGCGGCCCGGCGGGCGCGCGATGCCAGGCGGCGACGATGCGGCTGGCGCGCGCGCCGCGGTTGCCGACCCAGTCGATGTCGCCGTCCTCCGTGTCGTCGTCGGCGACGGCGCCGGTGCGGGTGAGCCACTGGCCCTTGCTGTTCTTGTTGGGCACCCCGGCGCTGTGCAGGCCGACCACCTGCCAGGTGTCGTTGAACAGCGGCGAGCCGGAGGAGCCCTGCGCGGTGTCCGAGCGATAGACCAGGAAGTCCGTCTCGATGCGCAGCAGCTGGTTCTCGCGCATGGCGACCTGCTTGGGCAGCCCCGAGGGATGCTGGACGATCGAGATGAACTCGCCCTGGTTGATCTTGCCCAGGCCGGGGTCGAGCCGCAGGTAGCGGAAGCTCTCCAGCGTGGCGCCATCGCTGCCGCCTTCGGCCTGGCTGTCGACCGCGACCAAGGCGAAGTCGAGCGCCTGCTCGGCGTAATAGTAGAGGTCGGGCCGCACGCGGAAGGACGGGCCGCGCCGCTCGATGCCGTTGATGTCCAGCACGTAGTCGAACTGCGCCAGCGCCAGCCGCGCGTCGCCGTCGGTCGGGAAGACGTGGTGGTTGGTCAGCATGAGACGCGGCGAGACCATGAAGCCGCTGGCGACGCCGATCTGCCGGCCGGCCTCGTTGCGCAGGATCACGCGGCAGACCGATCGCGCCGCCAGCAGACCGCGCTCGAAGTAGTTCATGTCGACGAGATCGTTGGTGCCGATGATGCGTTCCTGCTCCGACTTCGAGGGCCGCAGCACCGACTCCGCGAGCTTGACCGTGCGCAGCATCATGCGCTCGGGGTCGTTGATCTGGGTCGGCTTCTTGTCGTCGACCGCCCTGCGCATGTCCGCCAGCCGCGCGGCGATGTCGCGGGTCGTGCGATCGACGATCGTCTTGAGATCCCGGGCCTTCATCGACGTCTCCCCCTTGAGCCGCTCGAACGGTACCCGCAGCATGCGTCACAACCATGACGAATGCCAGATGGCGATCCTACCCGCGAGCGATCATATCGTGTCGGATGGGTGCTTTACGCCAGCGCGTCCTCATGCGGCGGCAACAGTTCGTCGCGGTAGGACTCGAAGCGAGGCGTGTCGGCGGCTCCCTGCCACTCGAGGATCAGCAAAGGCCAGCCGGGATCGCCGAGTGCCTTCCTGTCGAGCCACTCGCGCAATGCCCTGCGAATCAGGCCGCCCGATGGACCACAGGCCCCGCTGCCGAACCAAGGCCATCGCATATGGTCTCGGAGCTACCTTCCCCCGGAGGGGGAAGGTGGCGCGCGCAGCGCGACGGAAGGGGGATGCCTCAACGAAATCGATGTCCGCCTTCGACATCCCCCTTCCGCCCTTCGGGCACCTTCCCCCTCCGGGGGAAGGTAAGACCAAGTCAAACCGGCCATATGCGATGGCCCGCTGCCGGCTGGTTCGCGGCACCGGACGAGGCAACGCGCCGCGCGTCAGGTGCGGCCGCCGCGCAGGCTGTCGGCGAGCGCCGAGAGCGCGCTGGCGATCTGCCGCGCGGTTTCCGGGGGCGGCAGCGGGATCCTGAGGTTGCGCGCGCCGCTCGACGGATCGCGCTCGATCCAGGGATGCGCCGCGACCCCGCCGTCGCCGGCGGCGGCCAGGGCGGCGACGAATTGCCCGCCGATCTGCGCCAGCGCCTGCCACGGATCGGTGACGGCGGCGCGCGACTCGGGCTCGACCGGCGGACTCACGACCTGCTGCGGTGCCGGCGCCACATCGTCGTTGGCCGCGGTGGCGGCGGCAACCCCCGCCTCCTCGGCCGGCGTCATGGGCTGGGCCTCGCCGATGCCGCCGGTGACGCTCTCCACTTCCTTCATGAAGCGGTTCAGCCGCGAGCCGCCGAGCGAGATCTCGCCGCCGGCGCCGTCGAGGATGCCGGCCGACAGCGAGCGCTTGAAGGCCAGCACCGACAGCATGCCCTCCTCGATCGTGCCCTTGGCGACGAAGTTGACGATCCGCACCGGCTTCGCCTGGCCCATGCGATGGATGCGCGCGATGCGCTGCTCGAGCACCGCGGGGTTCCACGGCAGGTCCATGTTCACGAGGGTCGAGGCGTGCTGCAGGTTCAGCCCGGTGCTGCCGGCGTCGGTCGACAGGAAGACGCGGCACGCGGGATCCTCGCGGAAACGCTGGACCAGCGCCGGCCGCTTGTCCGACGGCACGCCGCCGTGGAAGGCGACATGGCCCAGCCCGCGCGCTTCGAGGCGGCGGACGACGATGTCCTGCGTGCGCGTCCATTGCGAGAACACCACAGCCCTGGAGTCGGGCTCGGCCAGCAGCTCGTCGAGCAGCGCCGCCAGCTCGTCGGCCTTCACGCCATGGTCGCTCTCCTGGTCGAGCAGGTAGGTGCTGACGCAGGACATGCGCATGTTCTGCAGGGCGCAGGTCATGCGCCGCTGGTCCTGGTCGGAGAGGAAGCCGGTGCGCCGCCAGCGCTGCACGATGCGCGCCACGACGTCGGCGTTCTCGCGATGGTGCGCCATCTGCATCTCGGTCATCGGCACCAGCAGCGTCTGGTCGCTGCGGCCGGGCAGCTGGCGCAGCACCTCGGACTTGCGCCGGCGGATCATCACCGGCTCGAGCGTGCGGCCGATCTTCTCCAGCCCGGTATAGCCGGTGACCCGTCCGGCCTCGTCCTTGACCTGGTGCTCGTGCAGCAGCTTCCAGGTCGGCCCCAGCCGATGCTGGTCGACGAACTGCACGATGGAGATCAGCTCCTCGATCCGGTTCTCCAGCGGCGTGCCGGTGAGCACGATGGCGTAGGCGCTGTCGATGCGCTTGAGCGCGCGCGCGGCGATGGTGTTCCAGTTCTTGACGCGCTGCGCCTCGTCGACGATCACCAGCTCGGGCGCCCAGGCGGCGATCAGCTCGAGGTCGGCCTGCAAGGTCTCGTAATTGGCGATCTTGCAGAAATCCTCGGCCGCGTAGTCCTTCTGCCGCTGCGCCCGGCCGCCGCCGACGACGCGCGCCGCGCGCTTGCCGTCGCGTCCGGTGAAGCGCGCGATCTCGCTCTGCCACTGATACTTCAGCGAGGTCGGGCAGATCACCAGCACGCGGGCGACGCCGAAATGGCGCGCCAGGATCTCCATGGCGGCGATCGCCTGGATCGTCTTGCCCAGGCCCATGTCGTCGCCGATCAGCGCCCGGCCGGCGCGCACCGCGAACAGCGCCCCCTCGGCCTGGTAGGCATGCAGCGGCGCCTTCAGGAACGCGCGCAGCTTGGGATCGGCGGCGCCTTTCGGGAACAACCGCTCGAGCGCCGCCGCGCGCCGCACCGCGTCGCGCCGGCCGGCGATGAAATCGAGCGCATCGTCGTAGACGCGCAGCTCGTGGCCGCAATCCGACGCCAGCGCGCGGAAGCGCTCCAGCCCCGCGAAGCGATCCTCCGGCAGCATGAAGTCGCGCGACGCGTCGAACAGGCGGGCGGCGGCTTCGCGCAGCGGCGCCGGACAGTCGGTGCCGGCACGGAAATGGACGCGGCGCTGGCCCTCGTTGCGCAGGTAGATCTCAGAGAAGGCCGGACGGTAGCCGCGCGCGAAGGCCGCCTTGGCGCCGCGCTTGCGCTCCAGCTTGGCCAGCGTGAACTCGATGTGCTTGCAGGTGCCGAGCTCGCCGGTGGCGTAGTCCGGGCAGGAGCAGAAATTGCCGCCCGGTCCGGGCCCGCGGATCGCCACGCGGTAGCTCGACTTCGAGGCCGGGTTGGTGACGCGGAACTCCGAGAAGAACGGCTCGGCGCCGATGTTCTCCAGGCCGAAGGCCTGCTCGCGGCCGAACTGGCGGCGCAGGCCGCGCTGCCACTCCAGCGCCGACAGCCCTTCCGGCGCGCGGGTGCGCGACAGCCTGGCTTCCTTGGGCTTGCGGGACGGGCTGCGCGGGGCACGGCGGGGGGATGTCATCGACGCGTGTTCCATTCGGAGGGGGTGTTCTCGTTGGCCGCGCATCGTATCGGCGCAGCGCCCCTCTTTGTAGCGGACCGATCGTTCATCCACAGCCGGCGATGTGGATCAGCCCGCCACCTCCTGCGCAACCGTGAACACCGCGCAGGGCTCGGCGATGCCGCGCAGGACGTGGGTGCCCAGCGGCAGCAGCGCAGCACCGCTCTCGGCGGCGAGCGCGCCCGAGACCAGGATGCTGCGGCCGAGCGGCCGGCACAGGCCCTCGAGCCGGCTGACGAGATTCACCGCCGGGCCGATGGCGGTGAAGTCCAGCCGGTCGGCGGCGCCGATATTGCCCCAGTAGATCTCGCCGACATGCAGCGCCGCACCGAACGGCAGCGGCGGCAGCCCCTGCTCCGCGCGCGCCTTGTCGAGATGGGCCATGCCGAGGCTCGAGGCAGCCACCGCGCGCAACGCGGCGTCGCAGGCGGCGGCGCGCGAGAGCGCGCCGGCAACCGGGAAGATCGCCAGCACGCCATCGCCGATGAACTTCAGCACCTCGCCGCCGAAGGCGTGCACGGGACCGGCGATGCGGTCGAACCAGGCGTCGAGCGCGGCGATCACCGCGTCGGGCGGATGGTTCTGCGACAGCTCGGTGAAGCCACGCAGATCGGCATAGAGCAACGCGGCCTGGATGGTCTCGCCCACCGCACGGCTGAGCGGCGAGGCCAGCACGCGCGCCGCGCTGCGCCGGCCGAGATAGGCCTCGAGCGCCGCCGCCAGGGTGGCGCGCGCCGCGAGCGTGGAAAGCGGCGCGGCGGCAAAGCGCGCCGCCTGGCCCAGCACCTCGGCCTCCCGCGTGGTGAAGGCGCGCGGGCCGATCCAGGCGAGCGACGGAGCGTCCGGCCGCATGCCGATACTGTCCAGATGCACCGGGCCCGAGGCCAGCGAGGCGAGCCAGCCCCGGCCGGCATCGCCCGCCGGTGTCGGCTGGGTCAGGCCGAGGCCGGCGAAGCCCAGGGCCTCGATCACCGCGTCGCCGTCGGCACGCCACAACCAGGTGCGCCGCGCGATCAACGGATGCGGCACGGCCAGCGTCAGCGCGCCGCCGGCGAGCGGCAGGCCATCGGCCCGCAGACGCGCGCCGAGCCCGGCGAGCAGATGGTCGGCGCCCGGCACATCGCTTGCTGAGTCGACGAGCCAGGCGAGCGTCGCGGAAAGCTGCATGCCGGCAATCATGCCACCGATGTTACTCGCGGCGCAGGTGGCAAGCGGCGTTATGGTGCGCCGATGAGGAGGCACCGATGACAGCCGAACCCCTGGTCGTCCGCCGCGAGACGCAGATCGCCGCCCCGCCCGCCAGCGTCTTCGCCTTCCTGACCGACCCGGACAAGATCATCCGCTGGATGGGCAGCGAGGCCGAGATGGAGCCGCATCAGGGCGGTCTTTATCTGCTCAAGGGCATCGCCGGGCGCGCCGCGCGCGGCGCCTTTCGCGAGGTCGTGCCGGTGCACCGCCTGGCCTACAGCTTCGGCTGGGAGGGCAGCGAGCAGGTGCCGCCGGGCTCGAGCCTGGTCGAGATCGACCTGATCGACCGCGACGGCGGCACGCTGCTGCGCATGACCCACACCGGCCTGCCCAGCCAGGCGCAATGCGACGGGCACAATGCAGGCTGGGCACACTACCTGGCGCGGCTGACCCTGGCGGCGGCGGGCCTGGATCCCGGAGTCGATCGTCGGCCCGAGCCCTGATGCTGCGTGACCCGGTCGCGGCGCGGCAACGCGCGTTCACGTCGCCCGTTGGAAAGGTCCAGGCACCCATCGCCTCCGGGATTCCCCTTAGGGGCACACCGGAATGGCGCGCCGTCGACGCGCGGCGGACCATGCGGCATCGATGCCTGCACGGAGACGCCGCCATGACCCGCCTCTACTTCCACTGCAGCAACGCCCAGGACACCTGGGTCGATCCCACGGGCGCCGAGCTGCGCAATCTCGCCGAGGCCGATCTCCACGCCAGGCGCCTGGTGCGCGTGCTGATCGCCGAGCCGACCCTGGAGGATTGGCGCGACTGGACGATGCATGTGCTCGACGAGGATGATGAGCCGGTCTTCAGCCTGCCCTTCGCCGCCGCCCTGGGCAGGCCGCACTGAACGACGCCGCGCGGGCGACGCGAGGGAGCGCAGGATGAGCGGACAGGACAACCCCACGCATTCCTTCAGGCAATGGGCCGAGCGCCGGCTGGCGGAGATCGAGGCGGCGCTGGCATCGCTGGAGACCGAGGCCGGCCAGCTCGAGGCCGGGCTCAAGGCCGAGGCCGATCACGCCATCGCCGGCCTGAAGCGACGGCGCGACGATCTGCGTGCGTTGCGCGACGAGCTGAAGAGCGAGGCCGCCGACGCCATCGCCATCCGCCGCGCCCAGCTCGAGGAGGCGCTGCACGAGGTCAAGGAGGTCGCCGAAGCGGCCGACGCGCAGATGGACAAACTGCGCGAGGCCGGCCGCCGGTCATCGGCGGCGCTGGGCGAGGCGCTGGCGCACTCGCGCCAGGCCTTCGACCACGCACTGCGCAAGGTGCGCGAGGCGCTGAAGTCGGCCAACGAGTGAGGCGCCGGCGTCCTGCTTCAAGGCGTTCGGGCCGCGTCGCTCCAGCGACGCATCATGAGCGCCGCTGGAGCGGCGCGGCCCGAAGGCAACCACCAAACCAAAAGACGACCTACTGCTCGAAGCGACCCGAGGCGTCGCGATCGCGCTCGTAGCGTCGCGCCAGCGGAAACGGCGGCAGCCAGGACTCGCGACGGATGGTCCACAGCTCGTAGGTCGGCGTCAGCTGGTCGGGCGCGTCCAGCGCGCCCAGGTTCACGCCGATCTCGTCCGCCCAGCGTCCGAAGACCGGCGAGCCGCAGCGGGGACAGAAGAACCGCCCGGCGTAGTCGCGCGTCTCGCCCTCGATGGTCACGGCGTCCTGCGCGAACACGGCGGAGCCGTGGAACAGCGCGCCGTGATGCTTGCGGCAGTCGAGGCAGTGACAAAGGCCGACCCGGTAGGGACGACCCGACGCCACGAAGCGGACCTTGCCGCACAGGCAACCGCCGGTGAATCGATCCATGCTGCGTCTCCTCGAAATTCAAGCGGCCATCCATGGCCAAAGTCTATGGTCGCCGATTGCCGCGTCGGCTATAGAGTGCGCACCAATTCGCCGACGCATTCGCGCGCGACTCTCCAATGGCTCGTGGCTGAGCGGGAACGGGATAGCGTTGCTTCGCAAGCTTACTCATCCGGTAAGGCTGGTGCCCGCCGTCTTTCTCCTGGCAATCGCCGCGGGAACGTTGCTGCTGATGCTGCCGATCGCGCGCGAGGGTCCGGGTCATGCGCCGTTCCTGACGGCGCTGTTCACGTCGACGTCGGCCGTGTGCGTCACCGGGCTGATCGTCGAGGATACGCCGGTCT